>NZ_JAPFPW010000001.1:0-300000 GCF_026155325.1 Desulfobotulus pelophilus | reverse complement strand
CAGGTAGGGATAGAGCTTACGAAGATTGACAAAACGGCTGGCATCCAGAAGAGACATATCTTCTTCTGTGATCTGATCAAAAAAATCACCGTAAATATCCGGTTCATGACGAATAAGATAAAGATCATGAAAACCCTTACCCACGGCATAAAGCAGAAGATTACCCAGCCCGAAGAGATCCAGACTAAAGGGATTTTCCGGTGCGTCATAGTCATAATCAAAATCAATCCAGACATAGTTGCCCGTCTTTTTTTCAATCATGAGATGGTCATTCCGTATATCCCCGTGGCGAAATCCATTCATATGAAGAAAGCGGATGGAACGGCAGGCTTCCAGAAGCTTTGCCAGCATTCCCGGAAGAATTTTCTCATAATACGCCCTGTGGGGCATGGAATAATAATCACCCATCGCCACGTAAAAATTGGCACCCCGTACCACATCCAGCACACGGATGTTATTCCCTCTGCTGTCCCGGAACACTTCTCCCTGCATAAAATCAGGTCTGCCGCGCACCAGATCCAGAATGTCGCCTTCCTTATCCGGATCCCTGAAGCAACGGATAGGGACACCGGAAATGGTGGTTTGAAAGGTCTCAAGAAAAGAAAGCTTAACGATTTTGCGGGCTCCGGTGGCGTCCTCGACCACCCGTTTCACCCAGTATTTCGGATCTTCCACGCCAAAACGACGTTCCATTTCATTGCCCGTAACCCGAAACCTGCGGCCGCCTATTTCAATAATATCACCGGATGTAATTTCAAAGAAACCTGTGGTATCCGTAACAATCCGGCCAGCTTTCATACGCCAAGGCCCTGCATCATACGCAGAGGAAGACTGGCCGCAGCGGTTTTCACCATTTCAAAAAAATTTCTAAGCCCCGTATGCTCAATTCGAAGCCCCAGATGGGCAGCCAGCACACAGAAAACATCCAGATCATCCTCATGGAGAATCCAGTGATCGCTATGGTACATTTTCAGTAGCCCCAGCACATGATCGTGGTACTTAATGGGTACAGAAAGCATAGACAAAATGCCTTCCGCCATGGCTGCCTCAGGAAACAATACCCGGCCATCGTTTCGTAAATCCTGATAAAAAACAACCTCTCCGGACAGTGCTTCACGATTTTTGTTATCATCAACAATAATAGGACCTTTGCGGAGATATTCCTCACTCAGCCCACAGCTTGTCACGCGAAAAAGCTGGTTTTCCCTATCGTCGTACAGAAAGATACTGCAGGCTTTGATATGGAAGGAGCTGCATATTCCCTCCACAAGATGCTGATTCAGTACGGTCAGATCCTCGTAGGTGGAAATGGCATGACTGATGGCCTTGAACTCCCGAAGGTGAATCCGGGACGTAGGTTTCTGCTCCATGGAATGGCCTCACTTTGCTGAAGTTGGGGAAAGATCACCGAAGCTGCTAATGGAAAAAGCAGATGAAGGAAAGGGTGGTAAGAATATAATTATTGTTTTAAACTATAAACCATGATTCGTTTTTTCGTCAAACCTTAAATACTGAAACTACGGGCACAAACGTCCATCCTTACACTATCCAGAAAGAAACACCATCAGCCGGCCTGACGATGGGTCACCCCTTGTCACAGGCTGGAACGTCTCTCACCAAGGAGGAAAAATGGGCAGGCATCGTTTTGATCAATCCAGTCCACAGCTGGCAGATTCGGTCTTTACCGCACCTTCCGCCACTGTCATCGGAGATGTGCACATGGGCCACCACAGCTCGTTGTGGTTCGGTGCCGTGGCAAGGGGGGATACGGCTCCCATCCGCATCGGCCAAAACACCAATATTCAGGATCTTTGCGTTCTTCATGCAGACCCGGGCTTTCCTCTCACCCTTGGTGACGGAATCACCGCAGGCCACAAGGCCATTCTTCACGGCTGCACCGTAGAAGACCACTGCCTTATCGGCATGGGAGCTATTGTCATGAACGGTGCCGTAATCGGAAGGGGCAGTATTGTCGCCGCCGGAGCCGTGGTGCTGGAAAACACCCTCGTACCCCCCTTCAGTCTGGTGGCCGGCATGCCCGCAAAGATTGTAAAAACCTTTGGAGAAGATATCCTTGAAATAATCCGGGAATCTGCAAAACACTACTGCGAAAAGGCTACAGCCTACCGTAATCCGGCAATATTTGCCTGAAGGTCATGGTTTAGCCTGCCGACCCCGGATATCTGTCATAGCCGGGGTCAGGGCTGTGACGCAGGCACAATCTCCAGAAAACGCTCCGGTGTAAGGTATCCCTGATAATTCACAAGAACATCTTCCTGAGGAGAAAGGAAGATACTGGCAGGAATGGTCTGAATCTGAAACTGCCGGATAAGAGACTTTCTCTCTGAAATGTTGACTTTAGTACGGATAAAGTTCTCGCGGAGAATCACTCTTACCTCGGGGCTCTGCAAGGTCACCTCGTCCATTTTGTGGCACCACGGACAGGAAGGACTGTAGAGATAAAGA
Source organism: Desulfobotulus pelophilus (assembly GCF_026155325.1). NCBI lineage: Bacteria > Pseudomonadati > Thermodesulfobacteriota > Desulfobacteria > Desulfobacterales > Desulfobacteraceae > Desulfobotulus > Desulfobotulus pelophilus. The sequence goes on along the minus strand of NZ_JAPFPW010000001.1, from coordinate 297,534 downwards.
AAAATGTTCTTTTCTTCAACAGCCGCTTTCTCCATGGCCTTATCAAAGGGTATCCACTCTGAACCCTGCGCACTCACAGTACTACCCAACAGAAAACCACATAAACAAAACACCCCTGCAAACAAGCGAAACATACGGTCCCCTCCCATCAAATTAAAAAGGCCAGACAGCCATCCAACGAAAAGACTGATTCATACCGCATCTTTTTCCGCACTACCGGGGGAAAACACACAGGGCTTCCGGCTCAGTAAAACCAGTGGAGCATCATAAGACTCTTGAGGGTAGACTGGTCCCAGCGCTGTTCATGGGAAATTTCAGCACCCAGATGCCAGTTTCGGCCCAGACGGACACTGCCCTCCACTCCTGCCGCGGCAGCATAGCCCTGATGCCCTGCACCAAACCCACCGTATTCACCAAAAGCCTGCCATTTGCTATGTTCAAAAAGCCTGAAAACCCACCCGGCCCGCACCACGCCCCCTAAAGCATAGCCTTCTTCCAGCCCTGTCCCTGCAAAAAAACGGGGCATCCCCATGAGATACCAAAGGCCATTACTCCCTCCGCCCCACGAAAAACCGGCTCCCCCGGCTACCCGCAGAAGTCTCCCCCGCTTTTCACCGGGCACCCCTTCCAGCCCAAGGCCCGCAGCCCATGACAGGGACGAAAAAAAACGATTTCTGGGAGATAGGGACATAATGTCTATAATTTCAAGCCTTTCCAGCTGCACACCTTCCCCCTCCGGTCCCAGCCGAAGGCTTGTCTCACCAAAAACAATACGGATTCCATCACTTTCGGGATAATCGGGATCCGTGAGATCCGTAAAAGCCGGCCGATAGGTAAGCTGCAAGGAACTTTTGCCATCATGGACCTGAACTCCTGCGCTCACCCGGGACGAGTTATGGAGATTGTCAGGCCGGACTGGCTCCTGTATAGGGGGCAGAACCTCACCGGTAACACCCAGCAGACTTCGTACCCGCAGGGTACGGATCAGAATTTTCTGATAGGCATCCTGATCCATTTTTCTTTTGACAAAACGATAACGGATGCAGTCAATGACCGTATCCAGTATGTGAATCGCTCTCTGGGCATCCAGTTCCAGAACAGTTTCTGGGGCCTCTTTGCCTTCCAGAATATCATAGGCCAGATCCTGATCCTTGCGATCCAGGTGGGCCAGCCTGTGCCGTATGATGGTTGCGCGGCTGGGCCGGTATTCTGCCTCCGCAATCAGTTCGGCCTTTTCCAGGGTACGAACCGTATCCACAGGAATTACCCACAGAGGAAAGCTCTCGGTCAGCCTCAGTCCTGAACGGGAAGCTTCCACAAGATAGAGCAGTGTGAAAGAACAGTTTTCATCAAAAAAATAGTAGTTGGAATAAATTCCCTCCATTTCGCGGATGTGCCTGACCATGGCATCCAACTCATGGGGTTCGAGATCCAGACGATATTCCCATATGTCCCGCTGATTGATCTCGCCATATTCCTGAATTTTTTTATAATACGGAAGGACATTGAAATAGCCCGGGTAGAGGCCGAAAATTCCCCTGAACGCAAAAAGAAGTCCATTGGTTTCATCAGTGAACGCCGAATAGTTAACGGCTTTATCCAAAACCCGTGAGGTATTATCCAGACGCAGGGTCATCAGGGTATGCCCGAACATGGATGCCGGACTGTTCATGAAGTAGGTGGGAAACACCAGACGGGCTGAGGTAGGGCTGATACCTTCAATATCAGGACAGACTGGCTCAGGAAACTCTGCGGAATCCGGCAGAAGCTGCTGGTACAGCCAGTGATACCGGGCGATATAGGGACACAGACTCTCCGCTTTGCCGGAGAAAAGAAACCGGATGGCCGCTCTCATTTCCTCCTGCGGATTGCGTCTGCCTTCCGGAGAAATAAAGAAGGCAGGATCATCTATGCGGCTTTTCACTCCCAGCCCCAATGGCCTGTGATAATGATACAGAACCTCCCAGTAGCGATGCTCGGCCAGCTTCAGCTCTTCTGCTTTCTGAACCAGGTTTTCCACCCTGCTCCCGGCAAAAACAACCGGAGGCCCCACCATAAAAGACAGAACCACCCACACCCACAGACGGGTTTTCTCCATGATCTGCAACAACTTGCCCCCCCGGAAAAAATACAGAAAAGTCCGGCCCCTCCGAAGAAGGAGAACCGGACTTTTCACTTCATGCACTCATCAGCGAAAAATCAGATCTGTGCAAGAAAACCCGTAATCTGGTCCACAACCTGGGTACCGGCCACGCTGCCATCCGGATAAATCTGATCAAAATTCATCTGCAGGGCAGCGTAGAAATCTCCCCTCAGATTTTCATCAATTTCAGCCAGTTCAGCCAACGCACCCAAGGTTTCTCCTTCACCCATGGCAATATCCACGGCAAGGGCATCCATGTTGTCCGCCACAAAGCGGTCCAACTGCTCGCGCTTGGCCAGATTAGCCGGCTTTTCACAACCGAGGGTACCGGAAGAGATACCAAAGGTCTGGTTACCGGAAGTGCCGTTGGTAGTGGCCGCCATAACTTCCCAAACAACCCCTCCTTTTTCCTGCATCATCATGGATCCCAGACCACAGCCCACATTATCCCGGTTAACGGCAAAAGCAGGGGCTGCCACAAACAAACCAATCAGAACGGCTGAAAAAATTCGCTTCACTATCGTATCCTTCCATTCACGTTTAAGGAATTGGGATCAAGAAACCTAATTTTCTTACCCCACAACAACAAAACGTTATCTCTGCAAGCCAACAACCTTTGCGGAAACCAATGAACAATAATCAGCTCAAAACCCAAAACGGGCCAGCGCCATTCAATCTAGCAGCTGGCCCATCATGTCTTGACCATTTATTATTTTACTTCATAAAACAGCCTGAAAGCAACCAGTTTTTTTTCCGTATACACATCACGCGTCTCATGGCCATCCATCAGCCCCAAATACGCCAGGCCTCGAAATAAACATCGGTCGCAACAGCTTTATCAGGATAAAATGCCCCACATCATTCTTCTGAAAACCGAAGGTAATGATACAGATCTTTTTCTTTTCCCGTCACCCTTTCCTGCATCAGCCGAAAATAAAGGACAGGATCGGGCAGTTCACCCAACGCTGCGGCAATGGCTGCCAGTTCAGCGGACGCCAGAAAAACCTGAGTGCCATCTCCCATGCGGTTTGGAAAATTCCGGGTCGACGTGGACAGAGCCGTAACTCCCGGAGCTATCCGGGCCTGGTTACCCATGCAAAGAGAGCAGCCCGGCATTTCCATACGAGCCCCCACTCTGCCCAGAACGCTGAACAGACCTTCCCTGCGGAGCTGATCCGCATCCATGCGGGTAGGCGGACAGACCCAGAGCCGGACAGGCAGATCCGCCTTGCCTTCCAGCAATGCAGCGGCTGCCCGGAAATGACCAATATGGGTCATACAGGATCCGATAAACACCTCCTGAAGATGAGTACCAGCCACATCGGACAGAAGCCTCACATCATCGGGATCATTGGGACAGGCCAGAATGGGTTCTGAAATGCTGTCCATATCAATCTCTATAACAGCCGCATATTCCGCATCCGTATCCGCCTCAAGTAACCAGGGACTGGCACACCACTGATCCATGGCATCGGCACGGCATTCAAGGGTCCTCGCATCGCCATAGCCTTCCCGTGCAAGCCTGCGAAGCAGCACGGCAGAAGACCGCATATAGGCCGCAACCTTTTCAGGCCGCAGACGGATACAACCAGCAGCAGCAGATCTTTCTGCAGAGGCATCCGTAAGCTCAAAAGCCTCTTCAACCTCCAGGTCATCAAGGCCTTCCATTTCCAGAATACGTCCGGAAAAAATATTCTTCTTGCCGCTTTTTTCTACGGTGAGCAGTCCCTCACGAATGGCAGCCAGAGGGATGGCATTCACCAGATCTCTCAAGGTAATACCCGGTTTTCTAGCTCCCCGAAAGCGCACCAGTACGGATTCCGGAACGTCCAGAGGCATGGCTCCCATGGCAGCCGCAAAGGCCACAAGACCGGAACCAGCAGGAAAACTCAGCCCCACGGGAAAACGGGTATGGGAGTCTCCCCCTGTGCCGAGGGTATCGGGAAGAATCATGCGGTTCAGCCACGAATGAATCACACCGTCTCCGGGATTCAAGGCCACACCACCCCTCTCCCTGATGAAGTCCGGCAGGGTTTCATGCATCCGTATATCCACGGGCCGTGGATAGGCGGCCGTATGGCAGAAACTCTGCATAACAAGGTCTGCACCAAATGTCAGACAGGCCAGTTCCGTCAGCTCATCCCGCGTCATGGGACCTGTGGTATCCTGGGATCCAACCGTAGTCATAACGGGTTCGCAGTACATTCCCGGACGCACGCCTTTCAGACCACAGGCTTTGCCAATGATTTTCTGAGCCTGGGTGTAACCTCGGCCGCTATCCTCGGGCTGAGGTGACTCGGCAAACACGGAGCCCGCCCCTTTCAGACCAATGGCAGAAGCAGCCTTTGCCGTCAGGCTGCGCCCCACAATAAGAGGGATACGGCCTCCGGCCCGGACCCCGTCCAGAAGAACCGGTGTTTTGAGTGTGAAATCACACAAAACCTTTCCATTCTCATCTTCTATACGCCCCTCATGGGGTCGGATGCGGATACGCTGTCCCATGGAAAGGCTGCTTACGTCACACTCAATGGGCAGGGCGCCTGAATCCTCCAGTGTATTAAAAAAGATCGGAGCAATCTTTCCGCCAACCACAACCCCTCCCTGCCTTTTATTCGGCACAAAGGGAATGTCTTCACCAATATGCCATAAGAGGGAGTTGGTCGCAGACTTCCGGGAAGATCCCGTTCCCACCACATCCCCCACAAAGGCCAGAGGAAGCCCGGCTTCCTTTAGCTTTTCAATCATTTCAAGAGGGTTATGCATTCTGGATGTCAGCATGCTCTTCGCATGAAGGGGAATATCCGGGCGGCTCCAGGCCTCACCCGCCGGTGAAAAATCATCGGTGTTGATTTCCCCATCCACCCTGAAAACAATGCAGTCCATAATCTCCGGCACAACCGGGCGGGCGGTAAACCATTCCGCCCAGGCCCAGGACTCCAGCACTCTCCGCGCATTGGGAAGATCTTCTGCCATTACGGCAATCTCATCAAAAACATCCAGCACGAGCAGGGTTTTCCCCAGAGCTTTTGCTGCCGCTTCTCCATGAATATCATGGGAAAGAAGCGCCATCAGATGCCTGACATTGTAACCTCCGCGCATGGTCCCCAAAAGTTCCACCGCCTCAGAAGGACTCAACAAGGGAGAAACCTTTGATCCAAAAGCAAGACCGGCCAGAAAGTCCGCCTTTACCCTGGCAGCAGGATCCACACCCGGAGATACCCTTTCCCGCATAAGGGAAAGCAGGAACTCACCTTCTCCCTCCGGCGGAGATTCCAACAGTACACACAATGATTCGGCCTGAGCAGCACTCAGAGCCAGCGGAGGAACACCCTCGGCAGCTCTTTCGGCCATATGACCCCGGTATTCACTGATCATGACATTCCTCTCATCCTTATTCTGTACCCGGAACAGCTCCGGCGGCTCCGGCAGCTTTTCATTCAGCACCCGTTGACAAGACGCTGAAACAAATCGTTACCCGTAAAACACTTATAAAGCAAACGGTTGGATCTGTTGCATGCTTTTGATTGTAAAGGAATTGTTTATAAACATTTACCATTCCCTTTCTTTTTTTAATCAGGCACTTTGTACCCAATCCAGTAAAGAGATTCAATCTCTTTCTCCTGCTCCGGAAACTGAAAAAGGTCGCAGAAGGGACCCACATCACCCGAAAGGCCCGAAGATACCCTGCCACCTGTCGAAGGGCCTAAAATATATGCAAAGATCCCTGTGATATGGCCCATTTGACCTGCCTTTCAGGATTTCTCACCTTGACAAAGTTCTGCTTTCTTATTAAGCAGACATACTTAAGAAGAAATGAATGGTTGCCCAATGGGGCAACTTCGGATCGCAAATCCATATAATTACTAACCCCCCCAGAAAAAAAAGGAGTAGAACGCATGTCCAATCTTGTAGCCCCCCATGGTGGAAAAGGCCTTACCTGCTGTCTTCTGGAAGGTGCGGCAAAAGAAGCCGAGCTGAAAAAAGCCGAAGGTCTCAAAAAAATCACCATCACCCCCCGTGAAGAAGGTGACCTGATCATGATGGGTATCGGTGGATTTTCCCCCCTTACCGGCTTCATGACCAAGGCTGACTGGAAAGGCGTTTGCGAAAACTTCCTTCTGGCAGACGGTACTTTCTGGCCCATCCCCGTAACCCTCTCCGCTGACAAAGCCGATGCCGAAACCATCAAGGACGGCGAAGAAGTTGCTCTGGTCACGGCTGGCGGAGAAATCATGGCTACCATGAAAGTAACCGAAAAATTCGAAATGACCGAAGCCAACAAGCGCTGGGAATGCGAAAAAGTATTCATGGGCGAAGGCACCAAGACCGCCGAAGAATTCTGGAAAATCGCCGAAGAAGATCACCCCGGCGTGCAGATGGTTATGGGACAGAAAGACTTCAACCTGGCTGGTCCTGTCAAGGTCCTTTCCGAAGGTATCTATCCCGAGCGTTATAAAGGTGTATATCTCTCCCCTGCACAGGCACGGGCCATCTTTGATGAGCGCGGCTGGAGCGATGTTGCTGCTCTGCAGCTGCGTAACCCCATGCACCGTTCCCACGAATACCTGGCTAAAATCGCTGTGGAAGTCTGTGACGGTGTGTTCATTCACTCCCTCGTTGGCAACCTGAAGCCCGGCGATATTCCTGCCCGCGTTCGTGTACGATGCATTGATACCCTCGTGGACAAGTACTTTGTCAAAGAAAACGTGGTACAGGGCGGCTACCCTCTGGATATGCGCTATGCCGGACCCCGTGAAGGCCTCCTGCATGCCACTTTCCGTCAGAACTATGGCGTATCCCGCATGATCATCGGCCGTGACCACGCTGGTGTTGGCGACTTCTACGGTATGTTCGAAGCCCAGACCATCTTTGACAAAATCCCCTACCCTGCCGAAGATGGCAAGGCACTGAAGTGCACCCCGCTGAAAATCGACTGGACCTTCTACTGCACCAAGTGCGACGGCATGGCTTCTCTGCGCACCTGCCCCCACGGCAAAGAAGACCGCGTTATCCTTTCCGGTACCATGCTGCGCAAAGGCCTTTCCGAAGGTGCGCCCATTGCCGATCACTTTGGTCGCGACGAAGTTCTCGACATCCTGCGTGAATACTATGCAGGCCTGACCGAAAAAGTAGAAATCAAAACCCACTCCGCTGCAACGGGTGCTGGCCAGTAACAAAAAATCCCCATCCACTACGGGTGGAGGTGTGATGATGCAAAAGAAGGGGTACGGACAAATTTCGTACCCCTTCTCCTTTTCAATCCTCGCTGCACGAACCTGGGTCTGCATGACGTGTCAGGCCAGAGCACGGTCCACAACTTCACGGATATCCGAAGAAAGCCCTTCTTTTTTGCGAATATGCATCAAAGCTTTTTTCATTTCCGACCGCCATGGCTCCTCAAAGGTTTTCCAGGCATTCAGGATGCTGACCATACGGGATCCCACCTGCGGGTTCAACCCATCCAGCTCCAGAACACGCTCCGCCAGAAATGCATAACCCGCACCATCTTTCCGGTGAAACCGAAATGGGTTTCCCGATGCAAAAGCACCGATGAGCGCCCTTACTTTATTGGGGTTTTTCATGGAAAAGAGGGGGTGCCCCATCAGCTCTTCCACCCTGGCCAGAGTATTTTCCCTACGGGAAAGGGCCTGAACCTGAAACCACTTATCCATCACCAAAGCATCCTGGGCAAACTCCCTTTCGAAATCAAGCAGCATTCTCCGGCTTCCCTCTTCATGAAAATGAGCTGCCAGCTGCAGGGCTGCCATGCGGTCTGTCATACAGGAAGCCTCTTCCGCAGCCCTTTCCACCCACCCAAAACCCGTATCCGGAAAGCGGGACAACCAGAAAAGAGACAGATTTTTCAACCTTCTTTTCGATACATCGGCAGCCCTGAACACATAGGCCCCCTGTGTCCTGCAGGCGTACCATGTCCTTTCCCACAAAGTTTTCAAGGGCCTGGCAAGAGCATCCAGAAAAAACTCCCGCACCTCATGAACCATCAGGGGATTTACGGCAATCTTTTCAGCGGCCAGCAGATGGTACAGCTCTCCTTCCGATGGCATGTTCAGTATTTCCGCCGCGAGGGCCGGGTCCTGATCCGCATTCTCAAGGACTGCCTGAAAAGCGGCAATCACATCCTCCGGCACCACCATGGATCGTCCCGCCCTGTGATCTTCCACCAGCTGCCGAAAGGTTCTTTCCACCAGCATACGCCCCGCTTCCCAGCGGTTAAAGGGATCCGAATCCCAGGCAAGCAGCACAGCCAGTTCTTCGGTATTCAGCGGAATTCGGAGCCGGACTGGGGCGGAAAACCCCCGTAACAAAGAAGGCACAACGGGCAGCGAGACACCGTCAAAGACAAAACTCTCCTCCTTGCTCCGCAGGACCAGAAGAAATTCTTTATCCTTTTTTCCCCTATAATCCAGCAGAACCTGTTCACCGGAGCGGGAGAAAAAAGCCGTTCGTATGGGGATCACCATGGGTTTTTTGTTTTTCTGACCCGGTGTATCGGGAATGTCCTGCCGCAGGTGCAGGGTGAGGCGTCCCTTTCCTTCATCCCAATCTGTCGTTACATGGAGCACCGGAGTTCCTGCCTGGGCATACCACAGGCGGAAAAGTGAAAGATCCGCCCCAGAAGCATCTTCCATGGCCGCCACAAAATCTTCACAGGTAACAGCTTTGCCATCATGCCTTGCAAAATACAGATCCATTCCACTACGAAAATTTTCCGGCCCGGTCAGGGTATGAATCATACGGATCAGCTCAGCCCCCTTATCGTACACCGTTGCCGTATAAAAATTATTCATCTCCAGATAAGCTTCCGGACGGACCGAATGGGCCATGGGGCCTGCATCTTCGGGGAACTGCCGCGCCCTGAGACTACGGACATCCTGAATCCGCTTTACCGAAGCAGACTGCATGTCTGCTGTGAACTGCTGATCCCTGAATACGGTGAGCCCTTCTTTCAGGGACAGCTGAAACCAGTTTTTCACCGTTACGCGGTTACCGGTCCAGTTATGAAAATATTCATGGGCAATGACACTTTCTATGCCCTCAAAATCCCCATCCGTTGCCGTTTCCGGCCGGGCCAGGACGTATTTGCTGTTAAAAATATTGAGACCCTTATTTTCCATCGCCCCCATATTGAAATCATTGGTGGCCACAATCATGTACATATCCAGATCATAGGACAGACCAAAAACATCCTCGTCCCACGTCATGGCCTTTTTCAAAGAAACCATGGCATGCTCGCACTGATTTGCATTTTCATGCTCCGTATAAATTGCAAGCTGTACATCCCTGCCATCGGCAGTCCGAAAAAAATCTTTCTGACAGGCGAGGTCGCCCGCCACCAGCGCAAAAAGATAGGAAGGCTTGGGAAAAGGGTCCTCCCAGCATACGGCATGACGATTCCCCGGGAGAGTTTCATTTTTCACCGGATTACCGTTGGACAGAAGAACGGGAAACAGGCTTCTGTCCGCCTCAATGCGGACATGGAAGGGGGCCATGACATCGGGCCGGTCCGGATAAAAGGTTATTTTCCGAAACCCTTCGGCCTCACACTGGGTACAGAGCATGCTCCCCGCCCGGTACAAACCTTCCAGTGCGGTATTGGTATCCGGAAAAATTCGTACCTTTGTCACAAGCTCAAAGGAAACCGGCACATCAAAAAAGGTCACACCCTGACCATCCTGCAAAAACTCCCTTGGTGCCAGCAACCGACCGTCCAGCCATATTCCCAGAATTTCCAGATCTTCTCCGTGGAGGAAAAGGGGGGCCTGCACATCTCCGTCCTGCCGTCTCTCCATCACAAGCCGGGCTGTCACGTCTACGAATGTCCCATGGATAGAGACATCCAGCCCGGTTGACTTCAGCTCAAAATCAAAGGGGCGGTAGTCTTTCAGATAATGCATCTCTGCGGTCTCAGCCATCAACACTCCTTTCAGAAAAAGTTCTGAACATGATGTGGTTGCAGAACATCATACTGGCGCTGCGAAAATATTACAAACCTTCCGCCAGCTCACCAATAAAGCAACCGGAAGAAGAACCGGAAGATGGTTCATTTTTATTCAGACAACGGGTAATGGTCACGTCCAGACTGTTTATGGTATGATTGCCAAAGCTGTCCAGAACCTCTGCACGCAGGGTATAGGGTCCGCATTTTTCATAGACATAACCAATCATGGGTAACCCATATGGCCCTTGATAACCTTTTCCGTCTCCCATATCCCAACGGACGGAAAGAAGTTCAATGCCTTCGGTATCGGAAGAATACCCTACTTCAAAGCGGCTCATTTCCATCTGATTTTCATGCTTTTCAGATACATCCTCTATCATCATATCCGGCTTATCCAAGGCCCAGCTGAATATTTTTCCCAGAAAGGCCTCCCTTGCCATAGCCCCGGTATCATTGTTCATTCCCTCCAGGCCCATGGCAGATGCCACCAAAATCCCCGGTTGAATAAGAGCAGGTTTTTCAAGGGTCAGCAGGCCCTTTGAAATCTGTGCTAAATAACCATTTCCCACTGCAGTTCTGCCGGGGTAGCGTACAATACCTTCACTGAACTCATCCATATTTCCATGATTGGAAGCTCCGTCTCCACCATCCCGCAGATCCAGAAAAACATCCCTGAATGCAGGAGGTACATTTTCAGCAACTATCACATAAGAATCCGGCAACTGCCCTCCCGTAACGCTTTCCGAAATAACCCTGACATTGAATCGGCTGTACAAGAAAGACGTGTTCGCCAGAACCCGGGAAAACATATTCTGCCCCATGGCAATGACCAGACCACCATCATTGACGTACTCCATCAGACGGTCCAAGTCTCCACCCACAAGGGTCGACTTGCTGCTGTCTCCGGAAAAAAGGAGTACGGCCTCATAGGCTGCCAGTACAGCCGCCTCCGGAAGCTGTACATTTTTTAAGTCCGGGTTCACATCCAGTACATCGCAGGTTTTCCCAAGGGCATGGAGAGCATCTGTATAATAGTCTCTGTAATTTTTCAGATTGCCATCAAAGGAACTGCCGTCCATATCCAGAAGAAGAACTTTTGAACCGCTGCCCCGGGCTTCCTGAACCCTTGCCCATACGGGAAAATGAACCCGGTGCGTGTCACTTTCCAACAGAACATATCCCTGATGATCTCCCACAGAACCCTTTCCTTCAAAGCGCACATTGATGGAAGCCGTACCAAAGGCTGGCAGGGTAAGGGATAGAGGCTCCCCATGAAAACCGTCCAGAGGACGGACGGCATCAAAGCCATCTCCCGTATAAACAGTGCTGATATGATAGGTTTTTGCTTCCGGGAGAATGCTTCGGAGAGAAAGGGAAAGTGTTTTTTCTCCCTCCTTCTCCACAACCCCGAAACCAAGGGACGGGGGTGTGAGAATAACTCCTGGATCCGCAGCCTTCGACAGATCCACCCTGCCCGCTCCCATGTCCAGAGGCTGAGCCGGTTTTCCATCGTGGGTGTAGATATCCATAAATCTAGCCGTGGACATCAGAGCCGATTTAATATCCTCATTGGACCATAAAGGGTAACGCTGTTTTAAAAGGGCTGCAGCTCCGGCAATATGGGGGGCAGCCATGGATGTTCCAGAAGCCTGACCAAAACCAAAATGTTTTTCTTCACCCTCTGCAAGGGGTCCATATCCCTGAGAAAGAATATTCACACCGGGAGCCATGATATCCGGTTTCAGCGTATACCCGACTCCGGGTCCGCGACTGCTGAAATCAGCAACTTCATCGGCACGGTTACCCAGCTGATAGGGTGTAAAATCAAAAATCAATTCAGATCTCTCCTGATAACTGTCATACCAGCTCTCAAGGGCCTTTCCATGAGTCTCCCCCGTAAAAACAGCAAAGGCGCCTACTTCATCACAGTTTTCCATATAACAGGAAAGATCACGAATCTCGTCGCCATTATTGTTATAGATCACCACAAAATCAGCACCAGCCCTGTACGCATTCAGAACTTTGTCATCGAAATTGCACCCTCCCCTTCTTACCACAGTGGCCAACCCCTCAAAGGGCTTACCGTCAAAGGGTTCACAGGCGGTCACATTATCCGGCTCCACACTGGCAGCTGTTTTGAAAAAATAGCTGCTGCGGGAGCCAAGAGAAGGAATCTTCCCGTAATCTGAAATTCCAACCTCAAGCTTCAGGTATTCTCCCGGAACAGGTAAAGGTCCGGCTATGGCAAGGCTTCCGCCGGCAATGCTGCCACCGGTTGTACTGGCCGCAACACTGATATATTCTTCGGAAGGATGATCCGCAGTCCCTCTATACGGCCCGCTGTTTCCTGCAGACATCACCACAAAAACCCCAGCCCGCCACGCGTTCAGTAAAGCCGTATCCAAAGGATCATATGCACCACCCGTACTGAAAGGCCCCGTACCCCAGGAACAATTCACCACATCTGCCCCGTCCCTCACCATATCCTCCAGTGCGGCAATACCTTCGGGAGTCTCGAAGGTCATTTTACCCTCCCGGCTCAGATAGAAGACTTTATAGCTCATAACCCAGGCAGCAGGTGCCACCCCACTGATTTCAAAAATCCTCCCAAGAAAAGCTGCCTGAACAGGATTCCCAGCAGCCGTTCCTGCCGTATGCACCCCATGGGAATCACCTTCAGGACCGGGCCATGGCTCCATATCCCCGGCAGCAGGGGGATCTCCAGGCCGGTAATAAACCCTTGACGCAATAATTTTTCCATTGTTGTTTGCCTTCAATCCCAACCCGCCACGGGGATAACCTGCCGGATAAGAAAAACCTGCCGGATCAAACATGGGGGCATTTTTATGAACACCGCCATCCATGCTGGCAACCCGGATACCCCTGCCAGCCTTCCATTTACCTCCAATGACCGGGTGTTCCCAAAGGACAGGGGCATGAATAAGATCCAGACTTTTATACATGGAAGGAGAGTAGGATTGTACCGGATAAACGGCTTTCACGCCCGGTACTCCTTTCAGCCTTTCCATAAGGCTATCCGTATCTTCCCCATTGGTTTCTACGGTAAAACCGTTAAAAACAATACTGTACCGATGCTCCCGCATACGGTTTTCCTCATCCCGGAAAACTGCCAGCCTCAGCCCGGATACGGCCGTTCTCATACTGCTCAAAACCTTATCCTGGCGGGCTTCCATGGCAGACAGGTGCCTCCGGGTTTCTGCCTGCTGAAAATCCAGCCGTTCCTTTGCCATAAAACTGGAATTCTGGTCGTTCCGCCAGACAAGGGGTGTTTCTTCCAGTTCCACAATCAGCCGAGTGCTGGCTGCCCCAACCATGGATGGCAAGAGGAAACAGATCCACAAAATCAGACAGCCCAAACTACTGGAAAAAATACTCCGCCCCGTATTCCTGTGCATACACATGCCTCCACTGTATCAAGCATCAGACCCATCAGCAGAAATTCAATCATTCCAAACTACAATTAGGATATTGCACTCTACCATTTTTTTTTGAGCAATCCTCCTATGGACCGCAGCACATAATGCAGGTGCAGAATATGAGAACAGGACATCCTCTTTTCCCTTCCTTTTTTGGAACCTGTTAAAAAAAAAGGCCACCTGTTTCCCCCTTTCGTGAGAAAAACGCCCTACCCCGTCCATAAAAGTATGCCCTCTTTGCAGAATGATATGGAACGGCTGACCGATGATGGATTCTGTACCCTCCATGAATCGTTACAGCCCATTATCCATCAAGCCTTTCATGGAGGCACAAAAGCATCCGGGATACGGGAGTCCGGTGACGCCGGTCATGGTTTCAACAGAAGATGACAAACCAGAATCCTCCCAAAGCAGGGGCAGACCCCATCATCTGCTCACTCCCCGAGTCCGGAGGAACCGTTTTATCTTGTACGTCTGCAAAAGGCCATCTTTCAAAACACGTCCTGAAAAACACCCTGACCCAATGCACCTGACTGTTCATCAGCAATGAATATGAAGGACACCGTGCAGCCCGAGAAGCTGTGTTTCCATGCTACTTTATCAGAAATTTCTTTCCATTTCTGTTATAAAAAACAAAGTCTCTGCATCCTGCTTCGGGGTACTCTCCCATACCACCGGGGATGGGGCCACAGAAAAGGCAGACCCTATGGACATCCGTCAATGGAAGGTGAACCATGTCTCGCGGTTATCCTGCTGACCATTTCACACTTCAGCCCGTAAGGCTGGAGCATCTGGAGCAGTTCAATGAACTCCTCAAATACGTTTTTCAGGTCACAAGCCATGACCTGCAGGAAGTGGGCTATGAAAAAGGTGAGCTCATAAGAGCCAAGCGTCCCATCCTCAGAAAAGCCGATGTCATCGGCTGGTTTGACCGGGAAAAACTCATTTCCCAGCTGGCCATCTACCCCTGTGAAGTGAATATACGGGGAACGATATTTGCCATGGGATACCTCACCGGCGTTGGCACCTATCCCGAATATGCCAGCATGGGACTGATGAGCCGGCTTCTGAAAAAGGGCCTGGAAATGATGCGGGCCAACGGTCAATGGATATCCTACCTTTTCCCCTATTCCATTCCCTATTACCGGCGCAAGGGATGGGAAATCATATCCGATAAAATGTCTTTCAGCCTGAGGGACACCCAGCTCCCGTCAAAAGCAGAGACAAAAGGGTTCGTCAAAAGACAGAGTCTGAACCATGAGGATATCATTCATACCTACGACAGATTTGCCAGAACCACCCATGGAGCTTTGATCAGGGATGATCTGGCATGGGAAGAGTACTGGCGCTGGGAAAATGAAGAAGAGCACTTTGCCGCCCTTTATTACAATTCAGACAAAGAGCCCACAGGGTGCCTGTTCTACAGAATTGCTGAAGACATTTTTCACATCAAAGAAATGTTTTATCTGAATCAGGAGGCCAGAAAAGGATTATGGAACTATATCTCCGCGCACTTTTCCATGATAGAAGAAGTCAAAGGTTTTTCCTATAAAGACGAACCCATAGCCTTTCTTCTGGAAGACAGCGAAATAACGGAAACTATCCAGCCCTATATCATGGCCCGCATAGTAGATCTTGAAAAGTTTCTTCTGGCCTGCCCCTTTGCCAATCCTCCAGTTACGGATTTCCATTTCGTTGTTGAGGATTCTGTGCTGGAATGGAACCGGGGCGTTTTCGGCATCTCCTTTGACAGAAATGAGAACCTGTGCCTGTCCAGAGAGCCCCTGGGACAACCGGTCCACACAGATATCCAGACCTTGACCACCATGCTCATGGGCTACAAGCGCCCCTCCTATCTGGCAAGTATTGAACGTCTCCGAACGGACCCCAGAACACTACGCTCTCTGGAACAGCTCATTCCCCAGGCAGCACCTTATTTTTCGGATTATTTTTAAAAAAACCGAAGCAAATCAATTTATCTGACCCTGCTCTGACGGCGGCATGCAACCGGCCTTCGGCAGGCATTACCTTTTTTTCACTGCTCCCGGGCCTGCACCTCTTGGGGCATCCGGGCCTTCATAAGGGCCTAACCCCACCGGATACCGAACCAACAAAAAAAAGCGGCTTCCGCTCCATGGCGGAAACCACTTTCATAATCCAGAGCCTATCTATAACAGGAATTCTTACACCGAATAATCTACCACACGCCGCTCCTCCAGAACACCCTGCAAAAATGCCAACACCTTCTGATGATCGGGATGCTGCACATAACGGGTAAAAGCGGCTTCATCATCAAATTCCGTAATCAAGGAAATATGACTGCTGTGACCTGTTTTCAGAACATCCACACCCACCTCAAGAAAGCGGATATCCGATATTTTTTGCGGCAGTGCTTCCAGCATATCCCTGAGTTCACCAACATTGGCCTCAAGGCTCAGGCCCCGTGCCTTTTCTTTCAGACGAAACAGCACTATATGCTTGAACATGGCTCTCTCCTTATTATGCATCCATCCGGGGAAACGTTTTATGTTTCAGAATACCAGCACCGGGTTGCCTGAAGAAAGGGTTTTATTGAGAGGTGGGATAAAATCCGGAAAGGTTGGCAAAAAACAAAGTGAGGGAAATGAGATGATCAGACAGACTACCCGGCACGCTGGTTTCCGCCGCTGCCAATAGCAACGGGACCCCTTCTGGGGTTCTGGGTCAAGTACAATGCAAATAAAGTACCACAACAACCTCCCACACCCCAAAAAAACCCTTGCCTTTCTGAAAAAAACATCAGGCCTCAAAAAAACCCTACAAAACAAATAATTATACCCCCGATTCCCGAGCAGACATTCCTCAGACAGCCCTAAAGCAAACCCTTCCCTTCTGCCGCCCTTCACCGCCGCACCGTCTCTTTGTAAAAAAAACGGTCCATTTTCCGATAAAAAAACCATCTGTCCGGAAAAGAGGAAAACAGGCCGCCATAACGGACAGATCATAATGGCTTCAACGTTCGGCCGTATTTTTTCAGCAATGCATAAAAATGAGATTTGGAAAGACCGGAAGCCGCCATCATTTCCTGCGGACTGCCGTCGGTTTTACGGATGAGAATATCCAGATACAGGGCTTCCATTTCAGCCTTGAAATCCTTCAAAGGCGGCAGATTCCCCCGAAGGGAATGGGGAATATCACAAGACAGGGCTCCTCCTCCGGGTACAGATACATCCAGCGCAACATTCTCAGCCTCCGCCCCTTCCCCCAGAGCAGCCCGCATAACCTGAATACGAATCTCGCGAGGCAGATCCATGGCATAGATAGTTTTATTTTCACCCGATACTATACAAGCAACCTCCAGAACATTGAACAGCTCCCTCACATTTCCCGGCCAGGGGTAAGCCAGAAGTACTTCCACAAAATCCGGGGCCATTTCTTTCATGGGCATACCGGACCCCTTGCAAAGCTTTCTGATATGCTGACGGGACAAGGAGCGAATATCTTCCACTCCCCGGTGACGTAAAGGAGGCAGCTTCAGAGAAATGGTCCAGAGACGAAAAAGGAGATCCTGACGAAAGGTTCCCCTTTCAGCCATTTCCTGAAGATTCCGGTTAGTGGCAGCAATAAGACGAAAATCCGATGCCAGTTCACGGGTTTCGCCCACAGGACGAAAACGTTTTTCCTGCAGCACGCGCAAAAAGGACTTCTGAATGGAAAGGGGCATATCCCCCACCTCATCCAAAAAAAGGGTTCCGCCGTCGGCCAGCTTCACAAGCCCGATACGGTCGCTTTCCGCACCGGTAAAAGCCCCTTTTTTATGTCCAAAAAGGGTGGATTCCAAAAGGGTTTCCGTAATGGATGCACAATCCACCACCACAAACTCCCCTTTGGCCCGGTTACTGTTCTCATGGATAGTGCGGGCGAACAGCTCCTTGCCCGTACCTGTTTCGCCTGTGATCAACACTCTGGAATCACTGCGGGCTGCCTGAGCCAGAAGACCGTAGCACTCCTTCATGGCAGGCCCTTCTCCCACAACGGAGCTGAGATTCAGCGGCTCAGGCTCCCTTGCCTGCTGCTTTTCGCTTCTGTAGCGAAGGGCCCTGTCCAGACTTAAGCGAGTCTGTTTAACGGAAAAAGGTTTTACCAGATAATCCCATACACCGGCAGCAATGGCGAGCTCGGCACCATCGGGGTCACCAAGACCCGTCAGGATAATCACCTCCGGCCCTCCAGAGGAAGTCCGGATCCTCGGAATGGCATCCAATCCATTGCCATCGGGCAGGTGCACATCCAAAAAAACCACGTCCGCAGGATTTTCCGCTAGAAAAGCAAGCCCTTCCCTCAGCGTGTACGCCGCATGAAACCCATAGTCCATTCTCCCTATCAGGCTGGCCATGGTGTCACAAAAATCCACATCATCATCAATCACAAGAATACGTGCCACGGATATTCCTTTCAGTGGAGCCTGACATCCAGTGCACTCCGAATTACACGATTCAGGGAATCACGACTATAAGGTTTAGAAATAACAGCACAAATATTATCTATCGGCTGAAAGGTTTCCGCCATTCCACCACCCGTCACCAGAATCACGGGAAGATCCGGATGCATGGAGTGTAAATGGGCGGCAAATTGAAGGCCATCACTTCCCGGCATATCATAATCCGTCAGCACAAGGTGGAATCTTTTTTCCGATGACTCCATGCGGGAAAGAGCTTCGTCGGCATTGGCAGCTACCACTACCCGGTATCCAAGCCCCTGAAGAATTCTCGGAACGGTTTCACGCTGATCCGGGTCATCCTCCACAAAAAGAAGGCGCTCATTCCCTTCCGCAACACTCTCCAAAAGGGAAGCACAGGATGCAGACCCCTTTCCCTCAAGGGGAAGATAGACATCGAATACGGTTTTTTCCGACGGAACACTGCTAACCTGAACAACCCCTCCATGGGCTCTGACAATGCCGTGTACCATGGAAAGCCCCAGACCGCTCCCGCCCCCTTTTTCCCTTGTGGTGAAAAAAGGATCAAAAATCTTATCCAGAACAACGGAATCGATACCCGGCCCGTTATCGGCTACCGTAAGCCTTGCAAACAAACCAGGAGGCAGCCCCAGGGCCATGGCGCTCGTATCATCAAGGGCTAAAGAGGTCAAAGCTATTTCCAGCACACCGGGCAGCATTCCCATGGCCTGCAGGGCATTGGTACACAGATTCATCAGTACCTGATGAATCTGTGTAGGATCGGCCATGCAGACAAGGGCTTGCTCAGCACAAAAATTCTCCTCCAGGCGAATGTGCCCGGGAACGGATGTACGCAGAAGGTCCAGCCCTTCCTGAATAACCGGCCGTAAATCCACACACTGGAATTCTTCTTTTCCGGGACGACTGAAGGCCAGAATTTTTTTAATCATTCCACTGCCCCGTTCTCCGGCGCGGAGGACCCTTTCCAGATCCCTTCTTCCCATACTGCCCTCTTCCAGATCCTCCATGGCCAGCTCAGCGGAATTGATAATAGAAGTAAGAATATTATTAAAATCATGGGCAATACCACCAGAAAGCCTTCCGAGCGCCTCCATTTTCTGGCTCTGCAGCAACTGCCGCTCCAGAGTCACCTTCTGCGTGATATCCTCCGCACAGCTCAAAACACCATTGGCCACACCATCCGCACCAATCAGGGGAACCTTGTTGATTTCCAGCCACACCTTGCGTCCCCGTCCATCCTGAATTCTGCATTTAAAACGGTAGACTGGCTCCTGCAGCTGCACGGCCCTCTCTCCCCTTTCCATCAGCATGGCGGCATCATCTTTATCCGGCAGCAGCTCAAAAAGGGTTTTTCCTATCACCCTCGGCCCGTTTTCCAAACCGAAAAACCCCGCACTACTGCGGTTCATCCCCATGATACGCAGCTCACGGTCCTGCCAGAAAACCAGTTGGGGAATATTATCCAGCACCAGCCAAAGCCGCTGGCGGGATTCCATAAGGGCCATTTCCGCCCGCCTGCGCTTGGTGATATCTTCCGCAATACCCTCCACATGCACCATCCTGCCTTCGGTATCATAGACGGCACGGGCATTCAAAGCGGCCCATCGCTTCTTTCTGTCACGGGTATAAAAGGCCAGCTCAAAACCGGCCACTTCTCTGCCGGACAACAATATTTCCCAAAAGACTTTACGGTTTTCAGGATCCACATAATGGAATTCCAGAAGACCTCCGGTTTTCTCAAGAGCCTCACCCTCCGTGCCGTACCCGAGAATCCGGGCAAAGGCCCTGTTCATATGGGTCAACCGCCCCTCAGGATTGGCAATAAAAAGGCCTTTGGATACGTTTTCAAAAATACTTCTGTACCGTTCTTCAGCAATGCATAAATTCTCCTGGGCTGTCTTGATGTCATGTACATCGTTGATCACCCCCACCAGGCCAAGAATTTCCCCCCTGGCATTGAGATAGGTCGCCTTGGTCAGAATCACATGACGGTAAACTCCGGAGGCATCATATATGCGGTTCTCATACACCCGAACGCCGGGATCCCGAAACAGGGCATCATCCACCTCATCACTGAGTCGCACGGGATGCCGACCCTGCAATACGGCATCTCCCTTATCCACGATATTACGCACCTGTACACCGAACCACTGCTCAAAACTGTTATTGCAACCCAGAAAACGAGCCCCTTTATCCTTAAAATAAATGGGAATGGGGATGGTATTCATTAAAATTTTCAGAAAAGACAGCTGGTCCTTTATTTTTTCCTCGACCACCCTGCGTCTTGCAATGTTCAGTACAAGAAGAATGAGAACACCGGCAAGCAGAGCCATGCTTCCCATGATTGTCCAGAAAACCTCCCGGTTCAGTTCATAAAAATGCCTGGGCTCATTAATAAAATGGCTTCCGTCCGGCAAGAGTGCCGAACGGATGCCCCAACGCTGCAAAGCCAGATAATCAAAAAGCAAAATATAAGGATCTTCTGTAATCACAGGAATTTTTTCAGGAAGCATGCCGTCAAGAACCTGCACAAGCATCTCACCAGCCATTTTTCCATGGCGGGATCCGCTGGTCAGCTGTCCTCCCACTGCTCCGGAACCCATAAGAAACTCCCAGAAAGTAAATACCGGAACACTGGCATTTTGACAGATACGCTCCAGAATATCATCCGCACTGTAATAAGTTCCTTGAAGATACTCATAATATGGCACATAAAAAATAAAGGTATCCTCAGGCAAACGCCCCACAGCATCGATGGCAACCTCCATATCAAGGTCAGACCAGTACTCAATATCCAGTCTGTCCTCAAAAAGATGAGCCACCTGACGGATAACGGCCATGGTGGCTCCTCCCGTAAAAGACTCATCTCCCACCACCACCATACGTCTGGCAGAAGGCCGGAATCGGAGCGCCAGTTCCACATTCTCCACCACACTGAAGCTTTCCGCCACACCGGTGATGGCGGGAATCCCCTCTATCCGATGGGGCTGATAATCATTAACCCCGCAGAAGACTATGGGAATTCCAGGAAAAAGCAGATCTCTGTGTTCCAGTATAAAATCAAAGGCATAGTCATCTGCTGCAACTACAGCATCGATGGAAAGGTCACCATATTTATACGCATACAGATCCATCAAGTAAGGACGAAGGCCGGGATCCGGATAACGTTTCGTATCCATGTATTCCACATGCAGCTCAACGGCATAGGACGTTTCCTGCAGCACATCCCGTACTCCCTGCAGCAGGGTGTCAGACCAGACATAGCCATCTTCATAGGAATTCAGATACACCACCCTCTTTTTCAATCTTTCGTCCGCACCTGCCGCAGCGGAAAGCAGCAAAACAGACAACATGATTCCCATCAGAAACAGGCGGCTCGTGTTTTTTACAGTCATCATAATTTTCACTCACCCAAAATATGCCATTCAGCAACCCATGTCACAACACTGTACAAGAAACAATCTTTTCCCGGAACACAAAGTTCCCATGAAAAAACATTCCACAGGCAGAGGGGAAACACCGCAAGCATGACAGGAGGGGCACAGTCCGGTTTTTTCTTTTGTATTTTCAACTGAAACCCGATATCATAAAGACTCTTCCATAATGAATGAGTGACAATCATGCAAGGATATCCGTAAAAAACCTCCCCCTGGGTCATACTTTCCAGCCATTGAAAGCCCGGCCAGACGGATAAAAAGGACAAAATCCTCAAAAAAGGCTATTTGCGGCCCGACACAAAACGCTGTTTACTCGCCAAAGACAGCGGAGTTGACCTGCTCTACCAGTCCAAATCCTAAAAAGAAGAATACTGAATCCGATTTTCCGGACACCATTTCTACAAGTTTTTGAAACAAACACCAAAATCTGTTCAACAATGCCAAACACAAACCCTTCTCACGGAATTCCATTCCTGTTTTTCAGACCCGGCAACCTTCACACTTGCCGAAACGGCTTAGCACTTAAGTATAAAGAATTGAAATAAAAAGAATTAAAGACAATGGCACAATTATCGCTAAGTCTTGGAACGGATACCACTCCGGGCGAGACATCGTCCGAAAAACAAACGGCGTTTCACAGTCTCGGGACTCCCCCCTTCCCCGTCCCGGACATCCCGGAGTGATCCTTTACCATTCATGTCAGGGACTCACCCGAAATCCCTGCACTTATTTTTATCAAGGAGGCCTGTGATGTCCATTGGAATGCTTGCTTTGATTGCTTTTGTACCCATTGCCCTTGTTCTGGTGCTGATGGTCGGTATGCGCTGGCCTGCCACCAAGGCCATGCCCCTCGCCTGGCTCGTCTGTGCCCTGCTGGGCATGACCGTATGGAACATGGATTTCGGGTTTTTAGCCGCCTCAACCCTTGCCGGTTTCGGCAGCGCCATCAACGTGCTCATCATTGTTTTCGGTGCCATTGTCATTCTGTATACCATGCAGGTCAGCGGGGCCATGGAAACCATCAGCTACGGCTTCATGGGCATATCCCCGGACAGACGCATCCAGACCATCATCATTGCTTTTATGTTCGGTGCTTTTATTGAAGGCTCTGCAGGTTTCGGAACTCCGGCTGCCCTTGCAGCCCCTCTGCTTCTGGGCTTAGGCTTCCCCGCCCTTGCAGCAGTCTGTGTTGCCCTGGTATCCAACTCCATCCCCGTCACCTTCGGAGCCGTGGGTACTCCTGTATGGTTTGGCATGATGACCCTGGAAACTCCCGTAAATGCCGCCATTGCCGCCGGTGAAAACATCGGTTTTACAAGCTTTAACGGCTTTCTCATGAATGTCGGCCAATGGGCCGCTGTCATGCATGCCATTGTGGCCCTTGGCTTCCTGGTTTTCCTTGTGTGTTTTCTTACCCGTTTTTTCGGCAAAAACAAATCCTGGAAAGAAGGCCTTGGTGCCTGGAAATTTGCCCTTTTTGCCTCCATTGCCTTCAACGTGCCCTATCTGCTGACAGCCTTCTTTGTGGGTGTGGAATTCCCCTCTCTCATCGGCGGGCTTGTGGGTCTTGGCATCGTAATCACCGCAGCCAAAAAAGGGCTTTTCATGCCGGATACAAACTGGGACTTCGGTGAGCGCAGCTCCTGGGACAAGGAGTGGATGGGTGAAATCGAAGTGGGCTCCAAAGATCTCAAACCCCACATGAGCCAGTTCATGGCATGGCTGCCCTATATTATTATTGCGGTACTTCTGGTCCTCACCCGTATAGGAAGCCTGCCCTTTAAAGGTATTGTTACCTCGTTCAAGATCAGTTTTCCCCAGATCCTTGGCTATGAAACCGTCAACTTCACCATGACGCCTTTCTATCTGCCCGGCGTTATCCCCTTTATGCTCGTTGCTCTGATCACCATCTTCCTGCATAAAATCCCTGCGGCCAAAGCGGCTCAGGCATGGAAAGACAGCTTCATCCGCCTGAAAAATCCAACCATCGCCATGCTCTTTGCCGTGGCTCTGGTGGAAATCATGCGGCAATCCGGCAATAATGCCATGGGCTACCACTCCATGCCCCTTTCCATGGCCACGGCCGTAGCTGCCATTGCAGGCCAGAGCTGGCCCTTCTTTGCCGCCTATGTGGGTGCGCTTGGTGCTTTCATCACAGGTTCCGCCACCGTTTCCGACCTGCTCTTCTCCGATTTCCAGTACGGACTAGCCACCACCATCGGTGCCAGCCGGGAGATCGTTATGGGCCTGCAGGGTGTGGGTGCGGCCATGGGCAACATGATCTGTGTCCATAACGTTGTGGCCGC
The DNA here is from genome assembly GCF_026155325.1 of Desulfobotulus pelophilus. Taxonomy (NCBI): domain Bacteria; kingdom Pseudomonadati; phylum Thermodesulfobacteriota; class Desulfobacteria; order Desulfobacterales; family Desulfobacteraceae; genus Desulfobotulus; species Desulfobotulus pelophilus. The sequence goes on along the minus strand of NZ_JAPFPW010000001.1, from coordinate 273,792 downwards.
CTCTGCCACCGTCGGCCTTGTGGGCGTGGAAGGCCTGATCATCCGTCGTACCGTCATCCCCATGGCCCTCTACGGCGTCATTGTTGGTACATTGGGCCTGCTTTTTGCTTACATTCTTTTCCCGGCCACTTTCTAAGATAAAACGGCCACAGCTTTCGGATTGCCCTGTCCAGCCCGAAAGCGAGAGTATCTGCCTTACGTTTCCTTTTCATAGAAAGTGCCGGGTTCCGTCGTTTCCCGGAACCCGGCACTTCTTCTGATTTCACAGACCTTCGGATGCCCTGCATCCTTTACTCTTATGGAGAAACCCCATGAAAAAGAATTCCCTGGTGGGTGCCTTTAAAGAACTCCTTGGCGCAGAGAATGTCATGGAGAGCGAAACCGACCGTATGAACTATGCCTATGATGCGGCTGTTCTGGCTCCGGTTTTGCCCGGTCTGGTGGTCCGGCCCCGGAAAACCGAAGACATCAGCGGCATTTTGCGGCTTTGCAATGAAAATGGTATTCCGGTAACCGTTCGGGGAGCCGGCACCAACTTAAGTGGAGGCACCATCCCTTCCATGGGCGGTCTTGTCATGCTCACCAACGGACTGCAGCGCATCATTGAAATCAATGAAGCAGACATGTACGCCATTGTGGAGCCCGGCGTAATCACAGCCCAGCTGGCAACAGAAGTAGCGGGCAAAGGCCTTTTTTACCCTCCCGATCCCGGCAGCCAGGCCGTTTCCACCATTGGCGGCAACGTTGCGGAAAACGCAGGAGGCCTGCGGGGCCTGAAGTACGGTGTAACCAAAGACTATGTCATGGGCATGGAATTTTATGATGCAGGAGGTACCCTTGTCCGGGCTGGCTCCAAAACCGTTAAATGCGTCAGCGGCTTTAACCTTGCCGGACTCATGACTGCCAGCGAAGGCTGTTTTGGAGTGTACAGCCAGCTGACCCTGAAGCTGGTGCCACCGCCTGCAGCGGCTAAATCCATGATGGCCATCTACGATTCCGTAGATAAGGCAGCCGAAACCGTCGCTGCCATCATTGCCGCTAAAATCATTCCCTGTACGCTGGAATTCATGGACAACTTCACTATCCGCACCGTAGAGGACTTTGCCAAGGCCGGTCTGCCTACGGATGCCAAAGCTCTTCTTCTCATTGAGGTAGACGGCCATCCCGCACAGGTTGCCGAAGAAGCGGATCAGGTGGAGACCATTTGCAGGGCCAATGGAGCCACCCGCATTCAAGTGGCCCAGACCGCAGAGGAAAAAAACAAGGTGTGGGAAGCGAGAAGGGCAGCCCTTTCCTCCCTGGCCAAACTCAGACCCACCACCGTACTGGAAGATGCCACCGTTCCCAGAAGCCGGATTCCGGATATGGTTCGCGGTTTGGACGCCATTGCGGAAAGGCACAAACTCACCATCGGCACCTTCGGCCATGCCGGAGACGGCAACCTGCACCCCACCATACTCTGCGACAAGCGGGACAGGGAAGAGTGGCACCGCGTTGAAAAGGGCATTGAAGAAATCTTCGAGCTGGCCCTGGGAATGGGCGGCACCCTTTCCGGTGAGCATGGTATCGGCCTTGCCAAAGCAGGTTTCATGGAAAAAGAAGTGGGAAGGGGTTCCATGGAATTTTCCAGAAAAATCAAACGTGCCGTGGACCCGAAAAATATCCTCAACCCCGGCAAGATTATCGGAGGCTGATATCATGGGGGATCTGAAACGTTTGCATTCCTTGCTCAAGGAAATCGACGATATGCTGGCCAGCTGCATGCGTTGCGGCATGTGCCAGTCCGTATGCCCGGTATTCGGGCAGACCCTGAATGAAGGAGACGTGGCCCGGGGTAAGATTGCCCTTCTGGACGGTCTCAGCCAGCAGCTCATCAGCGATGCGCAAGGGGTACAGTGCAAGCTGGAAAACTGCCTTCTCTGCGGATCCTGTTCCGCCAACTGTCCCAGCGGGGTCAAAGCCACGGACATCTTCCTTAAGGCCAGAGCTGCCCTGACGGAATACAACGGACTGTCAGCCGTTAAAAAAGCGATTTTCCGGGGTACACTTACTCACCCCGGACTCTTTAACAGACTCATTGATGTGGGGGCCCGTTTTCAGGGACTCATGACCCGAAAGGCCAACGCCTATCATGGGACTTCCTGTGCACCCATGCTTTCCTCCATACTCGGCAACCGCCACATAGTTCCTCTGGCTGACCGGGCCTTTCGTAAAACCCACCCTTTTCTGGATACACCGGCAGGTTCTTCCGGGCTGAAAGTGGCCTTTTATCCCGGATGTCTTGTGGACAAAATGTACACCGGCATCGGGGATGCCGTGATCAAGGTTCTCCGACATCACGGCGTCGGCATTTATCTGCCTGAAAATCAGGGCTGCTGCGGCATGCCATCTTTGGCTTCCGGGGATACAAAATCCTTTGAAAAACTGGTCAGCCATAACCTTGAGACCTTTTCCGGAAGCCATTTTGATGTGCTGGTCACTCCCTGTGCCACCTGTACTGCCACACTGAAAAAGGTCTGGCCCATGATGGCAGAAAACCTCGGCATGAAGGATCAGGCCCGCATTGAAGCCTTCAGCAGAAAAGTCATGGACATCAATCAGTTCCTGGTGGACAAGGTGGGGGTACGGCCCAAAGATGCCCTGGGAGACACGGCTGTTACTTTCCATGACCCCTGCCATCTCGGTAAATCCCTGGGCGTCTTCTCCCAGCCCAGAGCCCTGATTCAGGCCAGTGGCAAGTACCGAATCAAGGAAATGAAAGACGCCAATACCTGCTGCGGCTCCGGCGGCAGCTTCAATCTCCAGCACTATGAGACATCCACAGAAATCGGACAGAAAAAACGCAATAACATCGTCGCAACGGAGGCTCCCATTGTTGCCACCGGTTGCCCTGCCTGCATGATGCAGATCACGGATATGCTTTCCTCTAAAGGAGATAATGTCCGCGTCAAACACAGCATCGAGCTTTATGCCGAAGGGCTGTAAGGAGAGAGCTATGGGAAATGAAATCCTTGAGCTGTTTAAAGAAAAGGCAGAGGCCGTGCAGGGCGTGATCAGCACAGCCGAAACAATCCCGGCCATTGCAGCCTATGCCGTCAATCTCACCGCGGAACAGGGCGGAAAAACTATTGCCGTAGCCGGATTTGCACCGGATCAGCTTGCTGAACTGCTGAAGGTTCTCAAAGATATGGCAGCGGCCAAAGACATTGAGGTACTGGAACCTCCGTTCCGGCCACAGATGCACCGGATTCATACGGGTCTCACACCTGCCAGCTGGGGTATCGCCCAGACAGGCACTCTGGTTCTGCACTCGACGGAGGAAAACCTGCGCATTGCCACCATGCTGTCGGAAACCCATGTCTGTGTGCTGGACCCAGCAACAATTTATCCTTCCACCGATGAGCTGACTCCCCTCTTGGATGCGGCACTCAAGGAAAACCATGCCGCATATATGGCTTTCATCACCGGTCCCAGCCGTACGGCAGACATAGAACGGGTTCTGAGCATTGGCGTCCATGGGCCTGAATTCCTGCACATTATTCTCCGGGAGGAAAAAGCCGATGATTAAAACGCCTCAGAACATGAAAGACTACTCGGACCAGATCCGTGCGACCTTAAAAGAAAAATTTCTTCAGACAACCCTGAACAACTTTGCCACCAGCTACAAGGCTTCAAGGGCCAAAGCTTTCAGCGGTATGGATCTGGAAGGACTGCGGCAGGATATCGCCTGCGCCAAGGATGCGGCCCTTCCAAGACTGGAAGAGTTACTGGAAGAGTTCACCGGTCATGCGGAAGCCAGTGGCGTGAAGGTGCACTTCGCCAAGACCGCCCAGGAAGCCAACGCCATCATTGCGGCCATTGCAAAGGAAAACAATGTAAAAACCATTGTCAAATCCAAATCCATGACCGCAGAGGAAACCTTTCTCAACGACCACCTGGAAAAACAGGGCCTCACGGTCACAGAAACCGACCTGGGTGAATGGATCATTCAGCTGCGCCATGAAGGCCCCTCCCACATGGTTATGCCCGCCATCCACCTTTCCCGCTATCAGGTGGGCGATCTGTTTACCGACGTTTCCGGAGAACAGCAGGATCCGGAAAACATCGACAAACTTGTGAAGGTGGCAAGAAAACAGCTCCGCCCCCGCTTCATGGAAGCGGATATGGGCATCTCCGGTGCCAACTTTGCCCTCGCGGACTCCGGTGCCATCGGCATTGTCACCAATGAAGGCAATGCCCGGCTCACCACCACCCTGCCACGGGTGCATGTTACCCTTGCCGGTGTGGACAAACTGATCCCCGATCTCAAAAGTGCCCTCACCGCGCTGAAAGGCCTTACAAGGAATGCAACAGGTCAGGGGCTCACTTCCTATGTGACCTGGATCAAGGGCCAGCCCCCCTGCGGCGCTTCGGAAAAAGAAGCCAAAACCCGGCATATCGTCTTTCTGGATAACGGCCGACTGGCCCTTGCCAAAGATCCCGTCTTTTCCGAAGTCCTGCGCTGCATCCGCTGCGGAGCCTGCGCCAATGTCTGCCCCATCTACCGGATCCTCGGTGGCCATACCTACGGCCATGTGTACATTGGTGCCATCGGTCTCATTCTCACCTTCTTTTACCATGGCAGGGACAATGCCCGTGCCATCGTAAAAAACTGCCTCAACTGCCAAAGCTGCAAGGTAGTCTGCCCTGCCAAAATCGATCTTCCCTACCTCATCAAAAAGGTATACCGGGAAGTCATGGATGAAGACGGCAAACGGCCTTTACGCAACCGGCTTCTCGCCAAGGTCATGGGCAACCGCAGACTCTTCCATACCCTGCTCAAAAACGCATGGATGGCCCAGGCCCCCATTGCCGATGGCCCGAAAATCCGTCACCTGCCCACCATTTTCGGCCGTAAGCACGACTTCCGCACCATCCCCGTGCTGGCCAAACACCCCCTGCGGGATCAGTGGGCCTCCTTCAAACCTGTGGTCAAAAATCCCAAACTCAAAGTGGCCCTTTTTGCAGGTTGTGCCCAGGACTTCATCTACCCTCAGCAGGCAAAAGATGCCGTTTCCCTTCTGGCCAGCTATGGCGTGGATGTGGACCTTCCCATGGATCAGACCTGCTGCGGTCTGCCCCTTCTCATGATGGCGGAAAATGAAACAGCTAAAGAAGTAGCCGGGCAAAACCTGAAGGCGCTGGATACAAGCAAATACGATTATATCCTCACCCTCTGCGCCTCCTGTGGCTCCCACATCAAAGAGAATTACCCTAAACTTCTTCAAAAGGAAAATGCCGTTCCCGATGAAGTCAGAAAACTTGAGGAGAAGATCATCGATTTCTCCTCCTTCATGGTGAATGTGCTGAAGGTGACAGCGGAGGATTTCCGTGTGAGCGGAAAGAAGGTAGCCTACCACGCGCCCTGCCATCTCTGCCGCGGCCTCGATGTGGTGGAAGAACCAAGGGAGCTCATGCGGGTTGCGGGTCTTGACTATATCCCTGCTGCGGATGAGGATGTCTGCTGCGGCTTCTCCGGATCCTACTCCGTAGACTTCCCTGAGGTTTCCGAGCAGCTGCTGCGCCGCAAAGTGGCCAACATGGAAGCAACAGGGGCAGACATTGTGGTCACGGACTGCCCGGGCTGCGTCATGCAGATTTCCGGCGGCATGGACAAACATGCCTCCCGCATGCGTGTCTGCCATATGGCAGAGATTTTACAGGAGTTCAGGAAAAAAGATTAAACCCAGCCACAACAGAACTCCATGTTTTAAAAGATCCTGCCCGGCCTCTCTCCTTTCCGGAGAGGGGCCGGGTCTGTACAGGCCACAGACTTTGAAACAGGCATACCATAAATTCCTGTTTTTGATCTGAATGCAGGCGATGAGGTACAATCCGGTCTTGTCGGGTTGCTTTTCAACAAAGCAAACCGGCAACGCTCCTATGGCTGGCAAAACGACCATACCGTCTTGACAGGCCATCCACCTTCCAGAAAGGCCCCTTTTCAGGGCTGCGCTCCATGTCTTTGTGTTCCTGATTGCACCCATGATGAGCCCATGGGCAGAAAGCCCAGGACCAAAGCTGTGTGCAGTCCCCTTTTCCTTCCCCCCATACAGAACCACCATAGGCATCAAAAGCGGTAAGATCCGCCATGGAACCCTACTCCACGCCCCCAGCTGTACCATGGAAACACCATTTCTCCGGATATCTCCCGCATGGCTCAGGCTGGGCTGACAGATTGACTGGGCAAGCGGGAAGGGCCCGTCCTTCCGTCGGCGGACGGAACAAAGGAACATCCAGCAGAAGACCGTGGCCCGCCGGGTACAGCGGCTAGAACATCGTAGACACATCTTTATACCAGTAACCTATCTTTCGGGCCATCATCATTGCCAACCGTTGTACCCTCTTTTTTCATCATTATCGTGTCCCTCCCCTTCGCCCATGCATGCCCACCATCAGCCTCTCACACGAAAGCACTTTTTGTCTCAAAACCGATCTTTTTTGTTTCAAAAAAGCTTGCAGGAACACGGACTTCTGGCCTAAAGAGGTACAACAAACAACCACAGGAGTCCTCCATGCAGAAACGCATTCTAATACCTGCTTTCTTTTTTCTGTGCCTGTACAGCCTGTTTCTTTTTCAGCACACCCCGGAGGAAATAAAGCCCACCCTCACACTGGCCCATGACAAAGGTAGCCTGCCACGTTTTCAGCAGGCCTTTGTCAACCAGGCCGTTGTGGCAGAAAAACGTACGGGCCACAGATTTATACCCACGGACTCCCAGACAACGGATCTTTTCATCAGCCGCATGGAAGCCAACCTACCCACCAGCAAAGCCCCTGCCCTCTTCACCTGGTGGACAGGCAGCCGTGCTGACGATCTTCTCAAAAAAGGGGTGATTGCAGACATCAGCCACATATGGAATAAACACAGGCAGCACTACCCCGAATTCATCCGGGAAAGCTACACCCGGGATGGAAGAATGTACGGTTTTCCTTATAGTATTGAATACTGGCCCATCTGGTACAATCGGGATATTTTTGATCGTCTGGGTCTGCAAGCACCCACAACATGGGAAGAATTCATTGAGATATGCGAAATGCTGAAAACAGAGGGGATCACGCCTCTTCTCTCTTCCCTGCAGTTTTCCTGGTATGCCACCATCTGGTTTTCTCAGCTCATTATGGGAGAAGATCCTGAATTCTACACTGACCTGCACAACAATACCCATGATTACAGTGATGCAAGAATCAGAAAAGCCATGGAGACATGGCAGTATATGCTGCTCAGGGGATATTTTACGCCTCCATCCACCCGCATGTTCACCAATGGAGCCCACCTGTGGAACACGGAAGCCTTTGCCATGGTTCTCTGCGGTTCCTGGTATCCCTCCATGGTTCTCATCGATCAGGGCGTTCCGGAAGAAAGCATCGGCATGTTTCTTCTCCCTCCCCGTAATCCGGTGGCAGGCTTCAGCCTGATGATGGAAACCGGCCCCATATTCACAGCAAGCCATTCACAGGAGAGGGAACAGGCGGATGCCATTGCAGACTGGTGGATGGGAACGGAAGGCAGCCTTCTCTTTTCCCAGTCCATGGGTACTTTTTCGGCCAACCGAAACGTCGAAACCACCCATCTCCCGAATTTTCGCCAGCAGCTCCTGTACCACATGGAGAAAAAAAACCCTCATATACTGCCACGCTTCTGGGAAAGCGCACCCGGCCCCCTGCTTCAGCCGGTCACGGATATCCTGTCCCATTTTATCATGGATCCGGACCACCTTGAGCTGACCCTGGAAAAACTGGCCCTTTTACAGAATGATCTGTCCCGGAGCATGCCTTTACCATGAATCTCAAAGCCCGCCTTTCCCTAATCATTGCCGTTGTCATGTCCGGATTTATGGGCATATCCGGGCTTTCCGTCTTTTTTCTTTTCAAAATCCAGTATCTGAGACAAGCGGAAACGGTCTGCGCGGAAAGCATGGAGGCGCTGATGGATCTCCGCCGTCTAACCACGGAGCTGCTCATTTCAGAGACCCTTGACCAGAGCTTTTTGCAGTGGCAGAAAGCCCACCGCAGGCTGGATATCAGCCTGCACAGCCTGCACAGCTCTTCCCACCTGAGAACCCTGCTGAAAACAGAAAAACTGCAGGCAACGCCGGAAAGCCTCATGAACTTCTGGAAAAGCACCCGGCAGTGGCTGTACCGTGCGGACAGGGATCTGGCGGTACTCTTCCAGCAGAGCGGAGGCTCCCGCGACGGACTGCTTTATCAGGTTATGAGCACCAAAAAATTTGCCGTGCTGGAAGCGAAAAAGAGCATTGACGCAGCATCTCTGTATCTCGCCGCTGAATTTGAATCCAAGCTTTCCGATCTCATCGAGCTTGTTCAGCTTGAAATCCGTTATCAGATCCAAAAAACCATACGGCTTATTATCCTGTGCAGTTTTGTCATATCCTTTGGCGTCAGTCTGATTCTCATCCTGTTCCTCGGCAACCTGAATCACTATCTTATCATCTGGAGAAAGGCCCTTGCAGAAATTGGACAGGGAAATTTTCCTGAAAAAATTCCCCTCAAGGGCAAAGATGAACTCAGTAAAATCAGCCACGCCATTAACCAGACATCGGACAACCTGAAAAGGATTAATGATGATCTGCAGCAGAAAGTTCAGGAACTTTTCGATGCCAAAGAGGAAGCAGAAACTGCCAGCAAGGCTAAGGGACTCTTTCTTGCCAATATGAGCCATGAGTTCAGAACACCCCTGAATGCCATCATCGGATTTTCCAGGCTGGCCTCCCAAAATCCACAAATCAATCATGAACAGCAGCAGCAACTGGCAGCCATCCTGCGTAACGGCGAACATCTTCTCAATCTCATCAACAAAGTGCTCAACACAGCAAGCCTTGAGGCAGGAAGAATCCATCTGCAGGAAGACCGCACCAATCTGGACAGCCTCCTTACGGACATGGAAGCCATGTTCCGACCAAGGGCTGAAGCAAGAGGGCTGAGCTTTCGCCTCCACAGAAATCCGGACCTTCCCCGCTATATTACAATAGACGGCCTCAGGCTTCGGCAGATACTAATCAACCTCCTTGGCAATGCCCTGAAATACACCGATGAAGGCAGCATCTCACTGGGTACTGAACTGGAAACAAAAGACCATGCCTCTTTCATTCTGTTTTATGTACAGGACACGGGGTGCGGTATTCCGGAAGAACATCTTCCATGCCTTTTCAAGCCCTTCCAGAAAGCCCATCAAAGCCGTGACCCAAGGGGAGGTACGGGGCTTGGCCTTTCCATCTGTCATAACCTGGCCGCCCTGATGAAGGGCACGCTGACGGTTCACAGCGAAATGGGAAAAGGCTGTGCTTTCTTCCTTTCCATCCCCCTGACAGATCATGACCCATCCCAACCGATTTCCCGGCAGGAACCGGCCTTCCTTTCCGAACCGCGGGCCCCGGAAACATCCCTTCCTTTCCCCGAAGAATGCAAAGTACCCATTTCCCTTATCCACAAACTTACCGCTGTAACACGCAGAGCGGAACTGGATCAGATTCACCGGCGCATCATCGAAGTCAGCCAGTATGACGCCGTCATCGGTTCTGAACTTCTCGCTCTGGCTGAAAACTTTGATTATGAACAGATACTCACCCTCCTTACGGCCCGAATGCCTGTCGATGAAGGGAGCTGCGATGCAAACACAGGCCAGTGACATTCTCATTGTAGATGACAACACCGATAATCTGCGGGTACTTACGGGGATTCTCAAAACAAGGGGATATGAAGTCCGCCCTGTCACCAACGGTCCGATGGCATTGAAAGCCATAGAGGCCCGATCGCCCTGCCTGATACTGATGGATATCATGATGCCTGAAATGGACGGTTTTGAAGTGTGCCGTTACCTGAAAGAGAATCCAGACAACCGGGAAATCCCCCTGATTTTCATTACTGCTCTGGATGCTCTGGATGATAAGCTGAAGGCCTTTGCCCAGGGGGCGGTGGATTACATTACCAAACCCTTTCACGAGGCAGAGGTCCTTGCCCGCATTGAAACCCATCTGAGCCTTGTTCAGGCCCGGAAGGAACTGAAAGAAAAAGAAGCCCTCCATCGCCAGCTGTTCAAAGTAGAAGGTCTCATCCGCATGGCAGGTGCCATTGCCCACAAGTTCAACAATCATCTTCAATCCGTACTGGGTAATCTTGAGATGGTAAGCATTTTCACCAGATACAATCCAAAGGCATCCCGATACCTGGATGCGGCCATCAGCTCCGTGGAAAAGGCATCCGCGTTCAGCCGTCTGATTCTCACTTATACGGGAAAAACCGCCATCCATCATCACCCCATAAATCTGACCCGCTGCTGTACCGCCCTGCTACCGGATCTTTTTGCAAAGCTTCCGCAGCATATGGATATGGAAACCCATCTTACGGAAAAACAGCTCACCATTGAGGGTGACTGGAACGGAATTCAGCAGATTGTAACGGAACTGGTCGTGAATGCGGTGGAAGCCACCGGGGAAAACGGAACAATTGTCCTGAGCCTTAGGGCTCTGCCGGCAACCTCGATTCCCGGCCATCATCGCTTTCCGCTGGACTTTATGGCTACAAAAAAAAACTATGCCTGCCTTACCATACGGGATACGGGATGCGGTATCGATAATCAGGACCTGGAGAGTATTTTCGACCCCTTCTTCTCCACCAATATGATGGGCAGAGGCATGGGACTTTCCGCCGTTCTGGGAATGGTCCGCGCCCATCAGGGAGCCATAGCGGTTACAAGCAAACCCGATGCCGGCAGCGTCTTTGAAATTTTTCTACCCCTTTCCGGAACATAATATCTGCTCCCGGGGAAAGACAACAATGATATGAACTTAATACAAAACAAGGCTTGGTATACCGGCTGCCATAAAGGGAATGATTCTCTTACCCGATAAAAGAAGGTGGAAAATTCCATGGAAGTTCCGCACAAAATTCACCCCCCTTATTTATTGGGTATGCCGGGCTTTCCCTGTCCGTAAAACAGAAAAACCGGATTATTTATATCAGGAGAAACCGTTTTTTATTGGCCGCCTGTGCTGCCTTTGTATAATATATAATAGAACAGTTTCTGTTACGACGTTACCATGATTCTTTCATTTCTCAATTAAGGCAAGACAACTCGTGAAATTTGAACAGTATTTTATCTCAGAAGAAATCAAGACCAATCTTGCAAAACTAGGGTTCCAGCGACCCACCGATATCCAGTTCAAAGCCATCCCTTCCATCCAGAAAGGAGAAGACGTACTGGCCATAGCCCAGACCGGAACCGGTAAAACCGCAGCCTTTGCCATTCCCGTAATAGACAGTATCCATAAAGACAAAACCAGTAAGCGCAGCTACGGGATCCGTTGTCTGATCATGGTACCCACGCGGGAACTGGCGGCACAGATAGGCGAGGTATTTGCCAAGCTCTCCCGACATACCAAAGTGGCAACCTTTGCCCTTTACGGTGGCGTGGAGCAGGATGCCCAGATCAAAAAACTACAGGATGGGCTGGATATTCTTGTAGCCACTCCCGGCCGCCTGTTTGATCTGATCAAACAGGGTCATCTCCGTGTGGAACGCATCCGTACACTGATTCTGGATGAAGCGGACCGCATGCTGGATCTCGGCTTTATTAACGACATCCAGGCCATCAAAAAAAAGCTGCCTCAAAAGCATCAGACCCTCTTCTTTTCCGCCACCATCAGCCCCGAAATCAAAAAACTTGCCTACTCTCAGGTAAGGGGCTCCGCCATCCGCATCCAGCTCTCACCGGAAGATCCAGTTTCTAAAAACGTATCCCACCATGTTCTCTTTGTAGAAAAGGATGACAAACGCTTTTTTCTGGAACGCTTCATCAAAGAGCACCCCGAAGACAAGATTCTTGTTTTTGTCCGGACAAAAGTCCGCGCAGAAAGGGTGGCCAAAGCCATGCACAGGGCAGAGATACCAGCCCTTTTTATCCACGGCGACAAAGACCAGAGAGAACGGCTCGAAGCCATGCAGTCCTTTCGCACAGGCCGTTGCCGTACACTCATAGCCACCGACGTTTCTGCCCGTGGAATTGACATTCCGGACGTACAGGTTGTCATCAACTATGACATACCGGATGTGACGGAAAATTATGTTCACCGGGTGGGCAGAACCGGCAGGGGAGTCCATAAAGGGCTGGCCATCTCCTTCTGCAGCGAAGAAGAAAAAACCATGCTGGCAGACATAGAGCAGCTGATCGGTAAACCCGTACCCGAACTTTCCATGGACAGGGGAACCTATGCAGAAACCCTGATGTTCTCCCACGAAAAATCCCTTGAAGAGCTCATTTCCAGTCAGGAAGCCTTTGAAGCCACAAAAAAGAAAAAAGGAAAAAAGAAATAAAGAGGGACGGGCCACTGTCTGGCCCATCCCCCCGTTTCACCGAATATACCGGCTTCCCGAAAAGAGAATCCTTCTACTTTTTCGTTGACAAAAAACCCCGTTCGCACAAGAATATACCCACTTAACTCACCGCCATACCATGCTTTTCTTCAGGGGCGTTTCTGCCTCTGCAAAGAGTCTCTATTGCTCCCCCTGCATCCACTGGAGGTTTCCATGAAACACATGATTCTTCTGCTGTCTCTTGTTTTTTGTCTCGGTTCCGGTCCCGCAATGGGAAAAAGCCTTAAAATTGTAACCGATGAATGGCCACCCTACGAATTCAAGGCCGGCGAACCGGGTAATGAGTACGTATCCGGCTTTGCAACGGAAGTGATTCTGGAGGTACTGAAAAATATGAATGTGGCCATTGACGGCCGCATTCAGCAATATCCATGGGCCAGGGCGGAACGTATGGTAATTGACGGATATGCCGATCTTCTTTACACCGCCGTGTACAATCCTGAACGGGCTCAAGTAACCCACTATGCCACCGAAAGCCTCATGGACTCATCCTGGTCTTTTTTTATCCGCAGCGAAGATAAAAACAACATACGGTTCAGCACATTCAACGATCTCACCAGAAAAACCATCGGCGTGGTAAGGGGTTATGCCTACACCCCTGAACTGTGGGAATTCATGCGTTCACAGAAAAATTTTGAAGAAGTTACCAATGACCAGTTCAACATTCAAAAACTGATGGCAGGACGGATCGATACAACCGTCATGGATTATGGTAACGGTCTTTATCTTATCAACCAGATGGGACTTTCCGGCTCCATCATCCCCCTTCCCAAGCCCATAGAAACCACATCTCTTTATGTCGTGTTCAGTAAGAATACGGTGGAAAAAGATTTTGTTGACAAATTTTCCGATGAACTGAAGAAATTCAAAACCAGTGCTTCCTACAAAGATATATACAGAAAATATTTTGGGGGATAACGGCCGTTATGGCTGTCGTACTTTCCCCTACAAATCCAAAGACAAGGCAACTTCCGAACAAGAACAGAAACCCGGTCTTTCTCCATAAAGGCCGGGTTTTCCTTTCGGTTACCCATTGCTACATCTGCGAAGACAATGCTACATGAAAGAGTCTTACCCAACTGTCCAACCATTACCCAGGAAGGATTCTTCATGATTGTCGGCATTCTCAAAGAAATCAAACATCAGGAAAATCGTGTTGCCATGACACCCGCCGGAGTCGAAATTATGGTGGCCAACGGCCATTCCGTTCTTGTGGAAAAAAATGCAGGGGCTGCATCGGGTTTTGACGATGAGTCCTACGCCGGTGCGGGTGCACGTCTGGTGGGAAACCCGGCGGATATCTTTGCAGATGCAGAAATGGTCATGCACGTCAAGGAACCCCAGCCATCGGAATATGATCTGATACGGGAAGATCAGATCGTTTTTACCTATTTTCATTTTGCGGCTTATGAACAGCTCACCCATGCCTTTATACGCACCAGAGGCATTGCTCTGGCCTATGAAACCATTGAAGATAATAATGGCGGCCTTCCCCTGCTGATTCCCATGAGCGAAGTAGCCGGACGCATGGCTGTACAGGAAGCAGCACGATATCTGGAACGGACCCACGGAGGCAGGGGGATTCTTCTCGGTGGAGTAACGGGAGTTCCTCCAGCCCGCGTTCTCGTCCTTGGCGGTGGTACCGTTGGCACCAACGCCGCTCTCATGGCCTGCGGACTCGGTGCTCAGGTGGATCTTATTGATACCCGGCTGGACAGGCTGCGCTATCTTTCCGCCACCATGCCCAAAAACTGTGTACCCATCATGAGCTCACCAGCCATCATCCGCCAAAAAGTCAGCGAAGCAGATGTCATTATCGGAGCCGTACTGCTTCCCGGAGCCAAAACACCCAAACTGATCACAAGAGAAATGGTGAAAACCATGAAAACCGGTTCCGTTATTGTGGATGTGGCCATTGATCAGGGTGGATGTATAGAAACATCCAGGCCCACAACCCACGATGACCCGGTTTATGAAATTGATGGCGTACTGCACTACTGTGTTTCCAACATGCCGGGAGCCGTTCCCATGACATCGACCATAGCCCTGACCAACGCCACCCTGCCCTATGCCCTTGCCATAGCCAGCAATGGCCTTCTGGAAGCCGTACGGGAGTTTCCGGAAATGCAGAAAGGTCTGAACATTGTCCGGGGGCATGTAACCTGTAAGGGAGTGGCCGAAGCCTTTGATCTGGACTATACACCTGTGGAAAAATCTTTTTACGAATAATCCTTTACCCCCATCCACTACCTATGAAAGTCCCGTCGGCAGATTCCCGGAAAGCCATACTTTCCGGGAATCTGCCGAAAAATGTTCTATGCTGTACCGGAGAAGAATGCGGGGAAGCTGGCGGCATCTGGGGGCAAGAAAATTCTCCAATAAATTTCTGTCGCCCTTCCCCACCTCCCGCAGCATCCAACCCACAGCCTTGTGTATCAGGGGTTCCGTATCATGGGAAAGGATATCCGCAAGCCGCAGGGCATCGTCATAGAGACCGTGACGTATCAGGGTAAGGGTGGATACCATGGCAATACGGCGATCCCATAGCAAAACGGAGGCAGCCAGCTCATAGAGCAGGTGCCTTTCCCGTGTCAGCAGATGGGTTCCCACAATACCCGGAGCCGAAACGTCCACAAGATCCCAGTTATTCACGCAAGCCGTACGGGAAAGATAATCTTTGAATATCATTTCTTTCCGGCTCTCATCCCCCTTTTTATAACGATCCACCCACAGTAACAGGGCAAACATCCGAACCTCATGCCAGGGAGATGCCAGCAGCTTTCCAACCTCTTCATGGTCCATGGATGCGCCTGCACCCATATGCCTTCTCAGAACCGGCACCCGCACACCAAGAAATCGGTCCTTTTCCCCATACTCCCCGGGACCCGTTTTAAAAAAACGCTGCAAAGTCCGGGCATAGGTTCCATCCGCCAGTTTTTCCAATCCTGCCGCAGCCTGCTCCGCACTCTTCCAGATCTGCTGCCCGCCATGACCTTCTGTGCTCACCATCAATCTCCCTTAGCTGCCATTTACTCCCTGCAAGACATCTCGTTAGACCCTTTTCTTACCGGGTACAGAGAAATACAGCAACTTTCTGACAAAAAAAACCGCTGCAAAAAATCATTCTTGCAACGGTCTTCCCATACATGACCAGACTCCAGTCAGAACCACAGGCCCTCATCCGCATAATATCATCCAGTCTGAACAGTAACCGGAAGCCATATCAGACGGAAACAGCTTTCAGGCCCGTCACACCGGCAACAATGATCACTACACTGATAATTCGTCCCATATTTCTGGATTCTCCGAAGAAAATCATATTCACCAGGACCCCCCCCGCCGTGCCCATTCCTATCCAGACAGCATAGGCAATGCTGAGCTGAAGAAACTGAAATGATGCATAGAGAAGGGCAAAAGCACAGCCAAATCCACCCACAAAAAGCAGGGTATTGACCGCATTTTTTTTCTGCGTACTGTACATTTTTAAACCCACCACTCCAATAATTTCCGAAACCGCTGCTAAAAAAACCAACAACCAGCCCATTTTATCCAACCTCCCCTTCATCCTGATTATCAGCCAGTTTGAGACTGACGACCCCTATGATGATAAGAACAATGAAAAGCCCCTTCTGCAAATGAAAATCCGCAGCAAACAGTACCACGTCCATCAGTGCCGTTCCGGCGGTACCAACAGCCGCAAATACAGCATAAACCGTTCCCGTGGGGAGCTTTTCACATGCCTTTGATAAAAAATGAAAATCTACCAGAATAATCCCCACAATGATTACCCAGTGCCACCATGAGGAGGCCACATTAAAACCATACACCCAGAAAAGCTCAAACAGGCAGGTAAGCCCTACATACACCCACGACTTATTCACTTTCATCCTCCTGACTGAATATCAGTCACAAATCAGCTCCGCGTTGTAGCCAGCAACAGGTAAAGACCTGCTCCATAATCAAAGCAATCGACTCAAGCCCGTTTGCTTTCTTCGCAAATCAATCCATACCGCATAAAATCCATCAGCTCTCTTTGTTGAAAAGCAACCTTCTCCTTCTCCGGCAGGGCATCATAAAGATAAATCTGCTCCGCAGTGGATTCAATGAGACCGATGAGAAGCTTGGCTGTCCGGTCTGCGTTAAGGGTACTGCGTATCTCCCCGTTATTTTGTGCCTGGCGAAGAAACAGCCCCATCCACTCATAAAAAGGTGCATAGATGGTTTCCCACTCCGTAATATGCCTTGTCTGGGATAAACCCGCATAAATGAGGGCCAGCACATCGCGGTACTCTTCCGTCAGGCGGAAAACAACATCCACCAGCTCTTCCATCCGCGTCCAGAAGCTGCCTTCCTCCCTCACCCGTTCCCGCACCTCAGCAACGGTTCTCTGGACCATAACCGATGCGATATCCGGCATGACAGATAATTTGGAAGGAAAGTAGAGATAAAATGTTCCCTGAGCAATTCCGGCGGCCTTAACGATATCGGAAACCTTTGTCTTTTCAATACCTTTTCCCCTGAAAACATCTATGGCCGCGGCAATAATTTTTTCTTTTTTTTCCATAAGAACTCCTTTATACATGCTCATGACTGAATGTCAGTCATGAGCATGTATAAAGGACATACTCTTTTCCGTCAAGGACTATTTTGCATCTATACGGCGTCGGCAAGTACTGATAAGGTCATAAACAACATGACACGGTACAACTGACGTTCCTCGTCACAGGCTGTTCGTGACAATTCACAAAAAAACAGGCTATGCTATACTGGCAGGTGATATTGTTTTACGCTTTTGTAAGGAATGCTTACATTTATGAATTCAACTCAAGACAACAACGCCCTCGTCTATTCATCGGAGCTGGGCCGCATCTGCCCGGGCTGCCAGAAACCCGCAAAAAACTGCATCTGTAGCCAAACCAAAAGCAATACCTCCCATAATAACGGCACTATCCGCGTCAGCAGAGAAACCAAGGGCCGCAAGGGAAAGGGAGTAACTCTGGTTTCCGGACTGGATGGACAGCTTATCCATAGTACGGCCAGAGAACTGAAACAAAAATGCGGAAGCGGCGGAACCGTCAAAGATGGACACATTGAGATTCAGGGAGACCACAGAGACACCATCCTTACCTGGCTCAGCCAGAAGGGATTCAAAGCCAAAAAAGCCGGGGGCTGAATGGGTTCCGACCTACGAAAACGTATACAATACGTCACCTTTGCCGGCCTTCTTGTCAATCTGCTGCTCGTCGGTATCAAATACGCGGCCGGATGGTGGGGCAGCAGCGAAGCCCTTATGGCCGACGCCGTCCATTCTGCCACCGATGCCATAACAGATATCGTTGTGATAGCCGGTGCCGCCTTCTGGACACTTCCACCAGACGAAAGCCATCCCTACGGGCATCGCCGTATTGAAACCCTTGTCACCCTTTTCATAGGAACCCTTCTGCTCTTTGCGGGTATCGGTATCGGTGTAGAAGCAACCAGAAATCTCCTTGCAGGCTACAAAACCCAGCCCACCCCCATAGCGGCCTATGCAGCAGCATTCTCCATATTTGCCAAAGAAGCCATCTACCGATGGACCCATAAGGTAGGCACGGAAGTGGGCAGCTCCGCTGTCATGGCCAATGCCTGGCATCACCGCATTGACGCCTTAAGCTCCATACCCGCCTTTCTTGCCGTATCGGCGGCCATATTATTCCCTGAGCTGCGCTTTCTGGATACCATTGGTGCACTGATTGTATCCGTTTTTATTACACAGGCCGCAACCCGTATTGTATGGCCTAATTTCCAGGAACTCATGGCATCAGGAGCGTCCCCTGAAATATGCAACAGCATCACTCTGCATGCCTGCAGCCACCCTGCGGTGCTGGATGCCCACCATGTTCGAACCCGCTTTCTGGGTACCCGAATTTTTGCAGACATTCATCTGGTGGTAAACGGCGATATTTCTGTACGGGAAGCGCACGCCATAGCCGAAGAAGTGCGCCAGCTTCTCATCCGGAAACATGCTCACATGGAAGACGTGGTCATCCATATTGAACCTCCGGATCCCCTTACCCCTCCCCATCACCCCCTCAACTGCCATGGAGGCGACCCATGAAACCAACTCCGAAATCAGCCCTTATTCTTGCGGATATAGAAGGAATAACAGGTGTTTATGAAAAAAAACAGTGCAAACCTCTCACAGCGGAATGGCAGGAGGCCCGCAACCTCATTACAGCAGATGTCAGCGCAGCCATTGCCGGCCTGAAAGATGCCGGGGTGGAAATCATCCATATACGGGACATGCATGCCACAGGATTTAATATTCTTCCCCGCCTACTGCCGGAAAAAGGTATCAGACTGCAGCAGGGGCATCACTGGTACCCAGTCCCCCTACTCGGCCATATCCCCGAGGCAGATCTGGCACTGATGATAGGATGGCACGGTGCACCGGATCAACCGGAAGCTTTCAGCCCCCATATTTTCCACAGGGACATCGACTGGGTCCGTCTGGAAAAGAAGCCTGTTAGCGAAGTGGAGATCATGGCAGCTGTTCTCGCAGAAGCCCGCATACCTGTTGCCCTTGTCACGGCAGACTTTCCTGCATGCCAGCGAATCAAGGAGAACATTCCATGGATCCGTACCGTAACCATTCCCAAGAAAAAAACCAGCACCAAAAAAACGGCCGACATTCAGAGAAACATCCGTGAAAACGCCAGGACTGCCGCAGAAAATTTCCAGAGCTTCCCCTGTTGCAGAAAAGGTCCATGGTTTCTGGAAAGCAGTATACGCGGGAAAATTCAGGAAGGTTATTTCCCTTCGGCCAGGGAAGTGCTGGGCACCCTTCTGCGCCAGAGCGTTTTCAAAGGTATACCCGCACCGGCCATTCCTGCCATTCTTCAGGGGTACCGCTATATGGGATGCTGGCAGAATCTATGGAACTGAATTCTCCTGTTCCATGACAAATGAAAGGAGACTCCGTGAGGAATTTTTCCTCTTTACAATGCTGCCGCCAGCCACCCGAAACAGCACTTCATCATCCACTCAATAAAAATTTAACTTTCTGCCCATCTACCATCAGGTTGCAAAAAACCTCCGCCCTTTCCAGAGCATCCCTCACTTTGAAAAAAAGGCCCATGACACCCGATAACCGGCATCATGGGCCTTTACACAAACCCTATGGACTGGAACCTCAGGGAGACACCCCCCTATTATGTATCAATACTCTTTGGGCATCTGGTTGAGCTGATCCAGAGTGAACACAGGACCGTCCTTGCACACCAGCTCTTTGCCGATGTTGCAGCGACCGCACATGCCAATGCCGCATTTCATACGGTTTTCAAGACTCATGATAATGTGGTCATGCTTGTAGCCCAGTTTGTCCAGCACAGGCATGGTGAACTTGATCATCATGGGAGGACCACAGACAATGGCATAGGTATCATCACTGGCAGGGGGTGCCACCTTTTCCGCAACCGGAGGAATAAAACCCTGATGATATTTCCAGTTAGGATCATCGGTTTTGTCGACTGTAATGTGCATGTTGATCTTACCCTGCGCTTCCCATTCCTTCAGATCATCCATGTAAAGAAGCATACCCGGTGAACGCGCACCATACACCACATCGATCTTGCCGAACTTATCCCGGTTATCCAGCATCATCTTGATGGAAGAACGTAAGGTCGTGAAAGCAAAACCACCCCCCACAATCAGTATGTTCTTCCCCTCAAGGATCTCCCAGGGATACCAGTTGCCCATGGGGCCACGAAGACCCATGATATCGCCCACCTGCATGGAATGCAGATAGCTTGTCACTTTGCCGGTTTTAAACACCGTGAATTTCACAAAACCCTTTTCCGTAGGGCTGGACGCAATGCCGATGGGTATTTCGCCCTGACCCGGAATGGAAAGCTCTGCAAACTGGCCCGCCTTATACGCAAACATCTCCTCATGCTCAGGATTCAGGAAGACGAACTTGAAGGTCTTCAAGCTCTTGTCTTCCGTCTCCACCGTGATGTCGTCTATACGGACGGGATACGGCTCATATGGATTGGGATTTCTCACCTTGTCTTCTCCTTATCCTGCTATTTCCAGTGGGCAGACACAGGGGGCTGCACCGATATGCAGGCACGGGGTAGTGGGCAGGCCAAAAGCCTGCCCTGCCACGTGGCCGGTTTAAAAATCGTTCAGGGTATTGCACACCGTCCGGATGTCAATGTTGGCAGGGCACTGCTCCACGCAGCGACCGCAGCCCACACACATCAGGCCCGCATCGTACTTGTCCACAAAATATTTCAGCTTGTGCATGAAACGCTGGCGGGTACGCTCCCATTCGTGTTCGCGGGGGTTATGGCCCGAGGCATGGTGGGTAAAAAGACCCGTCATGCAGGAATCCCAGTTCCGCACGCGCACACCATCCGTACCCTTCACCTCATCCTGAATGTCAAAGCACCAGCAGGTGGGGCAGGCATAGGTACAGGTACCGCAGTTGATGCAGCCAAAGAGAACATCCTTCCAAAAGGGGGCATCATAAAGATCCATGATGGTCTTGCCAGCAATCTTATTGTAGCTCACCTTCGAAGTGATGGCCGCTTCTGCCTTGGCCTTCAGATCTTCCACGGCTTTGGCCGCATCGGCACCGGCTTCTTCGGCAAAGCCTGCTTCGGAAAGGAATTTTTTCCCCTTATCCGTCAACACCTTGGCGATGAAAGCATCCCCTGCATCCACCAGCAGTACATCAAGGCCTTCTTCGGCAAAGGGACCTGTGCCACAGGAGGTGGAAAAATCTGTTGAAGAAGGCTCATTGATGGCAAGGCCCACAAAGGTGCAGCGCTCATAATTGCGCAGCCAGAAGGGATCTTTGTAATCTTTGTTGTCAAAGTTCATCTTAGTCAGCTGGATGGCTTTGGCATCATAGGGACGGATGCCGATCACAGCCCGTGCGCCCGGTGCGGCGGGCACTTCCTGAAGGATGTGGTGGTTGGCCTTGCTCTCATCCAGGGTATATTCAAACATCACTTCAGACTGGGGAAACACAACCCACTTGGGAGACAGCTTTGTGCTTTTAAATCCCATGTCCGGAAGCTGGCCCGCGGCCAATACCGCGTACTTGTGACTGTCTTTTTCTGGCACAGGTCCGATGAGTTCGTAGGCTTTACGCGCCTTCTCAAGCCCACCGTCCCAGGATGCCTTGGCAATTCGGATATAACTCATAATTTTCCTCCGATAATGCTTGGGGTCGTAAGGGCCTAGCGGATAAAGGCCTCGGGGTCATCGGTTTTAAAGGTGTCCAGCGGCGGCCGCACACCCTCCTTCATACCCGTTTCCCAACCGTAGTTGTCCACACAGTCCTTGATGCTTTTCCGTGTGAAGGCACGCATTTTGATATCCATGGGACAGGCCGCCTCACAGGCACCACAATCCGTACAACGCCCTGCACAATGGTAGGCCCGCAGGAAGTGGTAGGTGCGGATATCAATGGGGTCCGTTCCCTTACCCACCCACTGGGGACGGGATTCATCCACAAAACAGGTGGGACAATAACACAAGGGGCAGGCGTTCTTGCAGGCATAGCAGCGGGTGCAGCCGGAAAGAAGCTCCTCAAAATACCCCCACTTGGCAGCCGCATCCATGGAAGCTATGGCTTCCACGTCCGCAAAGCGATTGTCAGGGGAAAGTTCTTCCACGGGCTCCCCTGCCATCTCGTCAAAAATTACGGGGTTGCGTTTAATGCAGGTGCAGCAGTTGGACTGGAGAACATCTGCCTTGGAAACAGTCTTTTCTCCCGCAGGGCCGCTTACCGTAATCTGATCACCTGCCTCGCTGTAGGCCGTTACTTCGCCGCCTGCAAGGTCGCTCAGGACTTTTTTGTCCGCCATGCCCGTGCAGGGAACACCGATGATCACAAGCTGATCCCGCTTGATCTTGTTTTCCACAATGTGACCCACAATGTTCCGCGCATCACAGCCCTTGGCAATGATACCGATGCGGTCCTTGCGGCCCGTTAAATAATTGCACAGATTGAGACGGCAGGTGGCGTCCCAGATCAGATCCTTTGTATCCGATGCCTTACGAATGATGGTCGGCTCACTCATGACGGGAAGCGTTCCCTTTTTGAAGCCGATCACCACATCAACCTTCTCAGAATCAAGAAGCTCTCTGGCAATCTCTCTTATTTTCAGGGCGACATCAGCCATCTACGCCACCTCCTGACTCATAATAAACTCCTTTGCCATACCTTTGGCAGGACCAAGGGCCTTCACCTCGGAAATCACGGTACGGGCCACATCGGCAAACTTCACGCCTTCTGCGGAAGAAATCCATGAAAACTGGATACGACCCGGTTCAAGGCCCGTATGCTCCAGCATTTCCTTCAGCAGTGTAAATTTACGGCGGGCATAATAGTTACCGGTGATGTAGTGACAGTCACCGGGGTGACAACCGGAAATCCAGACCCCGTCCGCTCCGTTGCGGAATGCGGAAAGGACCATTTTGGGCGAAACCCTTCCGGAACAGGGCAGACGGATGATGCGCATGTTGGCCGGATACTGAAAGCGGCTCACGCCCGCAAGATCTGCGGCTCCGTAGGTGCACCAGTTGCACAGAAAGGTAATGATTTTAGGTTCAAACTCCTGCATAGGAAGCCTCCCTGCACCTTTTGGTAAGGTGCATATGATTCTTGAAAAGAACGGCACCTGCGGCACCGGTCTCACGTATCCTTCAATCAGGCCGCATCAATCATGGCCAGGATCTGACCTTCCTCAAAGCCTTTAAGATTCAAGGCTCCGGAGCGGCAGGATGCCACACAGGCCCCACAACCTTTACAGAGTACGGGGTTGATCTCCGCCTTGCCCGCCCTCGGCCCTTCCAGAATCATACCCGGAGAGTTGTAGGGGCAGACCGCCACACAGACACGGCACCCGGAGCAAAGGTCCTGATTCACATAGGCCACCTGACCGGAAGTATTGATGGTCTTTCTGGCAAGGAGACCCGTGGCCCGTGCTGCGGCCGCCTGGGCCTGGGCAATGGCCTCGTCAATGGGCTTGGGATAGTGGGCAAGGCCCGCAAGGAAGACCCCGTCCGTTGCAAAATCACTGGGTGCCAGCTTCACATGGGCTTCCACAAAGAAGCCGTCATCATTGAGGGGCACTTTAAAGAACTGGGCCAGACGCTCATCCTTGTAGGGTTTAACAGCAGAGGCCAGTACCAGAAGATCCGCCGCAAGCTCAAGGGGCCTCTGAATGATGGGATCGTTCACACGAACCAGCAGTCTGCCTTCGGCTTCTTTCACAAGGGGTTTGGCCTCCAGGGAATAACGGACAAAAATCACACCCTTTTCCCTGGCCTTCTTGTAAAGGGCTTCCTTTTCACCATAGGTACGGATATCCCGGTAGAGGACAAAGACATCCATGTCCGGTTTTTTCTCCTTCAGGTGAAGGGCGCTCACCATGGTATGGGTACAGCAGATGCGGGAGCAGTAGGCACGGCCCGGCTCACGGGAACCCACACACTGAATGAAGACAGCGGTTTCCGCCTTCTCCACCTTGGCATCATGGCTCTTCATGAGTCCATCCAGCTCCTGACCCGTCACCACCCTATCAGAGCTGCCGTAGAGGTATTCCGTGGGCTTATATTCCTCAGCCCCCGTGGCAATGATGGTAACACCATGGCGGAGTTCTTTTTCACTGCCCTTTGTCTCAATGGTACTGACAAAGTTACCCACAAAGCCTTCCACATTTTTAAGGCTGGACTCCAGCAGGACATCAATTTTATCATCCACAGCCACGCTGTTGACCATGTCGGCAAGGCCTTCTTCAATGGACTCGCCCTTGCCCGTAACATAAAGATTTCTTGCCTGACCGCCCAGAACCTTGTCCCGCTCCACCAGAGTCACATGATAGCCCTGGGTGGAAAGGGCTCTTGCAGCAGCCATACCGGAAATCCCGCCGCCGATGACCAGTACGTTCTGGTCTATCTCAAGGGTGGCTTCGGAGAGAGGCTCAAACAGGGCCACCTTGGCCACGGCCATGCGAACCTGCTCTTTGGCTTTCAGGGTGGCTTCCGCAGGCTGATCCTTGTGTACCCAGGAGCCGTGGTTGCGGATGTTCACCATTTCAAAGAGGTATTTATTCAAGCCTGCATTGATGAGGGTTTCCTGGAAAAGGGGATCATGGGTTCTGGGACTGCAGGCCGCCACAACAATGCGGTTTAAGCCCTTTTCCTTAATGACCTTGACCATGCCATCCTGGGTATCCTGGGAACAGGAATACATATTATTGGTCACAAACTCCACATTGGGCAGGCTTGCCGCATAATCCCTCACCGCCTCCACATCAATGACCCCTGCAATGTTAATCCCGCAGTGGCAGACAAAGACACCGATACGGGGACGATCTCCCCGGATGTCATTTTCCTTCACCTTTTCCACGGTGCGGGTCAGGGTGTTCCGGGCAGCAACAAGGCCTGCTCCGGCATTGAGGGCCGCAGCACCTGCCTCCACAACGGACTGGGGAATATCTTTGGGACCCTGGAAGGCACCGCAGACATAGACCCCTTCCCTGGAAGTGCTGACAGGTTTGAAGGTGGAGGTTTTAACGAAACCACCTTCGGTCAGCTCAATGCCCATATTTGCTGCATTGGCCCGCACTTCATCATTGATTTCCATACCAACGGAAAGAACAACGATGTCATAGACTTCCGTTACCCGCTGGTTGTTCTCATCAATGTATTCCAGAACCTGTCCCGGACCATCGAGATTGTCATACACCGTATGCACACGACAGCGCTGGAACTTTACACCATAGTTCTCCCTGGCCTGATTATAGCAATCCTCAAAGCCCTTGCCGTGGGTACGCATATCCATGTAGAAAATTTTGGTTTCCAGCTCCGGATCATGTTCCTTGGCAATGATGGCCTGCTTGATGGCATACATGCAGCAGACCGAAGAACAGTGACCGTTTTTGCAGGTGTTCACATCCCTGGAACCCACGCACTGCAACCAAGCGATTTTATGGGGATGTTCCTTATCGGACAGGCGCACCACATGGCCCTGAAAGGGACCGGATGCGGAAAGGAGCCGCTCAAACTCCAGAGAGGTGACCACATCCTTGCTGCGGTCATAGTTGAGGAAATCCTTACCCGAAGGATTGTAGGCAGAAAAGCCCGTGGCCAGAATGACGGAACCCACATTAAGGGTAAAAGTCTTGTCCGTATCTTTATAATTAATGGCATCCGCAGGGCAGACCTTCTCACAGTTTCCACATTTATCTTTTGTGATTTTGATACAATTAGCTGCATCAATGGCATACTTAAGCGGTACAGCCTGGGGATAGGGCACATAGATGGCCTTGCGCTTGTCAAGACCCATATTGTACTCATCATCCACTTTTTTGGGGCATTTTTCCATGCAGGCCCCACAGCCGATGCACTTATCCATGTCCACATAACGGGCCTTCTGGAAGACCTCCACATCGAAATTACCGGCCTCCCCCTTTATATCCTTGATCTCTGCCAGGGTTACCAGCTCAATATTGATGTGCCGTCCCACCTCCACAAGTTTGGGACTCATGATGCACATGGAGCAGTCATTGGTGGGAAAGGTCTTGTCCAGCTGGGCCATGACCCCGCCGATGGATGGCGATTTTTCCACCATATAGACATAATAGCCGGAATCGGCCAGATCCAGTGCCGCCTGGATGGCGGCAATTCCGCCGCCGGCGATCAGAACTGATCCTATGGTTTTTTCTGACATCTTGTTTTACTCCTCCTCACGCCTGATGGCTCAGGGAAATTACAGACCAAAATCCGCAAGGTCCGGTCCCAGATAGGTCCGTTCGTTTTCACCGAGAATCCCCATGGAAAGACAGAGAATGGTCCACAGATGCACGGTATGATACTTCCCGTCAAAATGATGGCCGATATCTTCTACCTGTGCATGGCAGTTGTGGCAGGGGGTGATGACGTAGGTGGCGCCGGTTTTGTCGATCTGATCAAATTTAATTTTTCCATAGGCCTGCCGTTGTTCCGTAAAGCCAGCCTGAAGCGCCCCGCCCCCACCACCGCAACAGTAGTTGTTGGAACGGTTGGGCACCATATCAATGAAATTTTCCTCCCCCACGGCCGTCTTAACGACAAAACGCAGATCTTCAGCCATTTCATCGCCCAAAGATTTACGGATGATATTGCAGGGATCCTGCACCGTGAACTTGATGCCAAGCTCCTTGTTCCACTCTGAATTAACGGGAAGTTTGCCTTCCCGTATCCATTTGGCATAGAGCTGAATGATGGAAATAAACTCAAAGTTAGTTTCAATATTGAAACGGCGGATAGCTCCATAAATGGCGTAAAAGGAATGCCCGCATTCCGTATTCACAAAATACTTCACACCCAGTTTGTTCAGGTGTTCCACCTGGGCACGGACGATATATTCCCAGGATTTGTCATCGGCAAGGAACATGCAGTAGTTCTCACCGGCCCACATTTCAGAATAATAGGTCCAGTCCGCCCCCACGGTATGGAGGATCTTCCAGAGGGGCAGAAGCTCATCTGGCTCCACAACGGGTTCCCTTGAGTTCTGATTCAAAGCATACATGGCCCCTTCTTTATCAATGGGGGCCTGTAACTCCTCAAACCCCGGCTGTTCCCGGCATTCTTCCGCCAGATCATCCACCGTGAACTTAAAGTCCTCGAAGGGGACCCCCATGGCACCACCACGGGATTTCACATGGAGATTACAGGATTCCAGAATCCCTCTGGGCCGCTCCTCTCTGGGCCAGCGGGAACGGATTTCATAAATGAGTGCCGGAATGTTGATCTGCATGGGACAGACATCATAGCAACGCCTGCACATGGTGCAGACCCAGGCCCATGGGTGCTTTTCCAGAGCCTCATCCATGCCCAGCACGGCCATGCGGAGAAATTTCCGCGGATCCATGTCAAACTGTCCTGTGGCAGGACAGCCACTGGAACAGGTACCACAGGTGAGACAGGCATTGAGATTCCCGTCCGGGACCATTTCCCGTGCCATCCTGCAGATATCCCCGCCAGTACCGCCGACGCGTACCGCTTCAGCTGTCATCTATTATTCCTCCCTTCACATCCAAAAAGGCATCCATATTCCATAAGCTCTCTCCTGACGCCATGTTGTGCAAAGATCTCTCAGGGAAAATTATGGTTTCTTCTTTTATAAATAGATTTTACCAATGAAGAACATAGGTATAAATTTGATTGTGTCTTATAGAAAGGGAAGAAGGAGGGAGTCAAACAGATAATCCTGATATAGTTAATAACAAGGATAGATTTTTACTATTTAAAAAGACTTAATTTTTTTCAGTTCAACTAAAAAAATATAAAAAATAAAATTCTATGAAAAACTCTCAAATCATATTTCTGGAAGTAACTTCTGAAAACACCAAGGCAGGTCCCCATAGAAAGGACCTGCCTTAAGCAAAACTATACGGGTTTACCTTCTCAATGCTTTGTGATTTCCGTAATAACATAATCCGTGGCAGAAAGCTGTTTGAGTTTAAACGCCACCTTATCGCCAACCTTAAGGCCTTTGGCCAGATCCGGACTTTCCAGAGCCAGCGCCATGGTCATGGCTGGCCAGTTCAGCTCCCGGATGGGCTCATGCTTCAGGGTAATACTCTTTCCCCCAGGATTCAGGGCTGTCACAAGGCCCATGGCCGTAACAACTTTACCCTCAGGGGTTTCTGCGGCCCCATGATTATGGTCCCCATGGCTGTGGCTGCTGGCCATGGGAGCCGTGCAGAGCACAAAGGGAAATATCAGGGCGAGAATAGGGATAAGAACCACTTTTTTCATGCTGCACTCCTTTTCTGGTTTTACGTTTTAAGGCTTACTCTTGGGCAAACCCTCTGTGAACGTATATTTTTTCCACAAGAAAAAAGCCGACGGCAGAACCACCAGGGTCAAAAGCGTGGCACTGACCATGCCGCCCACCATGGGCGCTGCAATGCGACGCATCACCTCAGCTCCGGTTCCCGTACTGAACATAATAGGCAAAAGAGCAATGATAATGGTGGCAACTGTCATGATTTTGGGCCTTACCCGCATAAGAGAACCCTCTTTCACAGCCTCCATCAGTTCCGCAACATGGACGCCCCTCTTCTCCTGAAAAGCCTTTTCCTCACACCTGCGGAGGGCCTGATCCAGGTAAACCAGCATCACCACACCGGTCTCTGCGGCCACACCAGCCAGGGCAATGAAGCCCACCCCCACAGCGATGGAGAGATTATAATCCAGAAAATAAAGAAGCCAGAATCCCCCCACCAGAGACAGAGGCAGTGTCGCCATAATAAGCAGAGCTTCGCCAACCCGACCAAAACTCAAATATAAAAAGAGCAGAATGATGGCCAGGGTAAGGGGAATAACAAGCTTGAGGCGGGCATTGGCCCGCTCCATATACTCATACTGACCAGACCAGCTGATGGAATAACCCGATGGAAGCTCCACATAACGCGCCACCGCATCCCTGGCCTCACTGACATAGGAACCCAGATCCCTGCCCTGAATATCCACATAGACCCAGCCGCTGAGCCGGGCATTTTCGCTGCGGATCATGGGAGGCCCATCGGTGATTTTCACCTCCGCCACCTGCTCCAGACTGACCCATACCCCGCTTGGAGTTGCCAGGGGAAGTTGCTGAAGTTTTTCCAGAGAATCCCGCACATCCCTCGGGTAGCGCAGATTGATGGGATAGCGCTCCAGTCCCTCCACAGTGGTGCTGATATTCATGCCGCCCACTGCCATACGGATCACCCCATGAATATCCGCCACATTCAGCCCATAACGCGCCGCAGCAGGCCGATCTATTTCTATCTCAATGTAACGACCGCCCGTAACCCTCTCCGAATACACGGAAGTGGTTCCCGGAACTCCGCGGATCACGTCCTCAATCTGACTTCCGATTTTCTGAATCACCCCAAGATCCGTTCCCGCCACCTTGATCCCCACAGGGGTCCGGATACCTGTCGCCAGCATATCAATGCGGGTTCGGATGGGCATGACCCAGGCATTGGTGACACCGGGAAGCTGCACAAGGCTGTCCAGCTCCTGAATAAGCTTTGCTGTAGTCATACCGGGCCGCCATTCTTCGCGGGGTTTCAACTGTATGGTGGTTTCCAGCATGGTCAGGGGAGCCGGGTCTGTAGCGGTTTCGGCCCGCCCTGCTTTGCCGAAAACGCTTTTCACCTCAGGCAGGGTTTTAATGAGCCTGTCCGTCTGCTGCAGAAGCTCACTGGCCTTTCCCACGGAAATCCCCGGCAGGGTAGTGGGCATGTACATGAGATCCCCCTCATCCAGAGTGGGCATGAATTCCGAACCCAGACGCAGTACAGGGTAAACCATGCTGAGGCTGACCACCAGTGTCAGCACCAGAACCGTAGCAGGATAATCCAAAGAGATACGGATCACCGGTCGATAAATCCCAATGAGCATACGATTCAAGGGGTTTTTCTGCTCCGGCATGATATTACCGCGAATAAAATACCCCATCAGTACAGGTACCAATGTAATGGCCAAGCCTGCGGATACCGCCATGGCATAGGTCTTGGTAAAGGCCAGAGGAGCAAAAAGACGGCCTTCCTGGGCTTCCAGTGTGAACACAGGCAGAAAACTGATGGTGATAATCAAAAGGGCAAAAAAGATGGGCGGTCCCACTTCCTCGGAAGCTTCCCGGATCAAAGTCCAGTGTTCCCGGACCTCCCCTTCTTTCTGGTGTTCCATATGTTTGTGCACATTTTCTATCATGACAATGGCGGCATCCACCATGGCGCCAATGGCAATGGCAATCCCACCGAGGGACATAATGTTGGCATTGATTCCCTGAAGCTTCATGATGGCAAAGGCACCGAGAACGCCCAAAGGCAGGCTGATGGCAATGACCAGGGAAGATCGGAAATGAAAGAGAAAAAGCATGCAGACCAGCACAACAACAAGCAGTTCCTTGATCAGGGTATCCCGAAGATTTTCCACAGCCCTGTCAATGATACTGGACCGGTCATAGGTCGTGACAATTTCCACACCCGCAGGCAGGCCTGGACGGAGCTGATCCAGCTTTTCCTTCACCCGTTCAATCACGACCCGGGCGTTTTCTCCGGAACGCATCACCACAATACCCCCCACCACCTCGCCTTCGCCATTGAGCTCGGCAATTCCCCGACGCATCTGCGGTCCTGTGGTAACTTCCGCCACATCCCCCAGCAGAAGCGGGGTGCCTCCGGGGCTTAGAATCAGAGGAACCTGCCGCAGATCCTCCAGGCTCTGGATATATCCCCTGGCGCGGATCATATACTCCGCCTCAGCCATCTCAATGGCAGAGCCACCGCTCTCCAGATTTGCGGCCCTCACTGCATCGGCAACCTGTGCCGGGGTCAGACCATAGGACCGCAGACGATGGGGATCCATAACAATCTGATACTGGCGTACCATGCCACCGATGGTGGCCACTTCGGAAACCCCTTCCACGGTCTGCAGTTCATATTTTAGAAACCAGTCCTGAAGGCTGCGCAACTGGGCAAGGTCGTGTCTGCCGCTGCGGTCTGTCAGGGCATACTGGAAAACCCAGCCCACCCCAGTGGCATCGGGTCCTAAAGAAGGCCTTGCCCCTTCGGGCAGATTGCCCGCAACCTGGCTGAGGTATTCCAGCACCCTTGCCCTTGCCCAGTACAAATCCGTTCCATCCTCAAAAATCACATAAATATAGGAGTCTCCGAACATGGAGTATCCCCGTACCGCCGTTGCCTTTGGCACAGCCAAAAGAGCACTGGAAAGGGGATAGGTTACCTGCTGCTCCACCACCTGAGGGGCCTGACCGGGATAGCTTGTTTTGATAATAACCTGCACATCGGAAAGATCCGGTATGGCATCCATGGGAGTTTTATAAAGGGAATACATCCCCCAGACTGCCAGAAAGAGGCTGGCAAGGAGAACCAGCAGACGGTTACGAAGCGACCATCGGATTATGGCGTTAATCACGGGGCCACCTCCAGACTTCGCAGATCCACAATGCGGAAAGTCACTTCATCCACCTGCTCCAAAGCAAATTCAATCTCCATACCTTCATGGATATCCGCAGGAAGCTCAAACCCTTCTTTAAGGTCCAGATCCATAGCCATGGCGGGCCAGCCCAACTCCACAATGGGTTGATGGCTGACATGGATGGATCCCGGACTGGCGCCAGCACCCTTGTAAACGCCCCTGGCCCACACCGCCTCACCCGATGCGGGCGGCGAATCCTCCAAGGGTTGCATACGCAGAAAAGAGCCCCGGAGGCTGCTTTCCGAATCTATCAGGAACTGGCCTGAAACCACCACCTTCTCGCCAAGGGAAAGACCGGCAAGAATCTCCACCTCATCATCTGTTATCAGGCCGGTCTCCACCTCAAGGGCTTCAAAGCGCCCCTCTCCACGATCCACAATCACCCGCTGGCTGTTGCCACTTCGGATCAGGCTGGCCGAAGGAATCAGGAGAATATCCTCCCGGGGTTCTCCCAGAATACGCGCCCGGGTAAACATGCCTGGCTTCAGCCGACCATCGGGATTGGGGAAAGTCAAACGCACCCGCAAAGCCCGCGTCCTGGGATCCAGAGCCGGATAGATGAAAGCCACCTCTCCTTCAAGGCTGCCCCCATGCACAGGGTGCATGTCCAGAAGTGCTTTCTGCCCCCTTGCAATCTGAGCCGCCTGATGTTCAAAAACCTCCACCTGTATCCAGATTCTCGAAAGATCGGCCAGGGTCATGATGTCCATGGCCGGGGTCACAAACATACCCTCACGGATACCAAGCTCGCTTATCACCCCATCCTGACGGGCAAACACCGGAATCAGGGTGCGTACCCTGCGATCTTTTTCCAGAGCTTCAAGGGTAGGCCTGCCCATCCCCAGGGCTAGCAGACGCTCGCGGGCCGCCTGCCGTACTGCGGGCTGACCGATGTTCAGAATCCGCAGATATTCTTCCTGGGCATTCACCAGTTGGGGCGAATAGAACTCAAAGAGCAGCGCCCCCTTTTTCACCCCTTCCCCTGCCGTGCGTACGACAAGGCGCTCCACCCAGCCTTCGGTACGCACATGCACATGGGAAAGCAGATTTTCATCATAGTCCACATAACCCACGGCCTCCACAAGGGGAGAGAGGGTTCCCCTGCGAACATGCGCCGTGCGAACCCCAAGGTTCTGCCGGGTTTC
Organism: Desulfobotulus pelophilus; assembly: GCF_026155325.1. Classification (NCBI taxonomy): domain Bacteria; kingdom Pseudomonadati; phylum Thermodesulfobacteriota; class Desulfobacteria; order Desulfobacterales; family Desulfobacteraceae; genus Desulfobotulus; species Desulfobotulus pelophilus. The sequence continues at coordinate 241,177 of NZ_JAPFPW010000001.1, read as the reverse complement.
AGGAGCAATCCGGACTCCGGATGCAGAGGCATCCCCTGCGGCATCGGCGTAGATCGGAATATAATCCATTCCCATCTCATCCTTACGCGGGGTTTCCGATGTCACCTGGGGGTTATGGGGATGACGATAGTAAAGGATAACGCGTTCTTCTGAGCCCAAAACGGATTCTCCATGGATGCTGTGATCCTCCTCCCCGTAGGGCCACAGGAAAAAGGCCCCTGTGAGAAAAACACCGATGATAAAGGCAAAAGCCAGCTTGAACAGGGATGAAAATTTCATGGTTTATTTCTCCGTATAATAGAGGAGTTCCGCCTGCACACTGGCCTGCTCCGTTAAAAGACGCAGATAGGAAAGTTCATTTTCAAAGGCCGCCACAGACGAGCGCAGCCAGCCCGCATACTCTCCAACCCTGTGCTGATAACCCGAAGCGGCAAGCTCACTGACCATGTGACTCTGGGGTAAAATCCGGGTCTGGTACAGATCCATGCGTTGCCCCAGTCTTTCCCAGCGTACATACCCTGCTTCCACCTCCCCTTCCATCTGGCGCAGGCGCTCCAGCCGGTCATAGCCTGTGGCGCGCACCTGGTGCCGGGCAGCAGCGGCGTTGCGTTGTTGCCTCCCGGAGGGCGCAAGGGGAATTTCGATGGAAAACATGAGGTTGAATTTCTGCTGGTCCTCATCCGTTCGGGTATACAGGCCATCCACCATGAAACCCGTATAATACTGTTCCGCCAGTCTCACCTCCATTTCACCTGCCTGAATGCTCGCCTGATCCACCGCCAGAAGCGGATGCTCCGGAAGTGCCGCCTTCAAAGCTTCAAGGGGAGGAAGGGAGGGCAACGGGGGGCTTTTTTCATCCAGCTGAAGGGTTTCCGGAATGCTGCCGATCCAGCGGGCCAGCCTCGCCCGGGCCGCCTCTTCATCGCCAAGGCTGCGGGCCAGACGATCCTTCTCCTTATCTTCCTCAAGCTCCAGCATGACAAGCTGCTGCTGGCTCACCCTGCCCACGGCATATTGCTGAGCCGCCGCTCCTGCCAGCTCCGAAAGAAGACTGAGGTGATGGCGTACAATCTTTAAGGCCTGTTGCTGGTACCAGAGATCGAGATAAGCCATGCGCACATTTCTCTTTAATTGCCGATCCCAGACTTCAGCCTGCCTTTCCTGGGCAGAAGCCAGCACGCCAAACTGATCCTGTTTAAGACGCAAACGGCTACTGCGGGGAATTTCCTGCCTCACTCCCAACATGTATTCCTCCATGCTTTCCGCCTTTTCATACCCCAAAAGCAGACGGGGATCCGGAAGCCGGGAAGCCACGGCACCACGCTCATGAAGACTTGCAGCCCTGGCCTTAAAGCTTTCCTGGGTGGTATCCCGTTCAAAAGCGATTTCCAGGGTGCGGGGCAAGGATAAATGCTCAGGTTCCAAAGCCCAAAGGGAAAGGGGTAAAACCACAAAAAAGAGCATGAAGGGAACACACAGCATGGGACGAAAAATGCCCATAGGGTTTTCCTTTCTTCAGACAGGGGTGGGAAAGCAGGAAAGAGAAGAGATCTGAAAAACGTTGCCGCATAAATGCTGTGGGGAGAATCTTTAAAAAAAACCAGGTTCAGAAAAATTAACACACCCAGGAGGCTCGAACAAGTTTTATGTCAACGACCCTGTCCCGCAACCAGACAGAGCCAGGACAAAGCCCAGCCACAGGGAAAGAAATCAGGGTATTTTGGGAGGAAAAACCGTTTCCAGCTCTTCACGGATCCAAGCCATATAAAGATCCGGCCTCCGGCCACAATAAAAGGCTGTCATGGGATGGGATCGAAGGGATTTCACCCGTTCTGCATGAAGATTCAGTACCAGAAGATCGGGCTTATCTGTGGCAAGCTCACCAAAGATACGGCCGTCAGGACCAAGACCCAGGGCAAGACCCGGAAAACTTTTTCCTGCACCATCGGGACCAAGGGGATTTACTGCCAGCACATAGCTTCCCGTATCAAAGGCACGGGCTGAAAGATGGCGCAGCCATGAGGATTTTTTTTCCTGGGGAGTAGTTCTGGGAGAGGCATGGGGAATAAGAAATACATCCACACCCTGACTGGCAAGGTGAGAAAAAAGCTCAGGGAAATGGGCATCATAGCAAAGGGCTATGGCAAAATGCATTCCCTTGAACATAAAAGAGGCGGTCTGATCTCCCGCACAGTATAGAGGTCTCTCCGGCGGACCTAAATGAATTTTCCTGTAAAGGGCAAGCAGTCCTTCAGGCCCCAGTGCAAGCTGGGTTACAAAAAAACGTTTTTCTGACCTTTCCACAAAACCCGCCACCAGCACAAGGTTCCACCGGCTGGCAAGGGGGACCATGATGGAAATGGCCTCTTCAAGACCAAGGGCACATCGCTCAAGATCTTCTTTGCGGGTCGGGTATCCCGTAAGGTTCATTTCGGGCAGAAGAAGGACTTCAACACCGGCCAGAGATGCCCTTTCACAAAAAAACTTTAAAGTAGCAAGGTTGTTTTGAACATCCCCCATAAACTGCGGAGCGAGGGCCAGACCTGTGATGATGCCGTCTTTATCCGGCAGAGAGATTCCGGAATTAATCATGGGTATTATAGGGCAAACTTTGCACGGATTTTAAAAACATGGGTGGCCGGCAGGTTGAGGATCTCCGTAACTCCCGTTTCTTTAGCTATCTCCTCCAGATTATGGGCAATAATCTCCCGTGAAGGCTCGATAAAGGTAAACCACACATTCCAGTCATTTTCCCGGATATAATTATGGGTGACACCGGGGTAAGAATTCACTGTCTCCGTAAAGGCTTCCAGCTTATCCTCCGGCACCTTTGCGGCACAAAGGGTGGAAAAATACCCAAGATTCTCAGGCCCAAAATTGCCCCCTATTCGACGGATAATACCGGACTCTTTGAGCTTCTTCAATCGCTCCAGCACCTCGGTCTCGCCCATATCCAGCATTTCTCCAATGGCACCATAGGGCCTGGAACAAATGGGAAAACCTGACTGTATACTGTTCAAAAGCTTTTTATCCAGATCATCCATGATTTAAAGTCCCCTTTCCTGCTGGGGCATCAGCATGATTCTCACCTCGCGCCTCCGGGGTCCGTCAAATTCCCACAGATAAATGGCCTGCCAGCGACCTAAATCCAGACGGCCATCCCGCACAGGCACCAGCTCCGAAGCGCCGATCAATGAGGCCTTCATATGAGCATCGGAATTCCCTTCCATGTGCCTGTAATCCGGATCCACCGGCACCAATCTGGAAAGCGTACGGATCATGTCTTCCTGCACATCCGGGTCGGCATTCTCATTCAGAGTGATGGCCGCTGTGGTATGGGGAACAAAAATATGGCAAAGACCTGTCACCATACCCGATGCGGCCACAACTTCCTGCACCCGTGCCGTAATGTCCACGAGTTCTTTACGCGTGGATGTCTGAACTTTCATATGCATAGACTTTCTCCCATAAAGTACACGGATGCAATCATACGGCATCTTTCTGATAAAAGAAAAGGTCCTGCCATGGCAGGACCTTTTCTTTTCAGCAAAAAATACAGTGTTGCAACGGCAGATATTAAACGCAGCCCGTAGGCTTGGGAAGACCAGCCATTTTACAAGCTCCCTTACCGGGTCCTGAGGGGAAAAGCTCATAGATGTGCTTAAGTTTAAAACCGGTAAGCTTGGAAAGAACACGCACCATGGGAGCAATACCATTCTTCTTGTAATAATCCTGAAGAATATTGATTACATTCCAGTGTTCTTCTGTCAGGGTTTCGATACCTTCTTCTTTCATGCAGAACTCAACCCATTCTTCCGTATAGGTATTGAAGTCCTCAAGAAAGCCATCTTCATCCACAACAAACTTTTTTCCTTTGAATTCTACTTCAGCCATTTTAAAAAGACCTCCTGTAATTAAGATATCATTCTTATGGGGGGGTTCCCGTTATATCCTTAACTTTTTGTTAGCGTATCTACCTAACGAAACAAGCATGCCTTGTCAACAAGCAAGATGTTTTTACATCATTCCTTCTTAGGTGTCAAACTTTTGCGAACACGCTTGCCCATAAACGGGCAGGAATCCCCGGAATAAAGTTGCGGCCGCTCCACCAGAAACCGGGGAACGGTCGCAACTTTCGCATTATACATCTTAGAAGCTGGAGGTATTCCTGAAAATCAGAGAGGATGGTTTCGGAATATTTCCTGTGAAGTTCAGTGTTTCCCAACGAGCTCCCATTTTCAGGCCACATCCCCACTACAAGTTATGGAGTGCCTCAATACTCTTTGGGCATCTGGTTGAGCTGATCCAGAGTGAACACAGGACCGTCCTTGCACACCAGCTCTTTGCCGATGTTGCAGCGACCGCACATGCCAATGCCGCATTTCATACGGTTTTCAAGACTCATGATAATGTGGTCATGCTTGTAGCCCAGTTTGTCCAGCACAGGCATGGTGAACTTGATCATCATGGGAGGACCACAGACAATGGCATAGGTATCATCACTGGCAGGGGGTGCCACCTTTTCCGCAACCGGAGGAATAAAACCCTGATGATATTTCCAGTTAGGATCATCGGTTTTGTCGACTGTAATGTGCATGTTGATCTTACCCTGCGCTTCCCATTCCTTCAGATCATCCATGTAAAGAAGCATACCCGGTGAACGCGCACCATACACCACATCGATCTTGCCGAACTTATCCCGGTTATCCAGCATCATCTTGATGGAAGAACGTAAGGTCGTGAAAGCAAAACCACCCCCCACAATCAGTATGTTCTTCCCCTCAAGGATCTCCCAGGGATACCAGTTGCCCATGGGGCCACGAAGACCCATGATATCGCCCACCTGCATGGAATGCAGATAGCTTGTCACTTTGCCGGTTTTAAACACCGTGAATTTCACAAAACCCTTTTCCGTAGGGCTGGACGCAATGCCGATGGGTATTTCGCCCTGACCCGGAATGGAAAGCTCTGCAAACTGGCCCGCCTTATACGCAAACATCTCCTCATGCTCAGGATTCAGGAAGACGAACTTGAAGGTCTTCAAGCTCTTGTCTTCCGTCTCCACCGTGATGTCGTCTATACGGACGGGATACGGCTCATATGGATTGGGATTTCTCACCTTGTCTTCTCCTTATCCTGCTATTTCCAGTGGGCAGACACAGGGGGCTGCACCGATATGCAGGCACGGGGTAGTGGGCAGGCCAAAAGCCTGCCCTGCCACGTGGCCGGTTTAAAAATCGTTCAGGGTATTGCACACCGTCCGGATGTCAATGTTGGCAGGGCACTGCTCCACGCAGCGACCGCAGCCCACACACATCAGGCCCGCATCGTACTTGTCCACAAAATATTTCAGCTTGTGCATGAAACGCTGGCGGGTACGCTCCCATTCGTGTTCGCGGGGGTTATGGCCCGAGGCATGGTGGGTAAAAAGACCCGTCATGCAGGAATCCCAGTTCCGCACGCGCACACCATCCGTACCCTTCACCTCATCCTGAATGTCAAAGCACCAGCAGGTGGGGCAGGCATAGGTACAGGTACCGCAGTTGATGCAGCCAAAGAGAACATCCTTCCAAAAGGGGGCATCATAAAGATCCATGATGGTCTTGCCAGCAATCTTATTGTAGCTCACCTTCGAAGTGATGGCCGCTTCTGCCTTGGCCTTCAGATCTTCCACGGCTTTGGCCGCATCGGCACCGGCTTCTTCGGCAAAGCCTGCTTCGGAAAGGAATTTTTTCCCCTTATCCGTCAACACCTTGGCGATGAAAGCATCCCCTGCATCCACCAGCAGTACATCAAGGCCTTCTTCGGCAAAGGGACCTGTGCCACAGGAGGTGGAAAAATCTGTTGAAGAAGGCTCATTGATGGCAAGGCCCACAAAGGTGCAGCGCTCATAATTGCGCAGCCAGAAGGGATCTTTGTAATCTTTGTTGTCAAAGTTCATCTTAGTCAGCTGGATGGCTTTGGCATCATAGGGACGGATGCCGATCACAGCCCGTGCGCCCGGTGCGGCGGGCACTTCCTGAAGGATGTGGTGGTTGGCCTTGCTCTCATCCAGGGTATATTCAAACATCACTTCAGACTGGGGAAACACAACCCACTTGGGAGACAGCTTTGTGCTTTTAAATCCCATGTCCGGAAGCTGGCCCGCGGCCAATACCGCGTACTTGTGACTGTCTTTTTCTGGCACAGGTCCGATGAGTTCGTAGGCTTTACGCGCCTTCTCAAGCCCACCGTCCCAGGATGCCTTGGCAATTCGGATATAACTCATAATTTTCCTCCGATAATGCTTGGGGTCGTAAGGGCCTAGCGGATAAAGGCCTCGGGGTCATCGGTTTTAAAGGTGTCCAGCGGCGGCCGCACACCCTCCTTCATACCCGTTTCCCAACCGTAGTTGTCCACACAGTCCTTGATGCTTTTCCGTGTGAAGGCACGCATTTTGATATCCATGGGACAGGCCGCCTCACAGGCACCACAATCCGTACAACGCCCTGCACAATGGTAGGCCCGCAGGAAGTGGTAGGTGCGGATATCAATGGGGTCCGTTCCCTTACCCACCCACTGGGGACGGGATTCATCCACAAAACAGGTGGGACAATAACACAAGGGGCAGGCGTTCTTGCAGGCATAGCAGCGGGTGCAGCCGGAAAGAAGCTCCTCAAAATACCCCCACTTGGCAGCCGCATCCATGGAAGCTATGGCTTCCACGTCCGCAAAGCGATTGTCAGGGGAAAGTTCTTCCACGGGCTCCCCTGCCATCTCGTCAAAAATTACGGGGTTGCGTTTAATGCAGGTGCAGCAGTTGGACTGGAGAACATCTGCCTTGGAAACAGTCTTTTCTCCCGCAGGGCCGCTTACCGTAATCTGATCACCGGCCTCGGCGTAAGCGGTTACCTCACCGCCAACAAGGTCGGAAAGGGCTTTTTTGTCCGCCATGCCCGTGCAGGGAACACCGATGATCACAAGCTGATCCCGCTTGATCTTGTTTTCCACAATGTGGCCCACAATGTTCCGCGCATCACAGCCCTTGGCAATGATACCGATGCGGTCCTTGCGGCCCGTTAAATAATTGCACAGATTGAGACGGCAGGTGGCGTCCCAGATCAGATCCTTTGTATCCGATGCCTTACGAATGATGGTCGGCTCACTCATGACGGGAAGCGTTCCCTTTTTGAAGCCGATCACGACATCGACCTTCTCTGATTCGAGAAGGCCGCGGGCAATCTCTTTAATCCTGTCGATGTTTCCGCTCATTATTCCGCTTCCTTCATGTAACGCTTCACAAAATTAGTATTGGGACCAACGGCCTTTACAGCATCCGTTACTTCCTTGACCACTTCCACAAACTTGGTGGATTCGGCGGAAGAGATCCATGAATAATGGAGACGACCTTTCTCAACACCCATGTGTTCCATCAGGTCGTTGAACAGCTGAAATCTGCGGCGTGCATAGTAATTACCTTCCAGGTAATGGCAGTCACCGGGATGTCAGCCGGATACCCATACGGCATCGGCACCTTCCCTTAATGCGGAAAGGAAAAATTTCGGACTCATACGACCCGTGCAGGGGATGCGGATTACCCGGATGTTGGGGGGATACTGAAACCGGCTTACGCCTGCCAGATCCGCCGCACCGTAGCTGCACCAGTTGCAAAGGAAACTCACAATTTTAGGTTCCCAGCTCATGGCTGTTTCTCCTTATGTATAGAATCCTTTCAGGGCATCCTTAAGAAACCCTGAAAGGAAAATGGTTATGCACTCATGGTAAAAATCTGTGCAAAAATCTGGCTGTTATCAAAACCGCCATGGTGGATGGCACCACTGCGGCAGGCCGCCACACAAAGGCCGCAGCCCTTGCAGAGAACGGGATTGATTTCAGCCTTGCCCGCATAATAACCCGTATCCATAACGCTGGGGGCAGAATAGGGGCACACACTCACACAGATTCCGCAGGAGGAGCACACAGCAGGATCCACCTTGGCCACCTGACCGGAGGTGTACACCTTCTGCCTGGCCAAAAGTGTCACGGCCCTTGCCGCAGCCGCCCTTCCCTGGGCCACGGTCTCATCCAGAGGCTTGGGATAATGGGCCGTACCGGCAAGGAAGACGCCGTCTGTGGCAAATTCGCTGGGTCCGAGCTTGGCATGGCGTTCCACAAAGAAGCCATCTGCGTTCATGGGCAGCTTGAAAAACTGGGCCAGTGCTTCATTTTTGTTGGGCACAACAGCGGAGGCCAGAGTCAGAATATCTGCCTTCAGCTCCAGAGGACGACCCAGCACATGATCCCTAACACGAACCACAAGACTGTCACCTGCTTTTTCCACCACAGGCTTAGCGTCAAGCTCATAGCGGATGAAAATCACACCCGCATCCCTCGCCTCACGGTAGAGGTATTCTTTTTCGCCGTAGGTCCGGATGTCTCTGTACAGAATAAATACATCCATATCCGGCTTATGCTTTTTCAACTCCAGAGCATTGTCAATGGAGTGGGTACAGCACACGCGGGAACAGTAGGGACGATCCGGCTGACGGGAGCCCACGCACTGGATGAACACGGCACTTTCCGCACTGTCCAGGATGGGATCTTTGGTTTTAAACTTGATATCCATCTCAAGGCTGGTGAGAATCCTTGGATCTTCGCCATAAAGATATTCGCTGGGCTGGAGGGCCGAAGCTCCTGTTGCCATGACAGCAATGCCATGTTCAAGGAGAAGCTCGGAACCGCCTTTGAGCTGAGTTTTGAAGTTCCCAACAAAACCGTCAACCGTTGCGATTTCCGTATTCAGGTGAACGGTGATGCTGGCATCCACCTTGATGGCATTTTCCAGATCCGCCACCTTCTCCGCCACATCTTCGCCTTTGATGGTTTTAAAGAGATTCAGAGCCTGACCACCCAAGCGGTCTGATTTTTCTATGATGTGGGTATGGTATCCCTGACTGGAAAGGGCCTTGGCTGCGGTCATGCCCGCAACACCACCGCCCACCACCATGGCCACCTGGTTGACGTTCAGCTCCCCTTCTTTCAGGGGCTCAAAAAGTGCAACCTTGGCAACCCCCATACGGATCAGGTCTTTGGCTTTATCCGTGGCGAGATCCGGAGTTTCTTTATGTACCCAGGAATCATGGTTACGAATGTTAACCATCTCAAAAAGATACTTATTCAGCCCTGCATTGATCAGGGTTTCCTGGAAGAGTCCCTCATGGGTTTTGGGCGTACAGGCCGCCACAACCACCCTGTTCAGGTTCTTTTCCTTGATGATCTCCGCCATCTTGTCCTGAGTATCCTGGGAACAGGAAAAGAGGTTGTTGGTCACGTATTCCACATAGGGAAGACCTCCCGCATATTCCGCCACGGCCTTTACATCGACAGTCCCGGCAATATTGGTGCCGCAGGAGCAGACAAAGACCCCCACTCTGGGGCGGTCACCGGCAACGTTTGTTTCAGGCACGGCCTCTGCGGTTTTTGTACGGGTATTCCTGGCCGATGTCAGCAGCTCGCCCGCAGCAGAAGCCGCCGCCGAGGCATCAATCATGGCCTGAGGAATGTCCTTAGGACCAGCGAAGGCGCCGGCCACAAAAATACCTTCACGGGAGGTGGAAACCGGCTTAAAGGTCTCGTATTCAGCAAAGTTACCCTTGGTCAGTTTGATGCCCAGATCATTGGCCAGCTTCACTGTGGAAGGATCTGTTTCAAGGCCGATGGACAGAACAATCATGTCAAAGATTTCCGTCTCAAGACGGCCGTCATCGGTCACATAACGAACCTCAAGGGAATCAGTTTCCGGAATGGGATTGATGGTATGCACACGGCTGCGGACAAAACGGACGCCCTTCTTTTTGGCATCCTCATAGTAGCGCTCAAAATCTTTTCCGTGGGTACGCATGTCCATGTAGAAAATGGCGCAGTCCAGATCATCACCATTATGTTCCTTGGCAATGGCCGCTTCCTTGATGGCGTACATACAGCATACCGAAGAACAATAAGCATTGTCGCAACGGTTCATGTCACGGGAGCCCACGCACTGAAACCAGGCAATTTTCTTCGGTTCCTCGTGATCCTTGCTCATACGGGTGAGATGCCCCATGGTGGGACCGGAAGCGGAAAGAATTCTTTCAAACTCCATAGAGGTCACAACATTGGGGAATTTGGCATACTGATAGGTATCAAAAATAGTGGGATCAAAGGGCTTGAAGCCCGGAGACAGCACGATGGACCCTACGTTCAGCTTCAGGGTTTCCGGCTTGTCGTCATAATTGATAGCTCCGGCAGGACACACCTTTTCGCAGTTACCACATTTTCCCTTGGTAAGCTTGATACAACTTGCAGGGTCTATAACGTACTTCAGGGGCACTGCCTGATCGTATTCCACATAAATGGCTTTACGCTTTTTCAAGGATGCATTGTACAGATCATCAATTTTTTTAGGACATTTCTCCGTACACGCACCACAGGCAATACATTTGTCCATGTCCACATAGCGGGGCTTTTTGAAAACTTCGACCTCGAAATTTCCAGCTTCTCCGGTAATGGACGTAACTTCACTTAGCGTCAATAACTCAATGTTCAGGTGCCGGCCGACCTCGACCAGTTTAGGTGAGATAATTCACATGGCGCAGTCGTTGGTCGGAAAGGTCTTGTCCAGCTGCGACATAACGCCGCCAATGGACGATCCCTTCTCCACCAGATACACATAGTATCCAGCATCGGCCAGATCAAGCGCCGACTGCATCCCGGTGATACCACCACCCACGACGACAGCGGATCCAATAACTTCCTTCGACATGGTCTATTCTCCTGTAGCGATTCTGCAAAATCCCGTCATGCCACCCCATTATCCGGCATTTCCAAGGAATTCTGCAACGTTACAAATACCCATATTGCCTGACGCTTTCTGCCTCCCGCATCGGGAATGGGCGCCAAAATCCGTACAAGCATTTATGAATTCTATTAGCACGCCAATCCTTATCGACTAACATCAATGTTGTCAATACATTTGTCCCGCATGGATATCCGCCCTTCCCGGCAATTTTTACCCTGTTATTTTCTGCTGAAATCCGCTTTAATTAAGGAGGTGGGAATATTCACAGGAGGAAACATGAACCCAGCAAGACCCGGTGTCATTGTCATATGCGGCCCTACCGCAAGCGGAAAAACCGGCATGGCCATAAAACTGAGCAGAACTTTTAACGCGCGCATTCTCAGCGCCGATTCCATGCAGGTATACCGCTATATGGATATTGGAACGGCCAAACCCAGCCAGGAAGAGCTGCGACAATACCCCCACGCTGCCATCAACATCCTGGACCCGGACATGCCTTTTGACGCCGCTGAATTTGCACGTCTGGGCCGAAGGGAGATAATGCGCAATTTCAATGAAGGATTTCTCACGCTGGTTGCCGGTGGTACAGGCCTTTATATAAAGGCCCTGCTGCAGGGACTTTTCCGCGCACACCCCGCCAGTCCGGAAAGACTGGCCAGTCTTGAAAAACAAGCTGAAGAAAAAGGCTCCGCAGCCCTGCACAACAGCCTGGCCAGCCTGGATCCGGAAGCGGCTGCCAAAATCCACCCCAACGATACTTTCCGCATCATCCGGGCCCTGGAATTTTACCAGACAACAGGAACCCCCATTTCCACCCGCCAGCAGGAGCATGATTTCACGGACAGGCCCGATTACGCCGTTGTCAAAATCGGCATCCTTACGGACCGCAACGAACTCTATGAACGCATCAACCAGCGCGTAGACCGCATGCTGTCAGAAGGTCTGGAAAAAGAAGTAGAACAGCTCTTTACCATGGGCTACGGACCAGAATTAAAAAGCATGCAGGCCATCGGCTACCGCCACATGGCCGACATACTTCTGGGCCGTGTCGAGCGGGAGGAAGGGATCCGCCTGCTGAAGAGGGACACCCGCCGCTATGCCAAACGACAGTACACGTGGTTTCATGCAGATCCGGATATCCTGTGGATAAACCCTGCAAATCTTGAAGAGGCCACGGCAGCCATACGAAACACACTCTGTTTTCAGGGGGTGCCCATATCCTGAAGCGCCCCTTTGTCCATTTCTGCAAGGACAGCATTGAATGCCCTTACTTTTTCATTATGCTGCTGCCTTTTCTGCTCATAAGCTCTCAGCTCCGCATCAAAGGCGGCTACCTCCTCATTATAGGCTGCGATAATCTGACGGTCCGCATCTCCCAGAGTTTCAAACTGATCTTCAAGAGCTTCCCGCCATACCTTCAGGTGACTCAAGGCTTCTCCGAGTTCTTTTTGCTCCGCCTCCAGATCCGCTGCGCTCTCCGAAAAAACAGTGCCTGAAGGTACATTGGCATCCACTTCTTCGCCTACTGTATCAGCCAGCGGCCTATGACTTTCAAAACGCAGAGCCACCTCCCTTCCCGCCTCCGGAAGACGGGAAAGATCATCAGTAAAAACTATACGACCCGAAGCATCCCGATACTGATAAAACTCCGCCCCTGCGCCGCATGCAAAAAAGAAAACCACAACCACGCTAATGAAACTTCTGTAACCTGTCTGCATCAGTCTTTCCTTTCGGACCTTTCGAATGAGGATACGGAAAAAAACAATTCCTTTTTGCTTCCTGCTGCAATCTTGGTGTATAAAGCCACCCAGGTTTTGTGACAAGTACAGGGCATAGCCCTTATCATAATGACTGTTTCATAAATTCCTTGCCAGTCATTATCGTATCCGCAACCAAGGCGACAGTTCTGCTATGAAAAACCAATCCCTGGCATCAAGCATCTCCTGCCTTCTCGTGATCACCCTGTTTTTTTTCTGGACAGGTTGTGCAAAGCCCCCTTCCCCCCATCATCCCGACATGCTGCCTCCCGGAGAAAAGGAATTCTTTCTGGCTGAAAAAGCCTATACCGACGGCCGCAGCGAAGATGCCCTCAAAGCTTACAAGGATTTCCTTAAGCAATATCCAGACCATAAACAGACACCCTCTGCTCTTTTTAAACTCGGAACGCTCCATGCAGCCCAAGGGGAAGGAAGCAAAGCCCGCTACTATTTTGACCGACTGACTCAAGGCTTCCCCGGCAACGGCCTTGTTCCGGAAGCCCTTCTTGCCCAATGCAGCTCCTTTTATGCAGAAAATCTTCCCGAAAAAACCCTTGGCTGCATTCAGAATATTCAGGACAGAATCCATACGGAAGAGATCCGCATCCGCCTGGCCTTTCTACAGGCTGATACCCTCTCGGAACTCAAACGCATGCCGGAAGCCCTTGAAACCCTCATTATGGCTTTTGATACCGCTCCGAACAACCTCCAACCCCTGCTGGTAGAAAAAATCTTTTCCCAGACCCGCTCCATGGATACAGGTGATTTGGAAGCCCTCTTTGATCGGGCCGGACAACCAGAACCCCGGGCCATACTGATCTTTGCCTCTGCCGTCCGGCTTGCGGAAACCGGACGCTACCGGGCCGCCGAAGACAGACTGCAGTTTTTTCTGGAGACCTTTCCCCGTCACCCGAGAAAAAACATGGCTAAAGACCTGAAAAAATCCCTCAAGGACAAAGAAGAGATCGATCCTCTTGCCATCGGCTGCCTTCTCCCGCTTTCAGGGAGATTCGAAGCCTTTGGCATACAGGCTCTCCGGGGGGTTGAAATGGCCATGGCCGTCTATACAAACAGAGAAGATGCTCTTCCTGTACGGATTCTCATTGAAGACACCCGCTCCGACGAAACCGCCACAGCCGATGCCATACGGCTGCTTGACAAAAGAAAAATCATTGCCGCCATCGGCCCTCTGGCAGCATCTCCCGAATCCATCCAGGTTGCCGCCGACCACGGACTCCCCCTGATAACCCTGACCCAGCAGGAGGGCATCACGGACATCGGCCCCCTCATTTTTCGTAATTTCATGACCCCCTCCATGCAGGTGCGCGCATTGGTTTCCCATGCCATGAACCGGCAGAACCTCTTCCGATTCGGCATTCTCCATCCTGACGACAGTTACGGCCAGAATTTCCGGGATCTTTTCTGGGATACGGTTGAAGACATGGGCGGCCGCATCACAGGTGTGGAGGCCTACCCACCAAGAAGCACAGACTTCTCGGAACCCATACGGCGACTTACGGGTCTCCACCTCCCCATTCCTGAGGACCTGTCTTCTTCCGAAACCGAAGATAAGGATAAAACTTCTGGTCCTGCCATTCAGTTCGATGCCCTTTTTATCCCGGACAGCGCCCAAAGAGCCGGCATGATTCTACCCCAGCTGGCCTATAACGACCTTATGGGCGTTCGACTTTTGGGTACCAATCTCTGGCACAGCCCACGCCTTATTGAAATGGCAGGACACCATGCACGGGGTGCCATACTGCCTACAGGCTTTTTTGCCGAAAGCCAGAACCCCCATGTTCAGGAATTCACCAGCCTTTTCCTTGAAACCTATGGTGAACTCCCCGGCTATCTGGAAGCCGTTGTATTTGATAGTCTGATGTTATTTTTTCACACCCTGGAACAGAGACCGTACAGCCGCTCCGAACTCGCTGAATTTCTGCAGAAAACAGAATCCTACCAAGGGGTCACCGGACCTGTCGGCTTTGCTGAAAACCGGGAGTCTCTTACACCACCCTTTATCCTTGAAATAAGAGGCTCTTCTTTCCGTGAAATCAACCCCTGAAAAGCCGGGAAGAACCTGCCCGGTTTCCTATAAAAACTACAGCAGGCTAACGGCAGGGATCAAAGCTCTCGCCCAGCCTCTGCTACAGGCAGGCCGCCTCGTCTCACTGAATAAAGAACGCTGCCAGCACCTTATGGGCAACATTCCTCCCCTTCATCGAGCCAACCAGCCCCTGCATATCTGGATCCACGGGGCCAGCCTTGGCGAAGCAGGCGTCACGGAATCCATCGTGTACTTTCTGCAACAACATCTCTCCTCTCCCGTCATTTTTACCCTTTCCGCCTTCACCCACACGGGCAAGGCCCTGCTGGAGCAGCGCCTTGGCTCGTTCGCAACCGTGATTTTTGCCCCTCTGGATCTCCCAGGGTGGCCGGATGCTGCCATCACGGCAAGGCATCCGGATGCCATGATTTTTGTGGAAACAGAAATCTGGCCCAACTGGATACGAGCCTGCACAGACAGAGGCATTCCCGTACTCATGGTCAACGGGCGTATCTCCCCGCGGTCTTTCCCCCGGTACAAAAAAATCCGTCCCCTTTTGCAGGAAACATTCAGTAGCATGCAGGGATTCAGCATGATCAGCAAGGCCGATGCCGAACGCATCGTGGAGCTGGGCGCTCCGCCTGAAAAAATACAGGTATGCGGCAACATCAAACGGGACCCCATCAGCATAGCTCCGGCTGCAGGACAGACCATCGACAGAGAAACCCTCGGCCTTGCATCCCATACACCGCTTTTGATCTGCGGCAGCATCCGCCAAGGAGAAGAAATTCCCCTTGGCCGGGCTTTCTGCACAGCCCGCAAAAAAATTCCCAACCTTCACATGATTCTTGCGCCCCGCCACCTGAAACGTCTCCTCTCCATGGAAAAAAACATCACAGGAATGAACCTGAGACACCAGCGTCGCAGCAGCGACCTTCCCCTGCACGCCCCCGTTCTGTTTCTGGATACCATGGGCGAACTCCGCAGTCTTTATACCCTTGCGGATGTGGTGTTCTGCGGAGGGAGCCTTGTTCCTGCAGGAGGGCAGAACCTGCTGGAAGCAGCAGCCTGCGCCAAACCAGTCCTCTTCGGCCCCTCCATGGAAGATTTTTCCGATGAAAAAAACCTGCTTGTGGAAGCCGGTGCAGCCTTTGAAGCAAAGGATGCGGATGCCCTTGCCGAAAAACTGATCTTTCTGCTCAGCTTTCCGGAAAAAGCAAAAGCCGCAGGCCTTGCCGGGCTTGCGGCTCTTCAAAAGAACAGGGGTGCCACGGCCTGTCATGTCCAGACCATACTCGACGTCCTCCCTGCCGACCATATCCCCATCACAAGCTGAAAGATCATCCGGCTCAAGCTGGGCATCATGCAAGGAAAAACGCGGCGGGTTCTGGCCCGCCCTAGCCATCCCGCCCGAAAACGCCCGTTTGGAAAAAGGTGTCAGGCCGGACAAAGCTCCCCCTGCCCCGTTGTTTCCAGGACAGCCTGCCACAACAGCCCCCCCGGGTCCACATGCCGCCGCTTCCCCGCACAGAGAGCCAGTGGCAGATGAACAAAGGTTCCGTTGACATAACCCACCAGCATATCCGTTTTTCCGGCCATGGCCGCATGCACGGCATTACGGGCAAGAAAACTGCAAAAAACCGAATCCCCTGCATTGGCAGGTCTGCTCCGGATCATATAACTGGGATCAATGTACTTCATGGCAATGGCCCTGCCTTGAAGCGCAAAATATTTTTCTATGGCTTCTTTCAGAAACAATCCGATATCCTTCAAACCCCTGTTGCCCGAAGCATCCTTTGCCTCCTCCTTGTCCGTAAAAAAATTCTGGCCAGCACCCTCGGCAACCACAATCACAGCATGCCCCCTTTCAGCAAGACGGCGTTCAAGGGAGGCCAGAAGGCCCATTTCCCCTTCCAGCTCAAAGGGCACCTCAGGGATCAGAACAAAATTAGCATCCTGCTGAGCCAGGGCCGCTGTGGCGGCAATAAAACCGGAATGCCTCCCCATGAGACGGATCATGCCAATGCCATTGGGGTAGGCAACGGCCTCCGTATGGGCACTCCGAATGGCCCGGGTAGCCTCTTCAACGGCCGTATCAAATCCAAAACTCCGCTCAATCACGGCAATATCATTATCAATGGTCTTAGGGATACCCACCACAGCCAGGTCCAGCCCCCTCTTCCGAACAACCCCGGAAAGCAGATGGGCAGCGGTCAGGGTTCCGTCTCCTCCCACCATGAAAAGGATATGAATTTCCGCCTTCTCAAGACGGTCACAGATACGGTCAAAATCCTGAGGTCCCCTTGATGAACCCAGAATGGTTCCGCCCATGTCCAGAATCCGCTCCACGACTAAAGGATTCAGCTCCCGAAAATCATACCCGTAATCACCGATCAACCCCTGAAGCCCGAAAGGAACTCCCAGAATACGCCGAACCCCGTAACGGTGATAGAGCTCTATCACCAGAGACCGGATAATATCATTCAGACCCGGACACAGCCCACCACAGGTGACTATGGCAGCCCGGACCTCAGAAGGGGCAAAATGAATCCGCTCCCGGGGACCGGCAGCCTCAAAACCCAAAGGGTTTCCACCCTCCCTCACCATACGGACAAGCCCTTCGGCATCAAGACTGTACAAGATATGATGGCCATCCGCCACAAAACCGCCCCCATGGGCAAAGCGCAGAGGAGACGCAAAAGGCTGATTTTCAAGATTCGTAATCCGTGTATCTTCAAACCACATTTCGTTTTTTGCCTCCTGCATTTCTATCCCTGCCCCCCCCCCTTCAGCCCATCTCATATAGCTGCCCCAGGCTGTCATCAGGGCCGGGCATTGAATTGAAAGGCTCCCTTGCCCAGAATATCATGCAGATGAAGCATTCCCATCAGCACACCCTCCGCATTCACAACGGGCAATACGGTAATCTGATACTCTTCCATGGTGTTCAACGCATCGTAAACCGGTGCTTCCGGGGTCACGCAGCGCGGGTTGATTGTCATAACAGCCTCCAGACTGCCTTTTTCCAGCTCTCCGGAAGCCGCAAGGTGGCGTACATCCCCATCCGTCAAAATCCCCACAAGACGGTCCTGACCGTCCGTTACCATCACAGCTCCCAAAGAAATTCTGTCCATAACGGCCAAAACTTCCGAAAAAGATGTTTCGATCACCACCTTTGGAAGGTTATCCGTAAGCATCAGGTCAGCAACACGACTGGCAAGACGCTGCCCGAGGGCACCTCCAGGATGAAAACGTCTGAAATCCGATGACTTAAACTGTCTTTTATGGATAAGGGCAACCGCAAGGGCATCTCCTGCAGCGAGGAGAACCGTCGTAGACGTGGTGGGGGCCAGCCCAAGGGGGCAGGCCTCCTTGGCCACCCCCACATTCACAACAATATCCGCCTCACGCCCCAGAGTAGACCCGGGGTTCCCCGTAAGGGCTATAATGGGACAGCCCATATGCCGTATGCTCGGGAGAAGAATATTCAGTTCTTCGGTTTCACCTGAATTGGAAAGAGCCAGAAAAACATCCCCGGCTCCCACCACACCAAGATCTCCATGCATGGCTTCCACAGGATGCAGAAAAATAGCATGGGTTCCCGTGGATATAAGCGTGGCAACAATTTTCCGGCCTACCAGACCGGATTTCCCAATTCCAGCCACCACAAGCCTGCCTTTGCAGGCAAAAACCGCTTCCACCATATTCTCAAAGGTGCTGTCCACTCTGTCCGCAAGGTCGAGAATCCCCTGCGCTTCTGTTCTAAGAACCTCTTTAATCTCTTTTATCATGACGGTCTTTCTTCCTTTCAAGCAAGGGCGATGCAGCCAGCAGATTCAGGCCCAGCAAGATGCAAACGGTGCTTTGTAAACAAAAGAACAAATGTCCCCGGTCAAACTCTCTCGATCGGATGGACCCCACTGCTACCCTGCAAACCAACGGTTAAACCGCTGGCAACTATACCTCCAAGCCAGCGGCGAATCAAATTTAACTTCCCTGCCAACCCCTAAAAAATCATGGAAAGCGTTTTCAAATTGACAAGCCCACTTCCTTTTTCTATTGTTGTTGGGTTTTTATCCAGAGATTGACCAAATCAAACCGTTTCTGGATTCGATCGGACTGAGGGAGGGCTTGTAATCTTTGTATAAAAATGACAGCATAACCCTGAAGATTCCAATTCGGCCCATCATGAAAGGGTGGGAAACAGACACCCGGTCAGGATCCGATTTCATCCTAATCCAGACATAAGACCTTATCGTTATTTTTTTAAGGAACCAGGAGTTCACTCTATGATTTGCACTACCACCCGCAAAGGCCACGACTGTGTTTTTATGAAATCCAACGGATGCTCCTACAATGGAGGAACCTGCCTTGCTGCCGTTGAACCCTGCATGGGCTGCGCCCGTATTACGGAACAGGAAAGCGGTATCTACTGCACCATTTTCCCTGAGCCAGCCAACAAATGGAAACTGGGCAACTGCAACATGGCCACCCATATCAAAACGGAATCCGCAGACGCCAAGAAAAAAGTCAACCCCCTCAAGGCATCCAAGCGCAAATAGCTCCCATACTCCGGAAGGCCATGGGCCATGGGAGGCCTCGCAAAAGCGTTTATTCCTGTTACGGCAGGCATACAATCATCCAGACAGAAAAAGCCCTGCCTTACAGTTAAGGATTCGGGCTTTCTCTGTTCCGGCGTCATATGATGGTGCTGGAACAGGGTGGGTGTTCAGCCAGAGAGCCAATTTACCAACCGCATTCTTTGCCAAGGAATACCATGAACCCCTTAGCCGAGCAGCTCAATACGAACCTATCCAATGGAAACCCCAATGCCCTGGACCTGCTGTCTTCCGTGGGCAAGCAGCTTTTTTTCCCAAAAGGTATCCTCAGCCAGAGCGCCGAGGCCAAAGAAAAGGCACATGCTATCAATGCCACAATAGGTATCGCACGGGAGGAAGGGGACATCATGTGCTTCCCATCGGTCATGGAGGGGCTTGCCTACCGACCCGATGAATCCCTGACCTATGCTCCTTCCTTTGGCATCCCGGAGCTTCGCAAGGCATGGCAGGCCTCTCTTTTTGAAAAGAACCCTTCCCTTGCAGAAAAAACGATTTCCCTGCCCGTGGTAACCTGCGGCATTACCCATGCCATTAGCGTTTTTGCCGAAATGTGGTGCAATGCGGGAGACACGGTCATTCTGCCGGACATGATGTGGGGCAACTACAACCTCATCATGAATGTCCGTCTCGGCATACAGCTGCGCCACTATCCCATCTTCACTCCCGAAGGCGGATTCAATGTTGAAGGATTGATGGAACAGGTGCGGGACGAAGCAGACAGAACAGGCAAAGCCATTGTGCTGCTGAACTTTCCCCAGAACCCCACAGGTTATGCCATTTCTCAAAAAGAAGCTTCCGAACTGATTGCAGGGCTGAAAACAGTAGCTGAATCCGGCAGCAGGCTGCTGGTGGCCACAGACGATGCCTATTTTGGTCTCTTCTATGAAGAGGAAACCCTGAAGGAGTCCCTTTTTGCCCTCTTTGCAAATCTGCACGAAAACATCCTGGCCCTGAAACTGGACGGAGCAACCAAAGAGAATTATGTATGGGGTTTGCGGGTAGGCTTCATGACCTATGGCACAAAAATATCCGGAGATCCGGCTCCTTTCTATGAAGCACTGGAAAGAAAAACCGCAGGCTGCATCCGCGGCAATATTTCCAATGCCTCCCATCTGGGCCAGCGCATCGTACTCAAATCCATGCAGGATACACGGAACAAGAAGGAACATGCCCAGAAATATGAGGTGCTGAAAGCCAGAGCTGCCAGGGTCAAAGACGTTCTCAAGGACCCCAGATACACCGGGGCCTTCACACCCTACCCGTTCAATGCAGGCTATTTCATGTGTGTCCGCCTAAAGGACCTGGAGGCAGAGCCGCTTCGCCTCCACCTTCTGGAAACATACGGAGTGGGCCTTATCGCCCTGGGCAAATACGACATACGGGTGGCCTTCAGCTGCATCGAGGAGGATGAGGTAAAACCACTCTTTGATACCCTGCTTCAGGGCATACTGGACCTCAAGGATTCAAACTGACAGCACAAAACCGCCGGGCAGGCGTAAAAGCCCCCGCCCGGCGTACCCTGATCAATGACCCGTAGCTCTCAGTGCCTGAAACTCCGCTGACCCGTAAAGACCATGGCCGCATCATATTCGTTACAGGCTTCAATGGATTGATAATCATTCATGGAGCCTCCCGGCTGAATCACAGCGGAGACTCCCTCCCTCAGCCCCACATCAATACCGTCTCTGAAGGGAAAAAAGGCATCACTCACCATGGAGGAACCAACAAGCCCCCCTTTTTCCGCCGCCACGCGGGCATCAATTTCTGCCTTCTTATCTTCATCTACCATGAGATTATAGGGTTTGCCAAAGGTTTCAAAACAGTAACGGTCACATAACTTCCGGTAGGCCTTGTCCCTGGCAATTTCCGCAACCCCCACACGGTCCTGTTCGCCCGTGCCGATGCCCACAGTCACACCGTTTTTCACATAGATAACGGAGTTGGAAGTAATGCCCGATTCCACCAGCCAACCAAAAAGCAGATCTTCATATTCGGCTTCCGTCGGTTCCCTTTTCACCCGATAGGCCTGCCCTTTGTAGTCACAGACAGCAGGCAACAGCTCTTCTTTTTTCAAAGTGGAGGGCACAAAACTCCACTGTGCAATGATCCCACCATCCATAAGGCTTTTAAAATCCACCACAGGGGTACCCACAAATTCCTGCAGCCTTGCCATATTGGCAATACGGATCACCCGAAGGTTTTTTTTGGCCCCCAGAATATCCATGACACCGTCCTCAAAATCCGGTGCAACTACCACTTCCGCATACTGGGAGGCAATGGCTTCTGCAGTGGATCTGTCCACAGAACGGTTCAGGGCAATACATCCGCCAAAAGCGGCAATCCGGTCTGCCATATAGGCCTTATGATAGGCATTCTCCAGAGATCCATCCATGGCAACACCACAGGGATTGTTGTGTTTGACAATGACCACTGTCGGTGTATCATGAAAATAACGAAGAATATTCAGGGCATTATCCGCATCGGTCAAATTGGTTTTACCGGGGTGCTTCCCACTCTGCAAAAGCTCGATATCCGAAACAAGGTATTTGCCCGCCTGCACAGTGCGGGTCTCCCCCAACACCAGATTCCCATTCACAAGGCGGTACAGAGCAGCCTCCTGACCGGGATTTTCGCCATACCGTAACCCTTTCCGCACCCCATCGATGGTCCATGCCACCTTTTCATAATACAGGGTCTGTCTTTTCTGCCCCTCCACAAAACTAATTTCCATGGCAGAACTGAACGCATCATCCATAACGGTTTTATACATGGTTTTAAGGTCTTGCACCATCTTCACACACTCCGGTAACAGGGGTTAACCTGATGGGTAAAATCAAGGTTGCCAAGAAAAGAAGCGATGGCCATATCATAAGCAGCCGTATGGGCAAAGGCCTTTGCTGCCAGACCATAGCGAAGAGCCAACGTCGTACAGCCCTCCCCATCCTTCAGCTCTTGAATGATATTCCCGTAATCGTCAGGATCTACCACAGGAGCCACACGCAGAAAATTCTTTGCGGAAGCACGAATCATACAAGGACCACCAATATCAATATTAGCCCTGGCGTCTTCTGTTGTAACGCCTGCCTTGGCAATCGTTTCTTCAAATGGATACAGATTCACCACTGTCATATCCAGAGACACGGCCCCGGTCCTCATCAGATCCCCTTTGTGGCTGTCATTATAGGTCTCCGTGAGCAAGCCCAGATAAATTTTAAAATCAAGGGTCTTAACCAGCCCCCCCTGGGTCTCCGGCTGGCCGGTATAATCGGAAACCTGAATCAGTGATTGCTTTGCCCTTTCCCCCAGAATGGAGGCAATATATTGATACGTTCCCCCCGTGGAATAAAACACCACTTCCGGGTTGATTTCACAAAGCCCCCCTATCAGCACATCCAGATTCCTTTTATCCGACACACTGACCAGGACCCGCTCCACCCTCACCCGGTCATCAATCTCATCCACCCTGTTTGTTGTCATTGAATCACCTGATTATTATTTTGATTTTGAAATATTGACCTTCAGATCTCATTGTTTCATGGAAAAACGATCATTCCGGCAAAGGGAAAACGACTGCAAACAATCTTACGATTGTACTTAAAATGAAGCGTTCCTCCCGTCAAGGAGGAGAACAGACCTGCTGGTCCCTTCCAGCGCATAAAATTTTTACCAGCGCCTGCTGCAACACCTCCATGCTGTAGGGCTTCTGAATAAAATCCATGCAACCGGACGCAAGCATACCTTCGACCTGATCATCACGGCTGTAACCACTTGATACCAGAACCTTCACATGGGGGCATATTTTTTTCATAGCCTCATAGGTTTCCCTGCCGCTGATATCCGGCATAATCATATCCAGAATCACAAGATCAAGGACATGCCCCTCCCTTGCAAAATATTCCAGTGCCTCAGTTCCCGAAGCCACGGCCTTTACCTCACAGCCCATGCCTGCAATCATTTCACGGGTAACCAGCAGTACCATTTCCTCGTCATCCACAAGAAGAATCCGGCCACGGATGCCGCAATGCTGCTCCAAAGTCCGCTTTTCTTCCTTTGGTTCTACCCTTCCATCCCGAAGTGCGGGGAGATACAGATAAAAACATGCCCCTCTGCCAGGGTGGCTCTCCACATGAATGCCGCCTCCATGCCCTTTCACAATACCAAAGGCAGAAGCCAGTCCCAGCCCCGTACCCCGCCCCATCTCTCTTGTGGTAAAAAAAGGTTCGAAAATTCTCTGCCTTGTCGCGGCATCCATCCCCACTCCCGTATCTTTTACCGACACAAGAACAAAGGAACCGGCGTTCAAACCCAGCAAACCGGCTGTCTCCCTGTCAAGGTAGGTGTTCCGCGTAGCAAGAATCAGACTGCCACCCGAAGGCATAGCCTGCCCGGCGTTCACATAGAGATTCAGAAGTACCTGCTCCATCTGCACCTCATCCGCCGCTACAGCCCAAAGATCGTCAGCAAGAAGGAACTGCATCCGTATCTGTCGCCTTGTACGACCGAACATGGTAGCCGTAGATTGAATCAGATAGTTAACATTCAAGGATTCCATCCGGTACTTTCCACCCCTGGCAAAGCCCAGCAGCTGCCTCGTTAAATCCGCACCGGAATCCACACAATGCTCGATGTTCCTGAGATTTTCAAAAAAAACGGAGCTTTCCGGTTTACCGGAACGCATCAGAGAAACATTTCCCTGAATGCCCATCAACAAATTATTAAAATCGTGAGCAATGCCCCCTGCGAGGGTACCGATTGCCTCCATCCTCTGAACCTGCTGAAGCTGCAGGCTCAGTTGCCTGCGCTCCTCAAGGGCACGGGCCTTTTCCGTCACATCCCGCAAAAGTCCCCTGAAACCCACCGCCCTACCCTCCCCATTGCGGATGAGGGTAGCAGAAATTTCAATCATTTTTTTTCTGCCATCCCGGAGAATCACTTCATAATCCCGTATACGGACAGGCCGACCCGTTCTGTAAAGGGTATTAAAAACTCTGTACATGCTTGCTGCTGTCTCAGGAGTAGTATACTCCCGGTTGTTCATTCCCACCAGCTCTTCCCGGGAGCACTCAGCAATGCGACAGATGGCATCATTAAACAGGGTAAGGTTTCCTGCCAGATCGATTTCAAAAAAACCCTCTTCTATACTTTCAAGAATGTCCATATACTTCTGCTCTCCGGCTTCCAGAGACAGAAAGGCTGAACGTCGGTCCACATACAGGGAAAAAAGCCTCGACAGATCCAAAAGGACAGGGGCAAGCATACCGCCATGACTTTTTCTTTCAAACGAGAAAACAAGAAAACCACTGACATCTCCCCGTATAAACTCCCCTTCCCTCAGAGGAAGACAGATATAATAATCCTGAGCACGGCCGATGGCTTCACAAAAAACCGCTGGCAGCTCATGCCCGCAAAAACATTTTTTTTCCATATCAGCCATAAAATCCGTATTCATTGCAGGGGGAAAGGCGAACTCTACAGGCCCTCCATCCCTGCGTGCACCGGAAAGATACTGAATAACAACCCCTTTTTCCAGACTGTCGGCCACCTGCCAAAGACTGACGCCACAGGAACCGGTAAACATCTGCAGCCTCTCGAGGGCCCTTGCAAGATCCGGCCCTCTGCCAGACAGAAGATCCAGGGCACAGACACTGAAAACCCGCCAGAAACCGGTGCCTCCACTTTCTGACACTTTTTTATCATCCAAACCCCCTTCAGCCGGCATATCCCCCCCATGCGTCTCACTTGAAACAAGGCCTTCAAGGCACCCCCAGCCAGACAAATCAGTACACTTCCATCAGGCTGTACCAACAGCGCAATGGTGTATCCACCGGCAGGCCCCGCTTTTGAAGAAGCCCTTTCATGACCGGATCTCCGTAGCGAAGATAGGGATTCACACGCATTTCATCCGCAAGGGTAGACAATACATGCTCTGGATTCCACGCAGCAAGAAAGGCTTCCAGGAAAGGGTTATCCGGCTCGATGCTCCTTGCAAAAGCAACGGCCTCCCTCAGATAATCATGACCTGCATACACTCTGGTCTCCGGCGGCAGGGACATAAGTCGCTCCATGCTTTCAAAAAAAGCATCCAGATCCCCGGAAAAACAGTTCCCCACCGTTCCGTTGAACAGGGTATCGCCAGAAATCAGGGCATTTCCGGCCCTGAAACAGACGGAATCCATAGTATGCCCAGGCGTAGGCAGAACCAGTACCCGCCCTCCACCAAGGGCACAGCCACCATCGGCAAGAAGATCCAGGTGGTGGATCAAAGACGCTCCGGACTGTTCACATAAAATCCGTGAGCCCTGCACGTGATCCGGGTGATCGTGGGTGTGGGTAATGCCCACAAGGTGAAGTCCCCTCTCAGC
Organism: Desulfobotulus pelophilus; assembly: GCF_026155325.1. Lineage (NCBI taxonomy): Bacteria > Pseudomonadati > Thermodesulfobacteriota > Desulfobacteria > Desulfobacterales > Desulfobacteraceae > Desulfobotulus > Desulfobotulus pelophilus. The sequence goes on along the minus strand of NZ_JAPFPW010000001.1, from coordinate 215,576 downwards.
AATCACCCTCATAATGCCATCCGTTGCTCCACCGTCGATGACCAGTGCCTCACCTCCGGACTCCACAAGGTAGGCAAGATTATCTGAATTGTAACGGAACTGATGAACATGCATACAACCTCCCCGGGCCAGGCCCATCTGATATATCTGTTTTTTTCAACCATACATTTTTTAAATAATATTGAAAACAGGCAGAAAAAACCATTCCCTCCATACCGTTGATTACCAAGGCTCCCACACTCAGAAACAAACTGTTTACAGGACACTAACCCACTTAAACGACATGAAGAATCATATCAGCCCTTGACCTTTTCTGTTTTTATTGTAGGGTAATGGAGCAAAGTGGGGGAAAGTGGAATTCCAATAAGGAGAAACCATGTTCCGGGGCAGCTCCACGCATAAACTTGACCCGAAAGGGCGCGTCTCCATTCCAGCCCGTTTCCGCGGAGTCATGGACAGCCAGAACTGCCCTGGCCTGATGCTCTCCCGTATGGATCAGAATATTGTTGCCTACACCTACGGGGAGTGGGAACAGATTGAAAAACGAATACTCAGCCTTGCGGAAAAAAGTGACGCCATGAGGCGTTTCAGAAGAGTGTTTGTGGGCGGTGCCCATGACTGCCCACTGGACAGCCAGGGACGCATACTGATCCCTCCCTCTCTCCGCCAGTATGCCGGACTTACAAAAAATATCGTTCTGGTGGGCGTACTGGATCACTTTGAAATACTTTCCGAAGACCAGTGGGCCAAAGAAACGGAACAGCTGGAAAATGACATGCAGAACGAAGAAAGCCTGCGGGCCGAAATCGCCAGACTGGGGCTCTGATTCATGGAATTTCATCATATATCCTGTATGCCCGCAGAGGTTCTTACCTTCCTCCATTCAGAGAAGGAGGGCATCTATGTGGATGCAACCCTTGGCGGATGCGGTCATGCCAGACGCATTCTTGAATCTTCCGGACCCGAAACCCGTATCATTGGCATCGATCAGGACACCTATGCCATTGCCCATGCCAGGGAAAAGCTGGCCTCCTTTGGCAGGCAGGTTGAAATCGTTCATGGGAATTTTTCTGATATAGGCCCGATTCTGGACGACCTGAATATTCCAGCCGTTGACGGCATACTGGCGGATCTTGGCCTGTCACTCTACCAGCTGGAAGCCAGCGGCAGGGGCTTCAGTTTCAGGGGAGACGAGCCTCTGGATATGCGCATGAATCCAAAGGCTGCACTAAGCGCAGCAGAGCTGGTCAACACAAAATGTGAGCAGGAGCTCAAAACGATTTTCCGGGAATTCGGGGAGGAGAGATTTGCGGGGCCCATTGCCCGCCGCATAGTGGAAGCAAGAAAAAATGCCCCTGTCACAAGCACAGGCCAGCTTGCAGACATTATTCAGAAAAGTATCCCGACAAAACACAGGGTAAAACAAAAAATTCATCCCGCGACACGGGTCTTCATGGCACTCCGGATTGCCGTGAATCAGGAACTGGACAGACTGGACACCTTTCTGGAAACAGCTCCAAGGATGCTCAGGCCGGGCGGGCGCATGGTGGTCCTGAGTTTTCATTCTCTGGAAGACCGCAGGGTCAAGCAGGCTTTTCGCAAACTGGCTTTCCCCTGCACCTGCCCACCGGACTTTCCTGTATGCAATTGTGGCAAACAAACTGAATTCCAGCTGCAGACGATTAAGGCCGTCAAACCCGGCAGCCAGGAAGTTCTGATCAATCCCATGGCCCGCAGCACACGGCTCAGGGCACTGCAGCGTCTTACATGAAACAAACTTCAAACCCACCGGGTCCCATGGCCTGGCTGCTCCTTTTAGGCGTTTTTTTTATAACCGTTTTCAGCGCCACATGGATCCGGACCCAGTGCACCAGCCTGAATTTCAGTATCAGTCTCCTCCGGGAGGAAAGAGACAGGCTTATCACCCAGAACCGTAACCTTGAAATTGAACAGGCAAGACTCCGCTCACCGGAACGCATCCGCAATCTTGCAGAAAACCGGCTGGGGCTTGTTATGCCAAAAGCGGAAAACACAGTAGATCTTACCGGAATTGTCCATGAAAAAGATCCCTGAACATCGCTATGCGAAAAACCGTTTCCGATTCCTGTCACTGGTTTTTTCGCTCCTTTTTCTTATCGTTGCCGCCCGTGCGTTTCAGGTACAGGTGCTGCACAGGGACAGCCTTGTTCAAAAAGCGGAGCGGCATTACAGAAAAGCCCTTCTCTTTCATGGGAAAAGAGGCAGCATACTTGACGCCAATGGTTCACCCATGGCGGTAAGTGTCGATGCCGCCAGCGTGGCCATACGTCCCGATTATTTTCCGGACAAAGATGCGGCAGCCCTCAAAATAGCGCGAATTCTCGGCAAAGACGTCAACGAAATCCGACCTCTTTTCTCAGAAAACCGTTTCACCTGGATTGCCCGCAGAATACGACCGGAAACTGCCGACAGCATTCTTGCCATCGGGGAAGAACTCCATCTGCCTCCCAGCCACCGGTCTATGGCTATTCAGGTTGTCAACGAAAGCAGTCGTGCCTATCCCAATCGTGAAATGGCCGCCCAGGTCATCGGATTCACCGGAACCGATGGAGAAGGACTGGAAGGGCTGGAACATCGATACAATGGCATTCTCAAGGGCGAAGCAAGGGACCTCACAATTATACGTGACGGCCGGGGCCGCTGGTTCAACGAAACGTCCTCCGATGGCCAGGCAGCACCGGGCAAAGATATCGTATTGACCATCGACAAAACCATTCAGTTTATTACAGAGTCAGCTCTCCATGAAGCAGCTTCCCGTTCCGATGCCGCTGCAGGGATGGCCGTAGTGCTCTGTCCTAAGACGGGCGACATCAAAGCCATGGCCCACTATCCATCATTCAATCCCAATGATTTCCGTCGCTACCCACAGGATTTCTGGCGCAACCGTGCCGTAAGCGAACCTTTCGAGCCCGGCTCCACAACCAAAATTTTTCTGGTCGCCGGTGCCATTGACAGAAACTACATCCGCCCGGACTCCATCTACTACTGCGGAAACGGATCTTATCGCATTGGCCCTGTGACCATACGGGATACCCGGCCCCATGAATGGCTGTCCGTAACCCAGATTCTCAAATTCTCCAGCAATATAGGCTCTGTGAAAATATCTGAGGTTATGGGAGAGAAAGCTCTTTATGATTCTTTGAGAAGTTTTGGTTTTGGTGAGAGATCAAAAATCGAAGCTCCGGGAGAAACCCGGGGAATTCTTCGTGACTGGCAGCGCTGGACAGCCGTGGACACGGGAAACATCGCCTTCGGTCAGGGCTTCTCCGCTTCCGCCGTCCAGCTTGTTGCCGCCGCAGGTGCCATTGCCAACGGCGGAATCCTCATGCAACCCCGTCTTGTACGTGAAATACGGGATCCAGTTACCGGGAAAAGCACCCGGATGCCTCCCAAAGCCATACGCAGGGTTATTGCACCAGAGACAGCGGCAACGGTCTCTTCCATGATGGCAGCCGTTACAGAAGCCGATGGAACCGGCAGAGCCGCCACTCCCCAAGGCTACCGCGTGGCAGGCAAAACGGGAACATCTCAGAAAACAAACCCCGACGGGACCTATTCCCGCACTCGCTTCATCGCTTCTTTTCTGGGTTTTGCCCCCCTTGACGATCCAGCCCTTGCCATCGTGATCATGCTGGATGAACCAAGAAGAAGTTCTTATGGTGGCGCGGCCGCAGGCCCCGCCTTCCGAACCATCGTATCCGAAGGACTTGCCTATATGAACATTCCGCCGGAACCCATTCGTCCGTTTACAACGGCCATGCAGCAAGGAAACGCCCATGAAGGTTTCTGATCTTTTTTCTCCATGGGAGTCCCTTCAGACTCCTCCCTTCCTCATCGAGGAGAGTCCGCCTGAAAACCCTGACATTACCGGTATCCAGTACAACTCGCGGAAGGTACAGCCCGGCGATCTCTTTGTGGCCGTCCCCGGGCTTGTTGCAGATGGTCACACCTTTGCCCCTGTGGCTGCTAAAAACGGGGCTGTATTTCTGGTGGCGGAACGCCCTGTTCCCGAAGCCGGTCTACCTACAATCATCGTCAATGACTCCCGCCGTGCCCTTGCCGCCCTTTCGGCTGCTTTTTACCAGTTCCCCGCAGAGGACCTGACCCTGATCGGCATCACAGGTACCAACGGAAAAAGCACCACTGCCCACATTCTCGAAGAGATTCTCCGCAGAGCAGGTCATACCACAGGGGTTATGGGTACCATTGACTGGCATTATCCGGGACACAGCGAATCTGTGTCCACAACCACGCCAGAATCCAGAGACCTCCAAGCCCGCCTGGCCGCCATGCGGGATGCCGGTGTTACCCATGTTGTCATGGAAGTATCCTCCCATGCCATTGATCTCGGCCGCATAGCCCATACGCCCTTTGATGTGGCTGTGTTCACCAATCTAAGCCAGGATCATCTGGATTACCACAGCAATATGGGCACCTACTGGGCCTGCAAACAAAGCTTTCTGGAAGGAGTGCTGGGTGGTCATTTCGGAAAAAAAGAAGCCTCTCTTGTTATAAATATTGATGATGAAAGGGGAGAACAGCTTCTCAACCACTGCATTGCGAAGACCGGGGGCAACAGGCTTTTTTCCACAGGCCGCCACCCCGATGCACTGATACGCCCCGGCAGTCCGCGTTTTTCCCTTTCCGGCATTCGATGTTCCCTTATGACACCCGAAGAAACCATTCCCGTTGCCTGCCCTCTTGTAGGTGCCTTCAACCTCGAAAACATGCTTGGAGCAACGGCTGCCGCTCTGGCATTGGGAATAAAGCCGCAAACTATCAAAGAAGCCCTTGAAAGCTCCCTTGCTGTCCCGGGCAGACTGGAGCCCGTTCCCGATCCAAAGGGACGGCATATCTTTGTGGATTACGCCCACACACCGGATGCATTGGAAAAAGCACTCACTGCCCTGAGAAAGTGCAGCCGTGGCCGCCTTATTGTGCTGTTTGGATGCGGAGGCGACCGCGACCGGACCAAACGTCCTGTAATGGCCCGTATTGCCGCAGACACGGCAGACTTCTGTGTGATCACCTCCGACAATCCCCGTAAAGAGGATCCCGACAGCATTATTCAGGATATCCTCCATGGCATTCCTGAAGGCACCCTTCTGGCGGTGGAGAAAGACCGCGAAAAGGCTATTTTTCAGGCCATTGCCATGGCAGAACCCGGCGACGTCCTCCTCATTGCGGGCAAAGGACATGAAACCTATCAGATTGTGGGGGATACCATCCACCCCTTTGATGACAGGGCCGTTGCGGCCAAAGGAGTCATTGCCCATGCCTGAAACGCAGCTCTGGACGTCAGAAGATATTCTTATGGCTACGGGAGCCGACCTTCTTTGGGGAAACCGGGATATCCCCTTTCCTGATATAGGCACAGACTCCCGGAAAAGAAAGCCTGACGCTCTTTTTGTGGCCTTACAGGGGGAAAACCATGATGGGCACAACTTCATGAAGAAAGCCCTTGATGCCGGCTATGGGGGCATTCTTATGGAAAAATCCCGCTGGCAGGAATTTTCTCCCATACTCAAGAATCAGAATCTTCCTGTTTTTGGTGTGGACAATACCCTCCAGGCTCTCGGCCGCCTGGCCCGCTATCGCCTTGGTATCTATGGGGCAAAAGTCCTTGCTGTAACCGGATCCAACGGAAAAACAAGCACCAAGGAAATGCTGGGGAATATTTTTCGGAAACAGGGCCCCTGTCTGGTTACCAGGGGTAATTTCAACAATGAGATAGGGCTTCCCCTCACCCTGTTTCAACTCAAGCCAATGGATCTATGGGCCATTCTGGAGCTGGGCATGAATCATCCGGGGGAAATGGAGAGACTTTCCGCCATCTGCCTTCCCGATATGGCAGTCATTACACGCATTGCTCCGGCTCATCTGGAAGGCCTGGGCTCTGTGGAAGGCATTGCAAAGGCCAAAGGAGAAATTTTCACCCACATGAAGACAGGCGGCTCCATCCTCATCAACGGGAGCGACCCCCATTCACAACTTATCCCCCTGAGACAGGATCGCAGAGTTCAATACTTCGGCCAAAGCGATCATTGTGACTTTTATATGAAAAACCTCGCGTGTCATGCAGGGGGATCCTCCTTCGATCTTTGCCGTCAGAATAAGCCCCCCGTTGCCATCACGCTGAATATTCCTGGAACCATGATGGCGGAAAATGCCCTGGCTGCTGCCGCTGCTGCCCTTATGGCGGGCGTACCGGAGAACTTGATTCAGGAGGGTCTTTCAGAGTTTACAGGCTGTCCGGGCCGATTCCGGCCCATGACAACGGAAGTCGGCTTCACGGTTATTGATGACACCTACAATGCCAATCCCGATTCGATGGAAGCAGCCCTGAAACAGACCCGCCTCATGGACAAAAAAGGGCGTACCTTTGCCATTCTTGGAAGCATGGGGGAGCTGGGCGAAGAAGCTCCTGCCCTGCACAGACATGTGGGTTCTCTGGCGGCAAAAGCTGGCATCTCAGCACTCTATGCGTGCGGCCCGAATGGCACAGACATTGCTTATGGAGCCCGCAGTGCCGGGCTCGAAGAGGTCTTCTGTGAAAACAAGGAAACCATTGCCTCCATGATTTTGCCTGGACTCATGCCCGGCGACCAGGTTCTTGTAAAAGGTTCGCGTTCCATGTCCATGGAAAGCGTTGTGGATCAACTGATGCAGGCTGCTCGGACAGCCCCTAGGAAGTAAACGCCCATGCTCTATCACCTTCTCTACCCACTGCATACCTGGTTTTCTGCGCTGAACGTATTCCGCTATATCAGCTTCAGAACCATTTATGCCGCCATGACAGCCCTGCTGATCTGTATCCTGCTGGGCCATTGGGCCATCCGGAAACTGAAGGCCATGCAGGTGGGTCAGTATATCCGGGAAGAAGGGCCCCAGTCTCACCAGAGCAAGGCCGGAACACCCACCATGGGTGGCCTTCTGATTCTATTTGCCATCACAAGCTCCACCCTGCTCTGGGTGGACCTTACAAGCCTCCATCTCTGGGTAGCCCTCATGACCACACTGGGGTTCGGACTCATCGGCTTTGTGGATGACTGGCTGATGCAGGTTAAAAAACACAACACAGGCCTGTCTTCAGCCAATAAGTTCATGCTGCAGATTCTTCTTGCCCTTATTGCATCCATATTCATCTACCTTATGCCGGATTTCGACACCCGGGTATCGGTTCCCTTCTTCAAAAATTTCAACCCGGACTTAGGCATTGCCTATATCTTCTTTGCAACGTTTATCATTGTGGGAGCTTCCAATGCGGTCAACCTGACCGATGGTCTTGACGGTCTGGCCATCGGTCCAGTTACCATTGCCGCTGTCACTTTCATGATTTTTTCTTATGTAGCAGGACACTGGGGACTGGCTTCCTATTTGCAAGTCCCTTTTGTCAATGGTGCGGGTGAGCTGGCCATACTCTGCGGAGCCGTTGCAGGCGCAGGCCTTGGCTTTCTGTGGTTCAACGGTCACCCGGCCCAGGTTTTCATGGGGGATGTGGGTTCCCTTCCCCTTGGCGCCTTCCTTGGCGTGGTCGCGGTGATTACCAAGCAGGAACTTCTTCTGGTCATCGTGGGAGGAATCTTTGTCATAGAAGCTCTCTCCGTCATCCTGCAGGTTGGATATTTTAAAATAACAGGAGGCAAACGGATTTTCCGCATGGCTCCGCTCCATCATCATTTTGAACTCAAAGGCTGGCAGGAATCCAAGGTAACCATCCGGTTCTGGATTATTGCCATTGTGCTGGCCCTCATCGCTGTCAGCACCCTCAAAATACGCTAAGGACAAGCATGATGCCCTGCGCCCCTATCAAAAAACATGCGGTAGTGATTGGTCTCGGCATTTCGGGAATGGCAGCCGTGCGTCTTCTTAAAGATCAGGGGTACCGGGTCACGGGCGTGGACGAAAACAAGCCGAACTGTCCTGGTATCTGCGATCAGATTACAGGTGAATTGAGTCGCGATCTGGCAGAAAATACAGAACTTCTTGTTCTGAGCCCCGGCGTGGATCCCAGGCGGGAGGCCGTTTCCTCAGCCGCAGAAAAGGGCATTCCTGCCATCGGAGAGATGGCGCTGGGTCTGCGGTTTCTTTCCGTACCCTTTGTTGCCGTTACAGGAACAAATGGCAAAAGTACCGTGACAGAACTTATCGGTGCCATGCTGGCCGCATCCGGCAAAACTGTTTTCACGGGCGGAAATCTCGGTACACCCCTCTGTGATTTTGTCCGCGAGGGATGCCCTGCCGATATAGCCGTGCTGGAAATTTCCAGTTATCAGCTGGATACCTTGGAATCCTTCAGGCCCGATGTGGCCGTACTGCTCAACATCACTCCGGATCACCTGGACCGCTACAGCGACCTCGAAGCCTATGCCGCATCGAAAGCCCGGATCTTCAGGGATATGAACGCAGGCACGGCCGTGCTTAATTACGGAGACACACGGGTTCGTTCCATCGGAGAGAAACTGCCTCTGACCAGACGCTGGTATGACAGGGAGGAAAGGGGCATTCAGATTGACGAAAAAGGAATACACCTTGAAGACGGTTCATTCATTGACCTTCAGCTGTTTTCCCTGCCCGGCCGCCATAACCGGGAAAATCTGGCAGCAGCATGGCTGGCAGCGGAAGCAGCAGGAGCTTCAAGGGAAGGAATCATTCAGGCTATCCGGGAATTCAAAGGGCTGGAACATCGAATGACCCCATGCGGCAGTATCCGGGGGATTCCCTGCTATGACGACTCCAAAGCCACCAACATGGATGCCGTATGCCGAGCCCTTGCTGCCTTTGACCGTGAAGTCGTCCTGATTATGGGAGGCAGGGACAAAGGCGGAGACTACAGACTCATGGAACAATGCGTCCGGACATACGCCCGTGCCATCATTCTGATTGGTGAGGCCAGCGAAGCTCTTTACAGGGCCTTTCACCTCCTTGTTCCCTGTGAAAAAGCCAGCGATCTTGATGAAGCCGTCAGGATGGCCGCAGAGAAAGCCCGGCCTCATACCCCGATTCTGCTTTCTCCGGCATGTGCCAGCTTTGATATGTTCCGGGACTACAAAGACAGAGGTAATCAGTTCCGTGCCATTGTGGCCCGTCATGCTCTCAGCGAGGATGATGCATGAGCAGACACCCCAACCATAAGATTTCATTTCGTGAAGACCCCTGGCTCTGGGCTCCGGTTCTCATTCTCATGGCCACCGGTCTTGTTATGGTATACAGCGCCAGCGCTTCCCGAGCAGCCCTTATTTTCGGATCCGAGTATCATTTTCTTAGCCGACAGGCAGTTCATATGGTGGCAGGCTTCGGCATCCTCATCCTTTTCAGATTTTTCCCCTACCGGTTCCTGGCAGGACTGGCTTACCCCATCCTGGCCCTTGCTTTTGCCTTTCTCATTGCTGTTCTTTTCAGTCAGTATGGACACAGTGCCGGTGGTGCCCAGCGCTGGCTGCATCTGGGGCCCGTGAGCTTTCAGCCCTCTGAGATGGCCAAATATGCCCTTATTATTTATATGGCCTACTCCCTGAACAAAAAACAGGAGCAGATCCATCTCTTCAGCATCGGTTTTCTCCCCCACTTTGTTGTCCTTATGCTCTTTGCCGTTCTTCTCATGCAACAACCGGATTTCGGCTCCATCCTCATTCTCATGGCCATTGCATGGATGCTCATGTTTCTGGCTGGTGTTCCCTTTCTCCATCTCGCATGGCCTGCCATTCCCCTTGCAGGAATCCTTACATGGATTGTGTATGCCGCACCCTATCGCATGCGCCGCATCCTCAGTTTTACCGACCCATGGGCCCACGCACAGGACGAAGGGTTTCAGGTTTCAAGGGCTCTCATGGCCTTTGGCAACGGTGGACCCTTCGGACAGGGCCTTGGTAATGGACGCATGAAAATGGATTACATTCCGGAATCCCATACGGATTTTATTTTTGCCGTCATCGGTGAAGAAATGGGCCTCTGGGGGGTCTGTATGGTGCTGTGCCTTTTTGTGATTCTCTTCCTGAGAAGCATGCAGGCTGCCATGTCCGCACCGGATCGCTTTGGCCTCTATCTGGGCGCTGGCATCGCCATTGCTCTGGCCATGCAGGTTCTCATCAACACGGGTGTCACTCTGGGCATGCTGCCGCCGAAGGGCCTCACCCTCCCCTTTCTCAGCTACGGCGGGACATCCCTTGTGGTGAATCTCGCCGCCATGGGCATCATCATGAACATAGCCGCCACAGGAAGGAAAGCGTGATGAACAGAAAAGTGCAACGCCTTGTCATTTCGGGTGGCGGAACAGGCGGCCATCTCTTTCCCGGAGTTGCCACTGCTGAAGAGTTTCTCCGCCGGTCTCCGGAAAACAGCGTTCTCTTCATTAACGCAGGCCGACCCATGGATCATAAGATTCTCAACGCCCATGGATTCCGCCATGAAAGTATTGCCATTTCCGGTATCAAGGGAATGGGCCTTCTGCAAAAAATCAAGGCTGCACTCCGTTTCCCCATGACAGTTGGCCGTTCCTCTGCTATTCTACGCAGTTTTCAGCCTCAGGTGCTGCTTTCCGTCGGGGGCTACAGTGCGGCACCGGCGGCACTGGCCGCAAAACTCATGAGGATCCCTGTGATCGTGCATGAACAAAACAGCCTGCCCGGCTTGACAACAAGGCTTCTTGCCCGTTTTGCCACGGAAGTCCACGTTTCATTTCCGGATACACAACTTTCCGCCAGACCGGGCAAAATACATATCAGCGGGAACCCGGTACGCAGAGATCTTGTTGGATGCCGCACCCACAGAAGACAAGCGGGAGCCCCCTTACGGCTTCTTGTTCTGGGCGGCAGTCAGGGAGCACGGGGATTGAATCAGGCTTTGTGCCAGACCCTGCCACTGATCCGCAACCTACCCCTCACCTTTGTGCACCAGACTGGGGATACAGACTTTCACGAGGTCCATGGGGCCTATGCCAAGGCGGGTGTCCATGCACATATTCAGCCTTTTATCGACGATATGGTAACGGCCTATGCAGAAGCCGATATGGTTCTTTCACGGGCAGGCGCCACCACCGTGGCCGAACTTGCAGCAGCCGGGCTTGGAGCAATTTTTATCCCCTTTCCCCATGCGGCGGACAATCACCAGTTTTATAATGCAAAAGCCATGGTGGATGCGGGAGCAGCCTTTATTCTGGAAGAAAGCACCTTTCGACCGGAGGAGCTGGCAAGCATCCTAAAAAATTGTTCATCTAGCTCTGAAATCACAGAGGCCATGGCTGATGCGGCCAGAAATCTTTCACGCCCTGATGCGGCAATCACCCTTACCAACGCCATCATGGGTTGCATAGCAGAGGAATGAATTTATGTATCAGAAAACCTATCATATTCACTTTGTGGGAATCGGTGGTATCGGAATGAGCGGTATTGCCGAACTCCTCATCAACCTGGGCTACAGGGTTTCCGGATCCGATCTTGTAGATTCCGAGATTACCCGAAGGCTGGCCTCTCTGGGAGGGCACATTTTCAAAGGACATGCCGCAGCTCAGGCCGAAGAGGCCGATGTGGTGGTCATTTCCTCCGCCGTCAGAAAAGACAATCCCGAAGTCCTGTTCGCGCAGGAGAAGGGGATTCCCGTCATTCCAAGGGCAGAAATGCTGGCAGAACTTATGCGTCTGAAATATGGTGTTGCCATTGCCGGTGCCCACGGGAAAACCACCACAACCAATCTCATGTCCGCCGTACTGGCGGAAGGGGGGCTCGACCCGACCATCATCATCGGCGGTAAGCTCCATAGCCTTGGCACCAACGCCCGTCTTGGAGAAGGAGACTTTCTTGTTGCCGAGGCAGATGAATCTGACGGTTCCTTTCTCCGCATGAGCCCGGCCATTGCTGTAGTAACCAACATTGACCTGGAACATCTGGACTTCTACAAGGGCATTGAAGATATCAAAAATGCCTTTACGGAATTCATTAACAAGGTCCCTTTCTACGGCATGGGTGTGATCTGCCTTGACAACGAGCATATTCAGGATCTGATTCCCCGGATCCGGAAACGATTTGTCACCTACGGGCTGTCCAGGCAGGCTGCCTACAGGGCCACGGACATCTGCAGGGAAGGCATGAAAAATCACTTTACCGTCCTTCACCATGGCAAGGAGCTGGGAAGGCTGACTCTCAATCTTCCCGGACGCCATAATGTTACCAACGCCCTGGCAGCCATTGCCACGGGCTGCGAACTTTCCATCGATTTCAATCAAATCCGGAAAGCCCTTGAACAGGTCTCCGGTGTGGCGCGACGCATGGATGTAAAGGCAGAAATCCACGGCATAACCATCATGGACGACTACGGACACCACCCCACAGAGATCCGAACCACCCTTGAGGCTGTTCGGGAAACCTATCCGGACCGGCGTATGGTAGTGGTTTTCCAGCCCCACCGGTATTCACGAACAGCAGCACTTTTCGATGACTTCACCCGTTCTTTTTATGAGTCCGATGCCCTCTTTGTTCTTCCCGTTTATGCAGCGGGCGAAGCACCCATCGAAGGGATTACGGGAACAAGGCTCTGCGAGGGAATCAAGGCCCATGGTCACCGACAGGTAATCTGCGTGGGAGACAACACGGATCCCGTACCCCTGCTTCAGGATTATGTTCAAAAAGGCGATGTGGTCCTGACCCTTGGAGCAGGCAATGTATACCGGACTGGCGAAACCCTTGCGGAGGTTCTTTCCCGTGCTGCAGCAGCCTGAATACCATAAAATGACAGGCCGGTTTCCCGGACTTCTGAAAGAAAATGAACCACTGGCTTCCCATGTGCGCTTCCGGGTAGGAGGGCCTGCCGATCTTTTTTGCTCCCCGCCGGACATACAAACACTTTCCGCTGTTATGAAGACCGTTTCCCAGCACAATATCCCCTTCTTTATCATGGGTGATGGTACCAACCTTCTTATCAGGGACGGAGGGCTGCGGGGACTGGTAATTCGTCTGGGTAAAAACTGTAAACAGATCCGAACGGAAGGCAAATCCCTGATTGCAGGATGTGCCGCCAAACTTCCCCGAGTCTGCCTCCATGCAGCCGGCCAGGGACTTTCCGGCCTGGAAACTCTTGCCGGAATTCCCGGAACCGTAGGGGGGGCCATTGCCATGAATGCCGGGACGGCTGAAGGATCCGCCTGTGACCACCTGCAGAGCCTGACCATATGTGAAAAAGACGGTCGTATCCGTATTCTGGGCAAAAAAGATTTTTCATTCGGCTACCGGCTGTTCCGATGGAATGACGGGACAGCCCCTGAAAACCGTATTCTTCTGGAGGCCCGCTGGGAACTTCAGCCGGAAAACCCCGCCGTACTCAGGCAGAAAATTCATAAAGCCCTTGTCCTGCGCAAGGCCAGTCAGCCCGTAGATGCGGCTTCCGCAGGCTGTATTTTTAAAAACCCAGATCCTTGCCTGCCGGCAGGACGGCTGATCGACGAAGCAGGGCTGAAAGGAACCAGCAGGGGCGCCGCCATGGTATCCCCCAGGCACGCCAATTTCATCATCAACCAGGGCAGCGCCCAGGCTTCGGATATTCTCTCACTCATGGCATGCATACAGGAAACCGTTCTGGCAACAAAAGGAATTACACTGGAAAGGGAGGTCCGCATTGTCGGCGAAAACACTCCGGTCTGAGAAAACTTCCTTCCATGCCAAAGGGAAAAAGACGAAACCCAACCGCAAAAGAAAGGAAAGTCGTCCCCTGCTCATACCCGGTACCATCCGACGCTGGACTGTACGCTGCGCCGGTGTGCTGACACTGGCCATACTTCTGATTTTTCTGCATGATCTGACAACTCAGTCCGCCTATTTTGAGGTTCGCAGTATTCGGATCAGCGGAACGGATTTCCTGGATCGCCAAAGCGTTCTGGAACAGGCCGCCATCCATCACAAAGCCAATCTTCTGGACCTGAATCTCCGCCACGTAAGGATGCGGCTGGAAAACCATCCATGGATCCACAAAGCAGCCCTGAACCGAAAACTGCCCGGCACTCTTGAAATAGAAGTACAGGAAGAGAAACCCTATGTCATTCTTGAGCCTGCCTTTGCACCGGATTCAGCTTTTTGGGCAGATAGCAGCGGCAGAATCTTTAAACAAGTGTCCGAAGAGGATCCGAAAAATTATCCAAGGGTCAGGGGGCTTCCCCTCCCGGATGCGGATGAGAATGCCCTTTGGTTTACCAGAGTCAGGACACTGATAACACTGATGCACACACCACCGGTGGTACTTGACCACCGTTCGGATACCGTTTCTCTCTGGGTAGATCCCGAACTGGGGCTGGGCCTGGCGGATACGGATATTGCCTCTCAAATTATATTCGGCTTCTCCGACTATGAGGAAAAAACCCGAAGACTCCGCGTTCTGCTCCATTATCGCAGAACCCATCACCATACAGAGGCTGTAGATACCATCGATCTCGTCCGGCCGGACCGGGTGGTCGTTATACCGGCTGCAGCATAAAGCCGGAAGAAAAAGGAGGGACGTGTGAACGCAAATGGCGATATTATTGTAGGCCTGGACATCGGAACCACCAAAATATGTGCCGTGGTGGGTGAGGTCTCCGGGAACGAAATCCATATCATCGGTATTGGCACCCATCCCTCCATAGGATTGCGCAAGGGGGTTGTGGTCAATATTGATGCCACAGTATCCTCCATCCGTAAAGCTGTGGAAGAGGCCGAACTGATGGCTGGATGTGAAATCAGCCGGGTCTATGCCGGGATTGCTGGTGGCCACATAACCGGATTCAATTCCCATGGCATCATTGCCATTAAAGGGCCAGAAGTAACGGAAGCGGACGTGGAAAGGGTCATAGAGGCCGCCCGCGCCGTTGCCATCCCGACGGACCGGGAAGTCATTCATGTTCTGCCCCAGGAATTTATTGTGGATGACCATTTCGGTATTCAAAACCCGGTGGGCATGGCAGGAGTCCGGCTGGAAACCAAAATCCATATCGTGACCGGAGCCGTAGCCTCGGCTCACAACATTGTTAAGTGCTGCAACAAAGCAGGACTGGAAGTCATCGATATCGTCCTTGAATCGCTGGCATCCGGAGAAACGGTGCTTTCCGCCGAAGAGCGTGAACTGGGCACCGCCATGATGGACCTTGGAGGCGGCACCACGGATCTGGCCGTCTTTTCCGGGAACAACATTCGTCATACCTTTATTCTGCCCCTGGGCGGCAACAACCTCACCAATGACATTGCCATCGGGCTCAGGGCGCCCATTGCCGATGCGGAACGTATTAAAATCCAGCATGGCACCTGTCTTTCCGGAGAAATCAGCCCTGAGCAGCAGATAGAAGTTCCCGGCATGGCCGGCCGTGAATCCCGCAAACTCCCCCGGCAAATTTTAGGAGAAATCATTGAGCCCAGGGTCGAAGAAATTTTCAGCCTGCTCAAAAGAGAAATTTACCGGGCAGGAATGGAAAGCCATATCTCCTCCGGCATTGTTCTCACGGGAGGCGGAGCCATGCTGCACGGCATCACCGATCTCTGCGAATCATTTTTCAACCTGCCCGCACGCATCGGGAACCCAAGGGGCGTTGGTGGCCTGAAGGATGTCATTCAGGATCCCAACTTCGCCACTGCCGTGGGCCTGGTACTGTACGGTGCCAAGCAGGATGAAAACTGCCAGATGAAAGTAAGAGAAAAAGGCACTTTTGCCACCGTTCTTACAAAAATGAAAGAATGGTTCAAAAATGCCATCTAGCCCTTTCAGACAGATATTTTCTTATAAGCCAGGCCTGAGCCCGTATCGTTTTTTATCCGATCCGGACCGGCCCAGACCATACGACGCGATGCTTTTTGAAGCCCAAAACGGGGAATGCAAAAAGGAGGCAATATGAGCTTCACCTATGTAGAAAATGAAAAAACGGCAAAAATTAAAGTCATCGGAGTTGGAGGCGCAGGCGGTAACGCCATCAACAACATGATTGATGCCAATCTTCAGGGCGTCCAGTTCATTGCAGCCAACACAGATGCCCAGGCTCTGGACATTTCCAAAGCACCGGTTAAAATTCAGCTGGGCAGTACCCTGACCGAAGGCCTCGGGGCGGGTGCCAACCCCAGTGTGGGACACGAAGCCGCTACGGAAAGCGAAGCGGAAATCCGTGAAGCCCTGAAGGACAGCCACATGGTCTTCATCACAGCAGGTCTTGGCGGCGGAACTGGCACAGGCGCAGCACCTGTGGTGGCACGGATTGCCAAAGAACTGGGTGCCCTGACCGTGGCCGTAGCATCCAGACCGTTCAGCTTCGAAGGAAAAAAACGCCTTCGTCAGGCGGAAGAAGGCCTCGAGGAGCTGAAAAATGTAGCCGATACGGTCATCACCATCCCCAATGACAGGCTCCGGGGCATTGCCCATAAAAATGCCCGCATGGTGGATATGTTCAAGAAGGCCGATGAAATTCTTCACCATTCTGTCAAAGGGATCACGGATCTCATCATGGTTCCGGGCCTTGTAAACCTCGATTTTGCGGATGTGCGCACCACCATGAGCAAAGCAGGCATGGCTCTCATGGGAATCGGTATTGCTGCGGGAGAAAACAGGGCCGTGGAAGCAGCAGAGCGCGCCATCAGTCATCCACTGCTGGAAGATATTTCCATTTCCGGTGCCAAAGGCCTGCTGATGAATATCACCTCCACCAGCGAACTCACCATGGATGAAATGACAGAAGCCATGGATCGTATCTATGAGGAAGTCGGCGATGAAGCGGAAATCATCTGGGGTCACGCCATCGACGAAAACCTCGGCGAGGAACTTCGGATTACCGTTATTGCCACAGGCATCGGCACCAAGGAAGAAATGCAGGCCAGAGCAGCCAATGTCATTCCCCACCGGGCTCATGCCACCCGCAATGCCGGAGCTTCCACCCGGGGCAAGGTCCGGGATCTGACTCCTGAAGATCTCGAGAACCCAAACATTCATGACTCCGGTGTAATTTATCGGAAAAAGGCTGTGGGCGATGATATATCAAGCTCTCTGCAGGACAATATTCCGGAAATAAAAAAAGGAAGCATAGACAGGGATGACCTGGAGATCCCCACTTTTTTACGCCGAAAGGCAGACTGAAGATCCGGGATCTTGTCCGCTGCCTGTTAAACCTCCAGAGACCTTCATCCGTAAAACGGGGTGAAGATCCCTGATCAAAGTCCTTTGGTTTGCCAGAAGGGCTGCTTCGGGAAATGCCCATGGCCAGAAAGAACGCCCCTGCACCGCCCCCTCCTGTGACCGAAACCGGTACCATCCGCAAGGATAGCAGGGGAAGGGTGCGGGTGGGCCTTGTTTTTCCCAACACCTATGCCGTTGCCATGGCCAATCTAGGCTTTCAGGCCGTATACGCCCTCTTTAATCAACGCGACGAAGTGGTCTGTGAGCGTTTTGTTCTGCCTCCGAACCCTGAAAAAGAAACAATCCGCAGCATAGAGTCAGGCTGGTCCCCGGAAGAGTGCGACATCCTGGCCTTTTCCCTTTCCTTTGAAAACGATTATCCGAACATTCCGGACATTTTACACGGAAGCGGAATCCCCGTTCTCAGAGAAAAAAGGAACACAGAAAACTTTCCGCTCATCATTGCCGGAGGTGTGGTCACCTTCCTCAACCCGGAGCCCCTCGCAGACTTTTTTGACCTTTTCCTTATTGGCGAGGCGGAAGTTCTGACCCACCCTTTTTTTGACCTCTTTGCCCGCTACCGCCACCTCAGCCGAACGGACTGCATCCGTCATATGGCAAAAGAAATGGACGGAGTCTATGCTCCCGCATTCTATGCCCCGCTGCGGGACAAAACAGGCCGCATCAGCGGATACAAGGCGGAAGAGGGTATGCCAAAAACCATCAAACGGGTTTTCGATCCCCATGCAGCCGACCATGCAACCTGCAGTGTGATCACTTCTCCTGACAGTGCATTTGCCGACACCTTTCTCATTGAAGTAAGTCGGGGATGTCCCCATGGCTGCCGCTTCTGCTCCGCCGGTTTCGTATACCGCCCGCCCCGTTTCCGCCGTATGGATGTTCTGGAAAAAGCCATGGCCAGCGGCAAAGCACGCAACATGAAAATCGGCCTTATGGGAACGGCTGTTTCAGACCTGAAAGACATTGACCGCATCTGTGCCACTGCCCGAACGGGTGAGCTGGTATTAAGTTTCAGCTCCCTGCGTGCCGACGCCATCACCCCTGCCCTTCTTGATGCTCTGGTGGCAGGCGGCGTCAAAACGGCCACCATTGCTCCCGAAGCAGGCAGTTCAAGAATGCGGCGGGTAATCAATAAAGGGCTGGATGCACATACCATACTGCATGCCGCGGAAAGACTTGTCACGGCAGGGATACCCAATATCCGGCTTTACTTTATGATCGGCCTGCCCGAAGAGACACAGGAAGACATCACAGCCCTTCACAATCTTGTTCTTGCCATCAAGGCACGCTTTCTGGACGCCAGCCGTAAAAAAGGGTATATGGGCACCATCACCGTTGGTGTTTCCCCCTTCGTTCCCAAACCCTTCACTCCTTTTCAGTGGTCAGCCATGCAGACCGAAGCCCATCTGAAAAAAATTCTGAAATATCTTCGCAAAAGCTTTGCACCCGTTCCCAACATCCGTTTCCATGATGAAAACCCCAGGAACAGCATTCTTCAGGCTCTCCTGGCCAGAGGAGACAGGGATATCTCCCGGCTGGTCATTGCCCTCTGGCAGGAAAAGGGTCATCTGGCAAGGGCATGCCGGTCCATCGGGCTGGATCCCACAGACCTCCTTGGAGAGCGCAGTTTTACGGATTATCTCCCATGGGAAATTATTGACAATGGCATTTACAGGCCTTTTCTGGAAAACGAACTGCTGAAGTCCAGAAACGCCCTTGCCAGCCCTCCCTGCCCCATGAAGGACTGCGGTATCTGCCGCATTTGCCGCAAAGAAAATCCTTGCCCTGCCTGACCACTGCCAGGCCATGAACGCAAGGAGTACACAAATCACCCCTTGAGACTTTATCCGTATCTGTGTACAAATTCACTGTCATCGAAACCCGCAACCCAGCTCATTCTTTCCGTAGGGGACGCATCCGTATGTAAAGAAGGCCCTGCCTGCACCCGGAATAGGCAGGACCAAACACCCCGCCATGGATCTGCTGGCCCGTAAAAGCTGCCATAACCCGCTTCAGGCCGATTCCCTTGTGCGGCCGATAAAACCGAATCGTATTTTTCCAGCACCCTGAAACGGAACAGACGAAACCTTCACAATGCCTTTCAACCACTTTTTTCTGACGGGCTGAAAAACCTGTTGCCAGTTCGAGGAATAGCCCATGCTTTCTTATTTCTGCCAACGCAGAAGCCTCTTTTTTTTCCTGCTGGTTCTGGCAGCCATTCTGATGGCATCCATCCATGCAGACCAAAAAAATCAGCAGTTCTTTATGGATCAGCAGCGGCGTGACGCAGAAATAAGGCTCAACATTCTGGTCAGCACGGCCTTGGATGCCCCCTTCCGCCAGTTTGAAACCATACTGACGAACCTGGCATCGGACAGGCGATTTGCCGCATTCACCCGGAATCCGTCTGAAAAGGATGAAGATTTCGTCCGTAGCCTGTGGCAAAATATTCTCGTCACCCACAGCAGCATCCATTATCTTTACTTCTCCACGGCTGATGGCAAGCTCTTTTTTGAACCCGAAGCTCCCCTGCCGGACAGCTATGATGCACGGAGAAGACCCTGGTTTCGCCACGCCATGCTGGAGCCAGGAACAATCCTTTGGACCCATCCATACATGGAAGTTCCTACCAACAGACGTGTGGTGAGTGTGGTCAGGGCACTAACGGATCCTGAATCCGGCGAACTGCTGGGAGTGATGGGCCTCGATATCCTCCTGGACCACCTCCATGCCATAGCCGGACGCATTCCCATACCGGAAGGAGGCTTTCTGGGAATCCTGTCTTCCGATGGTCAGCTTGTCGCCTCGCCACAACCGGAGATAATGGAAGCCCTTCTCAAAAAACCAGCCAGCCTTGTCGCCCTTCTTCGCGGAGAAACGGATACTCTCCATCTGGATGGGCAGGCAAAGGAACTCATAATCAGCACCCGCACATTGAACCAGCCCCAATGGCGGATCGTTCAGGGAATACCCCGATCCCCGGAATCCTGTCCCGGTTCGCCCATGCGTAGTACGGCACTGATTCTCATGACCCTTCTTTCCGTCTCTTATCTCTTTATCCATGCCCTGTATTACAGAAAGCAGAGGCAAGAAAACCGGATTTTTAAATCACAAATTCAGACCCTTCGGGAACAAGGGCCTTCCGCACCCCATCCCGCTTTGCCATCAGATACCTCCTTCACTCACAGTCTCTGCCGACAGCTGGCACTGGATCTCTATCAGAGTGAACAGAAAAAACAGGAACTGGAAACAGAACTGGCCACCTTTATAGAGAAAGCACCGGTGGGCGTTTTCATTTCCACTCCGGAAGGCCGTTTTACCAAAGTCAACAGCAGCATGGCCCGAATACTGGAGTATGCCTCTCCGGAAGAACTGATTCATCATGTAGATGATATTCCGCAAAAACTATACCTTGACCGTCAGGACAGGAAAATACTTACCAACAGACTTCTTTCCGGTGGTGTGCAGGAGTTCCCCATCCGCTTCAGGAAAAAAAACGGCACCATCGGCCATGCATCCATCACCGCTTACGCCACCATGGGTACTGACGGGCGTATACTTGCCATACAGGGATTCTTTACGGACATGACCCGCAGTCACCAACTGGAAAGTCACCTGCGCCGACTGGCCCACACAGACCGCCTGACCGGACTCCCCAACCGGAGATCCTTTATGGAACTTCTAGCCAGGGAAACGGGTCGTTTCTGCCGCTATGGAAACTCCTTTGGACTTATCGTTCTCAACGTAGATCATTTCCGGGCCATCAATGCCCGCTACGGCCATGGAATGGGCGATAAAATTCTCTGTACCCTTGCGGACAGCCTGAGCCAATCCCTGCGGAGCTGTGACACCCTTGCCCGCATCGATGGCGATACCTTTGCCATTCATCTTGCGGAAACCAGCGCGGAGTCGTCCACAGGAGCCGCAAAACGCGTACTCCGGCTGATCAGCCGGACAGTGATCACTGAAATTCCGGACCTGCAATTGAGTTTCAGCTCGGGCACAACAAGCCCGCGGGAAACCCTGCGCTGCCCGGATCTCTTACTGCAGGAAGCGGAAGCCCGCATGTACGAAGCCAAAAAAAAGGGAGGTGGCACCCTGCCATCCTCCCTTCCATAGTCCGTCATTACCGTCTGCAGGATGCTATGGAATCAATCCTGCATAGAACCAGCGCCTGAGAGAAGTTACCTCACCCTCGCTAAGGGAGAGCTGGGCATTTTCACAG
Organism: Desulfobotulus pelophilus; assembly: GCF_026155325.1. Taxonomy (NCBI): domain Bacteria; kingdom Pseudomonadati; phylum Thermodesulfobacteriota; class Desulfobacteria; order Desulfobacterales; family Desulfobacteraceae; genus Desulfobotulus; species Desulfobotulus pelophilus. The sequence continues at coordinate 194,182 of NZ_JAPFPW010000001.1, read as the reverse complement.
AGATTCAAGGTATTGGCCAGAAGACGTTCTGCCAGCACCTGAGCCGTCTCCTTTCCTTCGCCAAAACGATGGCCCGTAAATGCTATACCGCGCAGCACAAAATTCACATGCTGCCTTGCCACAGGCACTTCTTTTTCCTTGCATCGATCCCGTACAGCCTTGGAGACCGTGGTCATATTATAGCCGGAGTGGTTAATCTCCTGTGCAATGGATGCAAACAGAACACCGTAGTGCGCCGGAGACAGATAGGGGGTATCCGTCAAATCATGGACCTTTCGGGCAAGTGCTGCCAGTTCCGGTTCCGCAGCCTCAAAAGCCTCATCCCGAATTCCTGTCTCTCCGGACGGAACAGCATGGCGCAGGGGATCATATACATAACCCGGAATGACAGGAGAGGTGGCAAGGCTGCCCAGATCCAGCTCCGACAGGAAAAGCTTGAAGCTCCCCTTGCCCTGCCAGTCCATACCCACATCGGGAAAGGCCTGCCGGATACGATAGGCCAGCTGAGCCATGGTCACAGCTTCAGGAGATGCCCGGACAAAGGTCTGCACCAGTCGGGAACACTGATCCCGCTGCTTTTCCGTATCCCGCACCCCACCAGGGCTGAAAGAACTGAAGACCGGACGCACGGCAGCACTCTCCTGCAAAACCGTCGCCCCCCCGTTAATTACCGTAACGGCTTCCGTACTCAGAACCGGGGCCGTACTGGCAGGTCCCTCCGCTCTGCGGATAATGCGGGCGGGCTCCGAAAAAGCCATGCTGCCACCGCCCAGCGCTTCTTCAATAAACACGTCCTGATCAATCACAAGATCACTGGCAGCTCTGTAGGCAGGGGAGGTAGACCCTACGGCAAGTACGGCCGTACGCCGGTCCCATTTACGAAGCTTCAGAAGAACGGGGGTAAAATCCGCGTCTGCACTCATAATAATGAACTCATCATAGTTCACCTTATGATCCAGAAGATCCAGAAGATCCACAACCATATGCACATCCGCACTGGTTTTTCCCTGGGTTGTCAAGCTCGGGCAATCCACCGTTTCAAAGGCACCCCGTATAAAATACGGCCTGAAGTTTCCAAAACTTTTCGGATTAAGGTAACAGCGGCGCACAAGAATGTTACGCTTTGCCCCCGCATCAATACCCGCATATGGAGGCAGAGAATTCTCCAGCCATGCTATCCAGTCCAGAGGACGGGTGGCAAAGGTTCGGGCAATATTGACATCCAGCTCCGAAAGCCGGATAAAAATATTGTCAAAATCCACAAAAACAGCACTTCTCATGGGCCGGGTGTTACACTCCAGAAACTGCATCTTTCCTCCTTTCCCGCCTTAAGGTTGCGGGAAAATGAACATTTCTCCCCTTACCGTTTACGGAAGGAGTGTTATAATTTTTGCGGACAGCCATTCGCTGCTGCCCGCCTTTCTGGCACAAAGGGAACAGAGTGAACCCTTTTGCCGCCACAATCTTTTTATAAATATCACTCCTTCATGAAAAAACCCATGGGTTATGAAGCACCGGAGTAAAAACTGTTGAAAATCAACCCGCAATGTGTCACATGCAGAGAATGTTTTCCGCAGGAGACCTTGAAAAGCACGCCTGATTATATCTGACAGATCCTATCTCCCACAATATGAGGTACCATGAACGAAGCGGCTGTATGCTTTCACAAGGTTCATTTTTCCTACGACAATGGCGCACCTGTGCTGGAGGATGTCAGCTTTACCATCGGCCCGAGGGAGCTTGTTGCCATGGTCGGACCCAACGGAGGCGGCAAAACCACCCTTTTAAAACTCATAACCGGTATGCTCCATCCCTCTAGCGGGACCGTACGGATATTTAGCAAAAACCCTGAATATGCCCGCCCAAGGGTTGGCTATATGCCCCAATATCTTCATTTTGATCCGGTATTTCCCATCACCGTAAGGGAGGTGGTCCTCATGGGGCGCCTGGGCCGTCGTGGCATAAGGGGATTTTTTGGGTGGCCGGATAAAAAAGACCGTTTTCACACCATGGAATGCCTTGCCCATGTGGAAATGGAGCATCTGGCGGACAGGCCTTTTTCCGCTCTCTCCGGAGGACAGAGACAAAGAGTCATGATTGCAAGGGCCCTTGCCTGCGAACCGGAACTCCTTCTGCTGGATGAACCGACTGCCAATGTTGACGCCCAGACAGAAACCCGTTTTATGGCCCTTCTGGAACAACTTTCCCATGATATCAGCGTTCTCATGGTGTCCCATGACATGGGCTTTGTGAGCGCCCTTGTCAAAAGTGTTATCTGTGTCAACCGCAGGGTGGTGATCCACCCCACCACAGAACTTACGGGAACCGCTATTCAGGAAATTTACAACTGCAGCATGCAGATGGTCCGCCATGACCATCGCTGCACAGAAAAAGGGCATACCCATGTCGTCCATGCTCAGCACCCTCTTTGATCCGGATATTGTCTTTCTGCGCTATGCGGTTGTTGCGGGGCTTTTATCCAGTATCAGTTTCGGTATAGTCGGTTCCTACGTGGTTGCCCGCCGCATAAGTACCATTGCGGGAGCTATCGCCCATTGTGTGCTGGGAGGAATCGGCTTTGCCCTTTTCATGCAGGAGAAAACAGGAAGCTCTCTGTGGGATCCCGTTGGCGGCGCTCTGATGGCAGCACTTCTCGCGGCCTTTATCATTGGAGCCGTCAGTCTCAAGGCCAAACAGAGGGAAGACACGGTCATCAACGCCCTCTGGGCCGTAGGAATGGCCATTGGCCTCCTTTTCATGGCCAAGACATCGGGCTATCTGGATCCCATGAGTTTCCTCTTCGGCAATATTCTCATGATCGGCCCCAACGATCTTCATATGATGGGAGTCATGGCGGCATTTATTGTGCTGATGGCTATCCTTTTTTATAATAAACTTGTGGCTGTCTGTTTTGATGAGGAATTTCTCGAACTGCGGGGCGTTCCCGCACACTTTTACTATTTTCTCCTGCTTGTACTCACAGCCTTGAGCATTGTTCTTTTAATCCGGGTAGTCGGCATTGTTCTGGTTATCGCCATGCTTACTCTGCCCGCCGCCATTGCCGGACAACTCTCCCGGAGTCTTGCGGGCATGATGGGCCTTGCCGTACTTTTTTCCATGGGATTTACCACAGGCGGCATTGCCCTTAGCTTTGAAATGGATCTGCCCACAGGACCCACCATCGTAGTACTGGCTGCAGCAAGTTATCTCTGCCTTATGGTGTATGGCCTTCTTGCGGTAAGACTTCAAAAGCGCCGTACACCCTGACCTCCCGCAACACAGATAAACCTCTGTAACCGGGCCTGACAAATAACTTTCAACACTTAAAAAGGATATGGAATTGCTCGAAAAAAATACCCTTGATCGCTGGAGCCTGGAAAACGCACTGGATCTTTACGGTGTACGTAACTGGGGTGCTGGCTATTTCGACATTTCCCAGGCTGGTGAGGTGATCATCACTCCCATTCCTGACCGCAAAGACCTGAGCATCAGCATTCCCGAGCTTATTCAGGGAATCCGCGCCAGGGGCAAAGAAATGCCCGTGCTGCTGCGCATAGAAAACATTCTGGATTCCCAGATTGCCTGTTTGCATTCAGCTTTTGCCAAAGCCATTGACAATGCAGGCTATCAGGGGAATTTCAGGGGCGTATATCCCATCAAAGTGAATCAGCAGAAACAGGTGGTAGAAGAAGTGACAAGCTTCGGCGCCCGTTATCACCACGGACTGGAAGCCGGCTCCAAGGCCGAGCTGATCGCTGCCCTTTCCTTTCTGAAAGATCCGGAAGCCTGTCTCATATGCAATGGGTACAAAGATGAAGAATTCGTGGATCTGGCTCTCTGGGCCTGCAAAATGGGATATCCATGTTTCCTTGTGGTGGAAATGCCCGGTGAGCTGGAACTCATCCTTGAACGGGCAGCTATTATCGGGGTAAGACCCCGCATCGGAATAAGAATCAAGCTCGCTTCCAAAGCCGGAGGGCACTGGACAGATTCGGGTGGTGATCGCAGCATTTTCGGCCTGGATACCACTCAGGTGGTCGGACTTGTGGACAGACTCCGGGAAAAGGAAATGCTGGATTGTCTTCAGCTTCTGCACTACCATTTAGGCTCCCAGATTCCCAACATCCGGGATATACGCAATGCCGTACTGGAAGCCTGCCGTATCTATGCGGGTCTTATCAGTGAAGGAGCTCCTATGGGTTATCTGGACCTTGGGGGTGGACTGGCTGTGGACTATGACGGTTCCCACACCAATTTTTCCAATTCCCGGAATTACAGTATTGACGAATACTGCGCTGACATTGTGGAAACCGTAATGGGTGTCATGGACGAGGAAGAGCTCGCCCACCCCATCATCATTACGGAATCGGGCAGGGCCACCGTAGCCTATTATTCTGTGCTTCTCTTCAACATTCTGGATGTCAGTCGGCTGGAACCCCAGCCCTTCCTCAGCGACATACCGGAAGATGCTCCGGATGTCATTGTCAACCTGGTCGATGTTCTGCACTCCCTCAGCCTTCGAAATCTCCAGGAATGCTTCAACGATGCCATTTTCTACAGAGACGAACTGCGCCAGCGTTTTCAGCATGGAGCCGTAACCCTGAGGGAGCGTTCCCTCGGCGAAACCATTTTCTGGCACATCATCCACACCATTGCCCAGGATGTAAAAAAACTCAAACGCATACCTCCCGAACTCAGTGAACTGGATGATGCCCTGGCCGACATCTATTACGGCAACTTAAGTGTTTTTCAGAGCCTTCCCGATGCATGGGCCATCGACCATCTCTTTCCCATCATGCCGGTACACAGGTTACTCGAAAAACCCACACGTAACGCCGTAATTGCCGATATTACCTGTGACTGCGACGGTAAACTGGACCGTTTTATTGATATCCATGGAGTAAGAAAGTCCCTGCCTCTGCATGAACTGAAACCGGACGAAGAGTATTATCTCGGCGCATTCCTCGTAGGTGCCTACCAGGAAACCCTGGGCGACCTGCACAATCTCTTTGGTGATACCAATGTGGTCAGTGTCAGAATCCGTGAAGACGGCACACTGGACTATGTGAAGGAAATGGAAGGAGATTCTGTAGCTGATGTCTTAAGCTATGTGGAATACAGCCCCAAAGCCATGGCCGAACGATTCCGCCACGCGGCTGAAACAGCCATCAAAGCAGGTTTTATCAGCGTGGAAGACAGGTACAAAGTCATGAAGGCCTATGAAACAGGCCTGCTGGGCTATACCTATTATGAACGTTAGAGATCTTTCGACTCCGGCAACCTGCGACACACGACTGTCTGTGGATGACATTGCCATTCTTCCGGATCCGACTCGCAAGCCATAACCCCGGCCCCTGACACGAAGTCAGTCCGCTTTTTTCGGTTTTTGCATGACGGATGCGAATAAAGACAGCCAACAGCCTGACACTGGCACAAAAGTACCCCAGGCCTGAAGCGGCTATGGCAATTGGCAGGGTTCTATCGGCCGTGCGGACAAGTTTCTACCGCCGGCTCACAGGACAAGAATCTCTAAGAAAAGACTTGCATCACAAGCAGACAGCCTGTGTGTATCTTTGACGGACACGGCATTCACCAAGTGAAAAACATACTGCATTATTTAGCTTTTTACAAATACGGAGTAACATGCCAACAGAGCCTGAACCCACATCCAAACAACAAGGGAGGTAATCAATGTCCAGGGTTTTAATTATCGGTGCCGGCGGTGTCGGTCAGGTGGTGGCCCACAAATGCGCCCAGCTTCCCGACATTTTTTCCGAAATCATGCTTGCAAGCCGCACAAAGGAAAAGTGCGACCGCATTGCAGCCCAGCTTAAGCGCCCCATACGTACAGCAAAGCTGGATGCGGACAAGGTGGCTGACACCGTGGTCCTGATCCGCCAGTTTCAACCAGAAATGATCATCAACGTGGCCCTGCCCTACCAGGATATTGCCATTATGGACGCCTGCCTTGAAACCGGCGTGCACTATCTGGATACGGCTAACTACGAACCGCCGGATGTGGCAAAGTTTGAGTATAAATGGCAGTGGGCCTATCAGGAGCGTTTTAAAGAGAAAGGTCTCATGGCCCTTCTCGGCAGCGGCTTTGACCCCGGTGTCACCAATGTCTTCTGTGCCTATGCCCAGAAGCATCACTTTGATGAAATCCATACCCTGGACATCATCGACTGCAACGCAGGCGACCATGGCCAGCCCTTTGCCACCAATTTCAACCCGGAAATCAATATCAGGGAAATCACCCAGAGGGGCCGTTACTGGGAGCAGGGCGAATGGGTGGAAACCGATCCCCTTTCCTGGTCCATGACCTATGATTTTCCGGAAGGTATCGGCCCTAAAAAATGCTTTCTTCTCTACCACGAAGAGCTGGAATCTTTGGTGAAACATCTGAAAGGCCTGAAAAGAGCCCGCTTCTGGATGACCTTCTCCGATGCCTACCTCACCCACCTGAAAGTCCTTGAAAATGTGGGAATGACACGCATCGATCCGGTGGAAATCAGGGGCCAGCAGATTGCCCCCATTGAATTTTTAAAAGCGGTTCTCCCCGATCCGGGAAGCCTTGGGCCTCTGACCAAGGGACGCACCTGCATCGGCTGCCTCATGAAAGGCGTAAAAGACGGAAAGGAAAGAACCGTTTATATTTACAACATCTGCAGCCATGAAGAAGCTTATGCAGAAGTGGGGTCCCAGGCCATCTCTTACACCACAGGGGTTCCGGCCATGATAGGAGCCAAAATGATGCTCAGCGGCAAATGGACAGGAAGGGGGGTTTTCAATATGGAAGAACTGGATCCCGATCCCTTCATGGAAGCCCTCAATCTTCACGGACTGCCATGGAAGGAAATCATCAGCCAATGACCCGGCCCCTGAATTTCGACCCCTATGCCCTGAAAACTCCGGCCTTTGTGGTGGATGAAAGGCTCATTGCCAAAAATCTTGCCCGCCTAGGTGAGATAAAAGAGCGCACGGGATGCCGTATTCTTCTGGCTCTTAAAGGTTTTTCCATGTTTTCCACCTTCAGGCTCATCAGAAAAACCCTGGACGGCACCTGTGCCAGCTCCGTGCATGAAGCCCGCCTTGGCAGGGAAACCTTCGGAGGAGAAGTCCACGCCTTTGCCGCTGCTTTCAGCCCGGAGGATATGGAGAATTTTCTCGGACTCTGTGATCATCTGGTCTTCAACTCCTTTTCACTTTGGGAAAAATTCAGACCCATGACGCTGTCAGCCCCCAGAAAAATCAGCTGCGGCATACGGGTGAATCCAGAACGATCCGTGGGGAAAGTGGCCATCTATGATCCCTGCGCCCCCGGTTCCCGGCTGGGAGTCAGGCGCAGGGATTTCAGGCCGGATCTGCTGGGCGGCATAGAAGGGCTGCACTTCCATGCCCTGTGCGAGCAAAACAGCCATGAACTGGCTCTGGTGCTGGAAGCCTTTGTGACGAACTTTGGAGAATTTATCCCATCCATGCACTGGATAAACTTCGGCGGAGGCCACCACATCACAAGGGACGACTATGACATGGACAGACTCTGCCAGCTGATTCTTGATTTCAGAAAAGAGTTCCGGGGAATTCCCGTCTATCTGGAGCCTGGCGAAGCCATTGCACTGAACACGGGCTTTCTCGTGGCGGAAGTTCTGGATATTACCGGCTCAGAAGGATGGCCCCATGCCATTCTGAACACTTCCGCCACCTGCCACATGCCCGATGTGCTGGAAATGCCTTACAGACCGGATATTATAGGCAGCGGAGATGAGGGAGAAAAAGCCCATACCTACCAGCTGGGGGGCCTTTCCTGCCTTGCGGGTGATCGTATCGGCAGTTACAGCTTTGACACCCCCCTTACCGTGGGTGATCGTCTTGTTTTTACGGACATGGCCCACTACTCCATGGTTAAAACCAACACCTTCAACGGCATTCCCCTTCCTTCCATCTATCGCATTGACATGGAAGGAAGGCTGCATCTGGAACGAGAATTCGAATATCAGGACTTTAAAACCAGACTGGGATGATTCTTGGATTCTGTTACCATACAGCACAAAGGTCCTTTGTAAATTCAGACATCCGGCACTCAAGCTAAAAACCCCAGGCCCTTCACAGGAGCAAAATACGTATCTGATTACCACTCTGGCGCAGCCATTATTTTCTGGTCACGGTTCTGTACACTACCGAAAGGTATTACAGAGCACTTTCACAGCTCGGATGACAGGACACCCGTAAGGCCTTCCCCCGCCGTCTGCCAGCCCCGGGTTCCTAATGCTGCCATGTCATGGTAACCAGAAATACGGATGGGTCTTGAATGTGAAACCATGTCACTCACAAAAGCCATGTGTGCCTTATCCTGACAAAAAGTCTTTTGGGGTACTGTGTTGGCATATCCTCTCTGACAAGGAACGTTTTGATGGACACGAACAATGCCTATCCCTTTTTTCTGGCCAGTGAAAATCCGGGTGAAAACCCGGATAAATGTCTTTTTCATGTTATTCCAGCACCATGGGAAGCCAGCGTATCCTATGGTGGGGGGACAGCCAAAGGGCCTTCGGCCATACTGAAAGCCTCCGAGCAGCTGGAACGCTTTGACGGTGTGGATGAACCTGCCAATCTTGGCATATGGACCCACCCACCCGTAGCCTGCGAGTCTTCACCCGCCAAGGTGCTCTCCCGAATAGCCCGGGTCTGTGACAGCGTTTTTTCGAAATACAGCATTCCCGTACTTCTGGGAGGCGAACACACCGTGACACTGGGCGGACTCATGGCTGCCAAAGAGCGTTTCGGAAAAATCGGCATCGTACAGATTGATGCCCATGCGGATCTCAGGGATGCTTATGGAGGAAACCCCTACAGCCATGCATCGGTCATGCGCAGGGCATTGGACATGGGCCATCATGTTTTTCAGGTAGGTGTCCGGGCTCTCTCTTCCGAAGAAGCAGACTTCAGGGAGACTTTTCCCGTACCGCACCTGGATGCATCTGCCATTGCCCTTTCCGGGATTCCTGCCAACCTTCTCCCCCATGATTTTCCGGAACGAATCTGGCTCACCATTGATGTGGATGGCATGGACCCCTCCGTGATACCAGCAACGGGAACCCCTGTCCCCGGAGGGCTGAGCTGGTATCAAACCCTGGATGTGATCGCTAAAGCCGTCACGGGCCGTAGAATCATAGGCATGGACTGCGTGGAACTGGCTCCCATGAACGGGTTTTTTCATGCTGATTTTTCTGCTGCCCATCTCGTTTACCAAACCATGGGACTTATCGGACGCCTATCCAGACTTCCCTGAAACCTTCCCTTTCTGGACTATCTGTTCAGCGGTATTTACCGCTGAACAGCCACCATTCACGGCATAAGAGTTCGATGCCGTCCGGGTCCTGGCTTTTTCCCAATGGTACGGAGGCTACTTCCTTTTTTGCCCTGCCGAAATAAGGTTCGGCGATACTGAATACCGACTCTTTTATACCCGCACCTCCACGGTGTGGTTCTTTTTTACCCGGTCTTTTTGCGCTTACCGAAACAAAATCTCCCGGATTCCCTTTTTCGCTTCGAAATGCAACTGGCCGTAATTTGCCGCCAGCCCCCATAAAAAACAATAAAATCAAAACACAACCAAAAAAACAATCCACACCCGACCACATTGGCACGCAGAGTGCATATTACCCAAACCAGAGTCCGCGTGATTACATGCGGATTCAAAGTCCCACCCCGGTCGGGTTTCGCCCATGGCGCAACCGATCCCACTACAAAAAACCGGCTTTCCGGTCCCCGTCTACTTCTCATCAATTCCCTGCCATACCGGGTGTCCCTTCGACCAGGACACCCGGTGGTATTCCCCCCCCCTTTCTACGACAACTGGTTTCATTCAAAATCGCAACCTTGCAAAAACGCCTCTCAAAAGACCGCTTCCTTCCATGCCCTTCTTCTTTGACTTGTCCTGCTTTCCCTGACTATAAGGTATGGTTTATGCTCAACTGTTTTTTTTCTTACTCAAAAACGAGGCGATCAATGGCCCCCATCACAGAAGAAACTGTTCAGGAGCTGGAATCCAAAGCACTTCTCGCCTGCCTTGAGGTTGGCAAACGACTCACGTCAACCCTTGATCTCAATGAAATCCTGCAGCTCATTATGGAAAAAATATGTACCTTTGTGATGGCAGACCACTGGTCCCTCCTGCTACGGGACGAGGAAACAGGGGAGTTACATTTTACAATTGTTGTTGGAGTGGAAAACGATAAGCTGCTTGGCGTACGGATTGAGCGTGGAAAAGGAATTGCAGGCCATGCAGCCGAAACCTGCCGGACTCTTTTTGTGGAAAACGCTCAGGAAGACCCCCATTTTTTTCCCGGTATCGACCAGACAACTGGCTTTGAGACAAAATCCGTATTCTGCCTGCCCCTTTGCATCCATGGCAAAGTTCTCGGTGTCATTGAAATTATCAATCTGGAAGATATCCGGACTTTTGAAACACGCCATCTTCCCATCCTCACCCTTCTGGCCGACTATGCTGCCATCGCCATACGCAATGCCCAGTTTCTGGACAAAATCCGCCTTCTCAGTATCACCGATGAATACACAGGGCTCTACAATGCCCGCTATATGCACCAAATTCTGGAAACCCTCATCCTTAAAGCAGAGAGTTGTGGCACAAAACTGGCTGTTGCTTTCATGGATATGGACCACTTTAAAAGCGTTGTGGACAGCAGAGGGCACCTGATGGGATCACGGGTACTACGGGAAGTAGGGCAGACCCTGAAAGAAAATCTGGGACATGGGGACATTGTTGCCAAGTATGGAGGAGACGAATATGTTATGATTTTTTCTGACTGCGGAAGGGAACAGGCTCAGGAAAAATGTTCCTCTGTGCTCACTGCGGTAAGAAACACCCTTTATCTTGCTGCATTCACAAACCAGCCAGGCATACGGGTAACGGCAAGCATCGGTTTTGCCATTTATCCCGATGATGCCCGAACCAAAAAAGACCTGCTTCTCCTGGCAGACCGCGCTATGTACCGTGTCAAAAGAGGCCGTAAAAATGCTGCGTCCTCCTGGAACCAGGAAGACGGAAAGGAGCCCTCCTTCAGGGAGGTATAAAAAAACAAACCCCCAAGGGTATCCTGGCCGGGGTCGAACCACGACACACACCGCTTCGCTTATCGCTGCTTCCTTCCGGATCTGACGAGGTTCACGAGAATGTGTTACGCAGCGGCCGGCCAGGATACCCCTGGAGGCTCATTTACTGGGCGAATATACAGATACTGGCCCTTCTTGACAAGGTATTCTTGCCATGTTGAAAAAAGAAAACATAAAAAAACCCTTGTATCCGCCATCACCCTTTCTCAAAAAAGTTCTGCAAACCATACGGGAATATAGCATGTGGCCCGACAATGCACGGGTACTCATTGCCGTATCCGGTGGAGCGGATTCCATGGCCCTCCTCCACGCGCTTATGGAACTTTGCCCTTTTCACGGAGCTTCCCTTGGCATTGCCCATCTCCATCATGGCCTGAGACCCGAAGCCTCGGAAGAAGAAACCTTTGTGGCTGACCATGCCCGAACCCTGGCCCTTCCATTTCACAGCAGAAAAGCCTCTCTGTCCATGGAATACCCCGACTGCAGTACCGAAGAAGCCGGGCGCATGGCACGGTATGCTTTCTTCGATCAGCTGCAAAAGGAGCGGGGCTATACCCACATAGCTACGGCTCACCATGCCGACGACAGAGCGGAACAGGTTCTCATGAACCTCATCCGAGGTTGCGGACCAGACGGACTTGAAGGCATTCCACCCATACGCCGGGGAGTCATTGTCCGTCCTCTCATCCATATGCAGAAATCCGAACTCATTCATTTCCTTATGGAGAGAGGAATCCCATGGAAAGAAGATTCCTCCAATAAAGATACGGTTTTCTTGCGAAACCGTATCCGTCATAAACTTCTTCCCTTCCTGGAAAAAGAATTCAATCCATCTATCCGCCGCACTCTACTGCGTACAGCTGCCATTGCAGAAAACGAAAATCAGTGGCTGGAAAACACCTCAAAAAATGCCTATCTGGAGTTGTTACTGGAAGAAACCTCAGACAAGGTCTCCCTAAGGGGAAAAAAACTTAGCAGCCAGCCTCCGGCCCTGCAGGCCCGTATTCTACGCCATGCTCTCTGTCACCTCCGGGGGAATCTCCAGGCCTTTGGCCAGCGACATCTGCAGAGCATTCAGCAGCTCCTGCACTCCAGCGAATCCGTGGAATGCCACCTTCCCGGAAGAATTCGTGCCCGCTATTCCATGGGAATCCTTGAGCTCAGACACATGCCCCACTCCCTCCGTATAAACAAACAGCTGCCTTCTTTTTCCTGTGACATTGCCCTCCCCAAAAGTCTTCCCGCCACAGTCCTCCTTCCCAACGGTTTTGGACGCCTTCTCATCCAGTCAGACCCTCCGGAAAACTCTTGCAAGGACCCTTTCACAGCCATACCCCACACTCTGTTTCCCCTTATTGTGCGCGTTCCCCTGCCCGGAGACCGTATGCGACCTTCAGGAAGGGGCGGATCCAGAAAAATTTTCCGCCTCCTCTCCGAGTCCTTTATTCCCAAAGAACTTCGAAGACAAAGGCCTGTCATCATACATCAGGAAGCCGTTATCTGGGTACCGGGACTGCCGCCGGATATCCGCATCGCTTTTGCGACAGAAAAAAACACCAGCCTCTGGCTGCTGTGGCAGAAAGAAGATCCGGTATGAAAATACGAAGAGTCTTCACGAAGCTCCCAAGGATATGCTATAAGATTCATATTATTTTACGGTCCTTGATTTTCCTGCCTCAACGGAATAAAAGGTCACCGTGAAAAAGCAGCACAGCAGATATCTGTCCTGTCTGACTTGCCTGCTGCAGGATCATGGTTACTATGTGCAGGACGTTTTGCCCGCACCTCATTCAGTGCCTGGCCGAACAACCGTATTGTATCCGCATCAGGATGCCGTAAATTCTGACACAGATCCGTACCCGATGCACTATCAGCAATCAGGCACCTGATTCAAAAGAAACACGGTTTTCGTCCACCACGTTTACGGACAAACTTCCACGCTCCAGGAGGGCGCATTGAACCCATTTTATAAAAATTTATCTCTGTGGCTCGTTATCATTCTTATGATGATCATGCTCTATAACATCTTCAACCAGCCTCAGTATGCCGAGGAAAACATTGGCTACTCTGACTTTTTGACCATGGTGGACAGAGAACAGATCGCCAATGTCACCATACAGGGCAACGACCTGCTAGTGGTCACCCAAACGAATCAGCGTTTCAAAGTCTTTACCCCCGATGATCCGGATCTCATTCCCATGCTCCGGGCTAAAGGCGTTGCCATCAAAGCCAAACCACCCGCAGAATCACCTTGGTTTGTTTCTGTTCTGGTTTCCTGGCTCCCCATGCTGCTTCTGATCGGTGTCTGGATTTTTTTCATGAGACAGATGCAGGGTGGCGGCGGCAAAGCCATGAGCTTTGGAAAAAGCAAAGCACGCCTTATGGACGAAAATACAACCCGTGTCACCTTCACAGACGTGGCGGGTGTGGAGGAAGCCAAGGAAGAACTTCAGGAAATTGTTGATTTCCTGAAAGATCCTAAAAAATTTACCCGTCTGGGCGGGCGTATCCCCAAGGGGGTTCTTCTCACAGGCTCTCCCGGCACAGGAAAAACTCTTCTGGCCCGTGCTGTGGCAGGTGAGGCAGGCGTTCCCTTTTTCAGTATTTCCGGCTCAGACTTTGTGGAAATGTTCGTGGGCGTAGGTGCCTCCCGCGTCCGCGATCTCTTTAACCAGGGCAAAAAAAATGCCCCCTGCATTATCTTTATCGATGAAATTGATGCCGTAGGCAGGCAGCGCGGTGCAGGTCTCGGCGGCGGTCATGACGAGCGGGAACAGACCCTGAACCAGATGCTTGTAGAAATGGACGGTTTCGAATCCAATGAAGGGGTTATCCTCATCGCTGCCACCAACCGGCCTGATGTTCTCGACCCCGCCCTCCTTCGACCCGGACGTTTTGACAGGCAGGTAGTGGTTCCACTCCCCGATATTGCAGGCAGGGAAGCCATACTCCGCGTTCACATGAAGAAATCTCCCATAGCAAGGGACGTCAATATAAAAAGCCTTGCCAAGGGGACACCGGGCTTTTCCGGTGCAGACCTAGAAAATATGGTCAACGAAGCAGCTCTTATTGCAGCCAAACGCAACAAAGACGCCCTTGACATGAAAGATTTTGAAGATGCCAAAGATAAAGTATACATGGGTCTTGAGCGCAAATCCAATGTCATGAGCGAAGAAGAAAAAAGGGTCACTGCCTACCATGAAGCAGGCCATGCCCTTGTGGCACGGCTGCTGCCTTTCACCGATCCGGTAAATAAAATAACCATCATTCCAAGGGGTAGAGCTGCAGGCATCACCTGGTTTCTGCCGGACGAAAGCGTTTTCAGATATAAAGATCAGCTGGTTAGCGGCCTTTCCGTAGCCTTTGGCGGCAGAGCTGCCGAAGAAATTATCTTCAAACGCATCAGCACGGGTGCTGCCAATGATATCAAACAGGCAACGGATGTGGCCCAACGCATGGTCCGCTCCTGGGGCATGAGCGATGACCTCGGCCCCATCTCCTATGCCAAAGGAGATGAACAGATTTTTCTTGGCCGTGACATCGGTCAGAACCGGGATTATTCCGATGAAACCGCGCGTAAAATTGATACGGAAATATCTGCTTTCATCCACGGAGCCTATCACCGGGCTTTGGATGTTCTCACAGACAATCTGGAGATTCTGCACAAACTTGCGGAGATGCTCCTCGACAAAGAAACCGTATCCGGCAAAGAACTGGATGAACTGATCCTTTCACTGCGTCCGGACATTGAGTTTCCATCGCACCTGCCTGAAATCGATGAAGAAGACTCCCTCTTCGATCCTCCCCAGCAGGAAGGCTTCACTCCTTCCGATGGCGACAACGATGCGGGGGCGGAAGACAACCTTAACATGCCTGAGCCAGAAACTGATTCAGGGCCTGAAGAGGAAAATGAAAGGCCGGAGTCAGACAAAAACAGCTCCTCTGAAGACCGCAAATCCTGACAGAACCTGATACCCGGGCAGAAAATTCTTCAGAGCTTCACCGAGCCTGACGCAGCACATGATTGTTACGGGTCTTTTTCTTCCCTTGCGGTAGAAAAAGACCCGTCTTTTTTCAGCAGGGAGCCACCCATGACAAACCGCATACCAGACCCGGATTCTGCCCGCCTGATCCTGCCGGATCAATGTACCCTTATGGGAATCGTGAACTGTACCCCTGACTCATTTTCCGATGGAGGCCGTTTTCTTGCCTTGGAAAAAGCCCTTGATCATGCCCGTCGGCTCATGGATGAGGGAGCAGGCATACTGGACATCGGAGGAGAATCCACCCGCCCCTTTGCCAGTCCCGTTTCTTCGGAAGAAGAATGCCGACGGGTCATTCCTCTCCTCCGTGAGCTGAGAAAAGAAAGCACGATTCCCCTCTCCATCGATACCCGCAAGGCCAGCGTTGCCAAAGCTGCCATTGAAGCCGGTATCGACATGGTCAACGACATATCCGCACTGGCAGATCCGGATATGCTGTCCCTATGTGCTGAAGCAGGGGTTCATGTGGTGCTCATGCATATGCAGAACGACCCCCAGACCATGCAGATTGCTCCTCAGTACAAACATGTTGTAAAAGAAGTGAAAAATTTTCTCCGGATAAAAGTTGAGCTGGCCGTAAAAGGTGGCATCGCAGCAGACCGCATTCTCATTGATCCGGGCATCGGTTTCGGAAAGACGCTGGAAGACAACCTGAAACTGATGGCTCATCTTAACGATCTGAAAGAGCTTGGCTGCCCATTACTGCTGGGTACTTCACGCAAACGCTTTATCCGGACCATCACCGCCCGCAATGGCAGAGAACCGGACACTCTTTCTCCAGAAGTCCTTGCCGGTACCCTGACAACAGCCATCCTTGGCGTGCAGAGCGGAGCGAAGGTACTTCGGGTTCACGATGTGGCTGCCACCCGCGCCGCTCTGGAAGTAAACCGCGCCATTACCCTTGCGGGGCAGCCTTGTGAAAGAAACGCGGGAATCCTTCCCGCAGATCTTTCTTGACAAAACGCTTCGTATGCCGGAATGTTTCCACGCTTTTTTTCCTACCACTGTGAGGAGGCACCATGCTGCTGGTCATTGACGTTGGCAACACCAATACTGTCATCGGAATTTTTCAGGGTGAGACACTTCGGAAAGACTGGCGGATCCCATCCCGGCGGGATACCACTCCGGATGAATTTCACGTTCTGGCAAGAAATCTGTTTCAGGATGCCGACATCCCACTCACGGCCATCAGCAAGACCATAGTGTCCTGCGTTGTGCCACCCATGATTCCTGTTCTGGATGCCTTCTGCCGCCGTCATATACCCGGCCCTGCTCCGCACTGGGTGGGACCTGCATCCGTTAAAGGCTGGATGCCCATCCTCTACACCAACCCATTGGAAGTCGGTGCAGACCGGATTGTCAATGCCGTTGCGGCCTACCACCGTTACCCGCAGGCACTTATCGTCATCGACTTTGGAACCGCCACCACCTTTGATGTCATCTCCCCGGAAGGAGCCTACCTCGGTGGGGCCATCTCACCCGGCATTGCCATTGCCGCAGACGCCCTCTTTCAACGGGCCTCCAAGCTCCCAAGGGTTGCCCTTTTCAATCCGCCAGCCAGCATCATCGGCAAAGATACCGAAACCAGTCTCAAGTCAGGCATCATTCATGGCTATGCCGCTCTTGTGGACGGTATGGTGGACAAAATACGTTCAGAAATGACAGGCTCTGTCAAAATTATTGCCACGGGAGGCCTTGCTCCGCTCATGCAGGAAGTTTCCCGAACCATAGAAATCGTGGACAGCACCCTTACCCTTGAAGGACTACGGCTTCTAAGTGAAAGAGCCCCCCTTTAAAACCGAAAGGCCATGGGTGACTTTCCACCCGTGGCCTTTACCCCTTCATAATCAGAAAAACATCTCAACGCCGCCCATACTCTTTCATGGCATCCAGAAAAACCTCATAAAAACGCTGGTGATCGGCCAGACCCTGCCCCAGAAGACGCTCCATCTCCGGCAGGTGCCGTACATTCAGGACCAGATTCACGCTCCTCACAAAAGCCACAAGAGAATCCAGAGTACTGTGGCCTTCCGACAGCATGAGCACGAACATCTCCCTGCGGATGGACATAGAAAGTCGTTCCAGATACAAAAGAACGGGATTGCGTGTTTCATCCCCTCCTCCGAAGGTCTCATGAACAAGGACCAGCCGACATGTATGCATACGGAGATTCTTCAACGCCTCATGGGGAGCAGCTGCCACAAGTACCTGATACTCCATGAGTTCCAATGCCATCCGAAGCTGCTTCTGCAGATTGAGGTCCTCCACACAAACCAGTGCCAGGTCTCCCTCTTCCTCAGCAAATACCAGTGATGCGGAGGGTCTCTCCATCTCACCTGCCATCGGATCCGGTAAAAAAGAACTTCCCTGCTCTGTATGTTCACAACTCTTGCTTACGCTTTCTGCGGAAGCCTTTGTTTCCACGTCATCAGCCGATGCGGTAAAAGAAGATCGATGACCACATTTCGGGCAGGTGAGGCCCACTGTTTTTCCCGCCGGGATCTTGTCTTCGGGTATACGAAATGACGCTGCACACCCATCACATACCACAACTATCACCCCTTCTTCGGCAACCATCAGAAGCCCTCCCGCCGGCCATACCCCCGGTCAATTTCCAGGTTGTCGATGTCCGTTGTTTTCTCTCCACGGGCAGCTTTCACCCTGTCAATCCCCCGGGCAACCACCTCCCGCTTGGAGGCATAGGCCAGTGCCGTTGTTTCCGTAATCAGACCCCTCTCGTACAACTCAATGATGGAATCATCAAACGTACACATGCCGCGGTGACGACCGGCCTGAATCATTTCATAAAAAGTCTTACCTTCGGACTCACCATTCATGATAACGTCTTTAACCCGAAGACTGGTGCCAAGAATCTCGAAAGCAGCCACGCGCCCCCCGCCAACTTTAGGGAGAAGACGCTGACACACTATCCACTTCACCGAATCCGCAAGGCGAATCCTCATCTGCCGCTCTTCTTCACTTTCAAACATACCAATAATACGGTTAATGGTTTTTCCCGCATCCACCGTATGCAGAGTCGTCAGAACAAGATGCCCCGTTTCCGAGGCTCGGAGACCAATTTCAACAGACTCACGGTCCCGCATCTCTCCCACAAGAATCACTTTGGGAGCCTGACGCAAAGCTGCCCGTAGCCCCGTGATATAGTCAGGAAAATCCAAACCATATTCCCGCTGGTTGAAGGTAGATTTTTTCTGGGGGTGCTGGTACTCAACAGGATCCTCAAGGGTAACCACATGCACTTCCTGGGTATTATTGATGGCATCGAGCATGGCGGCAAGACTGGTTGACTTACCGGAACCCGTGGCGCCGGTAACAAAAATCAAACCGTTTTTTTCAGCCGCTATCCTGTGAAAAACCTCCGGCAGTCTAAGGCTGTCAATGGTTGGAATCCGGGCTTCCAGTTTCCGCAGTACGGTTGAATAATTGCCACCGGACTGGGAAAATACGTTCACACGGAATCTTGCCTTGCCCGGAAGGCCGTAGGAAAGATCGCAGGAACCTTCCTGGACCAACTGACGCGCCATACGACGGTTTCTACCTATCAGGGTCAGTGCCAGCACTTCCGTCTGATAGGGCGTCAGAGATGGCAGAGCCGGCTCCATGGGCACTCCCATAAGCCTGCCATCACTTTCCACCTGAGGTGGACGACCGGCGGTAAAATTCAGATCCGACACATTCTGGCGATAATCCAGCATCTGTGTCAGTATATGATCTATTTCCTGCTTTCTCATGGATGCGAACCCCTTTCCGGCAACCTCTTTTACCCGTCACACCTCTGTAAAATCCAAAGGTGGATTTTTGAGAAAATTGACAAAACGGGCTTTTTCATTGGCTTTGGCATACGCGTCATCGGCAGAAATCAAGCCCTTTGTATAAAGGTTCATGATGGCATCATCCAGAAGCTGCATGCCATATTTCTTACCGGTCTGAACCATGGAAGCAATCTGATAGGTCTTGCCTTCCCGGATCAAATTCCTCACCGCCGGATTGGCTATGAGAATCTCCATGGCTGCAATGCGACCTTTCTGATCCACTCTTTTAAAAAGAGTCTGGGAAATCACTGCCCTTATGCTGTCTGCCAGGGTGGAACGAACCTGAGCCTGCTGGTTGGCGGGAAACACTTCAATAATACGGTCAATGGTTTTCGCCGCACTGTTTGTATGCAGGGTAGCCAACACCAGATGTCCCGTACTCGCAGCTTCTATGGCAAGGGATATGGTTTCGAGATCCCTCATTTCACCCACCAGAATGACATCCGGGTCTTCACGCAGGGCTCCCCTCAGCGCGGCAGAAAAACTCCTGGTATGGGTTCCCACCTCTCTGTGGTTCACCAGGGCACTCTGGCTTTTGTGTACAAATTCTATGGGATCTTCCACCGTGATAATATGGTCTTTACGGTGACGATTGGCCACATCCAGAATAGCGGCAAGAGTTGTGGACTTACCGGAACCTGTGGGCCCTGTCACCAGCACCAGCCCCCGGGGCAACAGAGCCAGTTTTGAAATCACCGCTGGCAGGCCCAGCTGTTCCGCAGTCAGAATGGTTGTGGGAATTTCCCTGAAAACCGAACCCACACCATTCCTTTGCATAAAAAAGTTCGCCCTGTAACGAGCAAGACCTTGAATTTCATAACCAAAATCCACATCTCCGGCTTCTTCAAAAGCTTTGATCTTATCTTCCGGGCATATTTCATACAGCATGGAGCGGAGCTCGTCATTCTCAAGGACCTTATACTTTATCCGCTCCATCTCTCCATTGATACGCAGGGCCGGGGGCTGACCAGCCACAAGATGTAAATCCGAAGCACCCTGATCGTGCATGAGTTTGAAAAAAGCATCAATTCTTGCCATATTTCTGTTTCTGCTCCGTAAAAAGGTTCATGCAGGCTCCGGGCTTCCCCTCCTGCTTTGTTATCCGCCCATCATTTTCGCCATGTTATACAGTGAGGACACCAGCATCTGCTGAAGAAAAACAATACCGAGAATGATGATAATGGGAGAAAAATCAATTCCGCCAAACTGCAGCGGAATCAATCTCCGGACCCTGTCCATCACAGGATCTGTTACCTGATGCAAAAAGCGTACAATGGGATTGTAAGGATCCGGGTTCACCCAGGAAAGCAGTGCCCTGGCAATGAGAATCCAGACATAAATGGTCAGTATCATTTCCGTGATTCTGGCAAGAGCCATAAAAAAATTGCCCAGCAAAAACATTTTTCTACCTCATCGTCTGTGTCTTTGTCAGGGAAGGATTCCGGTATTCCGGCACAAACATTCTTCCCGGAAGATTTCTGTCTTTACCCTTGCAACAACTTCAGGGGAGGAAACGGGATACTCTTTTTCAGATAACCGCATGGGACTATTACCATACGGCATCCCCCCGAAACCGTCAAGAATCCGGAAAACTCCCCTGACTTTCCCTGTACCCGATGCATGGCAGGTATTGACAGAAAGTGCATGGTGCAGTCAGATAATAAATGAGACAATGGAACTATTTTACATCGCCGTACCGGGAACTGACAAAAAAAGTCAAAAAAACCGCCTTTTTTTGTCAGTCTTCCCATCCACATTGTCAAACGAAACCGAACTCCAACGCCATTACCCATCGAAAGGACTTTTTCCGTGCCCTCCATTCTTTCCCAAAAAACCATCGGTTTTATCGGTGCAGGTAACATGGCCCAGGCCATGATCCAGGCCCTGCGCCATAACTCAGGTATCTCCGCAGATCAGATTCTTGCCGCCGATCCGGGGGAGCACCAGCGCAATCTTGTTGCCAGCAAATTTCAGATCCGTTCTGTCACAGACAACGCAGAGGTTTTTGATAAGTCAGACATTGTAATTCTGGCTGTCAAACCTCAACAGCTCCCCTCCGTCATTCATGAACTCACCCAGGATCCGAGATACACGGAGAACAGGTCGAGAAAACTGATTATATCCATTGCTGCAGGCATACCACTTCCCACACTAGAACACCATCTCACAGCATCCCTCACGGCCCATGCCAAAGAGCTCATTGTACCCATACGCATCATGCCCAACACACCCGCCCTTGTGGGATGCGGCATGTCCGGTCTCAGCCGTGGTCCGGGAGTCCGGGATGAGGACATGGAACTTGCCATGACCATGGCAGGTTCTATGGGCAAAGTCTGTGTTCTCCCGGAAACTCTCATGGATGCGCTCACAGCCCTTTCCGGTTCCGGGCCGGCCTATCTTTTCCTGCTCGCTGAAGCCATGATACAGGCAGGAACAACCCTTGGAATCTCCAATGATGATGCCCTTACACTCACCGTGCAGACCCTGAAAGGAGCCATAGCCCTTATGGAAAACGGCGGGGCAGATACAGCCACGCTCCGACAACGGGTTACCTCTCCCGGCGGAACCACCGCTGCGGCCCTGGCCATACTGGAAGAGGGGGGCTTTACGGATCTTGTGACCCGGGCCATTACCGCTGCAAGAGACCGTTCCCGGGAACTTTCCAGCCGGGAACCGGAAACACCGTGATGCTTTTTCTGTAACCTTTTTACCAGACAGTGCTCAATGTCTGTGCAAGGACAGATATCCTGCTGCATGCGTACCTGACCGGGACACTATCATCAACGGAGCCATACGGTAGCCCCTCCCGGATTCTTTCAAGGGGAACCCTGAAAATGTACACATCCATCCGGGATTCTTCCTCTCAGAAGAATAACAGCCGTCAACATTTTTCAAACCATGGAGTTTTCATGCCTTTTGTGGAGCCCGTATCCCTTGCCGCCGCCTTCACCGCAGGACTTCTTTCCTTTCTTTCCCCCTGCATCCTGCCCTTAATACCGGCATATTTCAGCTTCATTTCCGGTGTTTCCATTGAAGAATTTTCCCAGGGTCCTTCATACGCAGCGCAGCGCAGAATACAGGTTTCCACCCTGGGCTTTATCGCTGGTTTTTCCGTTGTTTTTATTGCGCTCGGCGCTTCCGCCAGCTTTCTCGGGCAGCTGGTTTCAGGGAACGGCACCTGGCTTCGCCTTACCGGTGGGAGTGCCGTTCTTATTTTCGGTCTTCACCTTATGGGCCTGATACGAATACCCCTTCTTCATACCGAAAAACGCATTCATCTGCGCAGCCGCCCCGTGCACGCCTTAGCCGCTTTTTTTATCGGCATGGCCTTTGCCGCCGGCTGGAGTCCCTGCATCGGCCCCCTGCTCGGCTCTATTCTTGTCATTGCAGGTACAAAAGAAAGTATTTATCATGGAGTTGTGCTCCTGTCCGTCTACGCTGCCGGGCTGGCCATGCCCTTTCTCCTTCTGTCCTTTGCCGCCGCCAGACTGATGGCATTCGTCCGCAAGGCCAAGCCCTTTGTCAAGGCTGCCAACGTAACAGGCGGTATTCTGCTGGTAGCTACGGGCATTTTGCTCATGACCAATCAGATGGGAAAACTGGTTTTCATCCCCTGACTTCACCCAACCCTATGTTGCAAGGAGACATTCATGCCTACGGTCCGCACGCTCTGCATCTGCCTTCTTTTCCTTCTTTCAGTCTCAGCGGCCAGTGCTGCCGAACCTCTTACATGGACATCCTATGAGGACGCCAAAACCAAAGCAGCTTCCGAGAATAAGCACATCTACCTTTACTTCCACAGCCCTCAATGCTCCTGGTGCCGCACCATGGAAACAAAGACCCTCGCCAATGAAGACGTCAGGGCATACCTGAACGCCCATTTTATACCCGTGAGCATTCATGTGGACCGAAACCAGGCACTCGCTGACAAGTTCAAAGTAAATGGCATTCCCGCCAATATATTTCTATCCCCGGAAGGGCAGGGACTTTTCAATAGGCCCGGTCATATTCCTCCAGAAACATTTCTGCGCATACTGCAAATAATCCATACCGGAAGACATGGACAATGAATTCTTTTGGCAATTTTTACAGAGATATCGTACTGAACCAGCCCCATCCCGCTCCACCGGCTCAACGGACACGGCCTGCAGCCGTTTCCTTTCTCATCACCCCCGGAGAAAAAGAGAACCGCCTTCTGGCCATACAGAAGGCGGCTCATCCCGGCTACACATGGGCAGGTCAGGTGGCTCTTCCCGGAGGGCATGTGGATCCTGAAGACCAAAGCCCAACCCACACGGCCCTTCGCGAATTGAAAGAAGAACTGGCCATACCGGCTGATCAGGTAACAATCATCGGCTCCATGGGGCACTTCATGACCTTGAACAATGTCTGCATTGAAGTCCTGGCCGGCTGGTGGAATGGATCAGGCCCCATCCACCCTGATCCTTCAGAAATCAGCAGAGTTTTGGATATTTCATTAACCCATCTCATGGAAATTCATTTAGAAAAGGGTTTTGCAGGACGGGAGCCCGACTGGACAGAACTGCGCTACCCTCTGGATGATGCGGTTATCTGGGGAGCAACAGCCCGGATCATCCACCACTTCATGGAATGCCTCATTTCCCCTGACAGCCATCTCCTGACATTTTCCGCCGGAAGACCCTCAAGGTCATCCGCACCATGATCCACCCACTGATCATACTCATGGACAAAGGCATCCCTATATAAAGGGGCCACGCTTCACGTTTCAGTGCTTCCAGCACCCCCACCATACCAAAAATCAGAACCGGCAACAGCAGCCAGAAGACCACCCGACATACAAAACCCGTATCATACCAGGGTATCATATGCTGCCGGTGTACCGGTTTTCTTTCCCATCCCATGAGGCCTCCTCCATGAATATGATCCTCAACTGCTCCCCCTGTTACGCGGCCGCCCATGAACCAGAATGCAAGTCCATGCACGAAAAAAGCAACCTGAACATGGCCGGAATCAGCAGCTCCGCAAATGGTCAGCATGAACCATTCCAAAACCTTTTTCAAGCAGGAGAAACCCTTTTTCCCAACCCACCATCCCCTCCACACCAAAGAGCTCATACAACGGATCCGCCCAGAACGAATTAAGGGACTCACGCAGTAAAAAAACAAGATGGGGTGAGCCATCTCTTCAGCCATGGCATGGCCGTCAGATTTTTTTCCCTTCCGCCTGTACCAGCTTTTTTTTATTCAAAAAAACCACATAGATCCCAATCGCACCACAACATAAAGGAAAAAAATATTCCAAACACCAATATACAGACTTGACTTCCCGTGGTCTCTTCCCTATCTTGGCAAAGAAAAGGACTTCTTCCTCCCCGCAAAACGGGAGCCTGCTGATCAAACAAGCCTCTGATACCTTGTCCTGCAATCACCGCAGCCTAACCCCTATTCCCAGAGAGATGCCATGCTCGAAAGTATTAAAAAACGCAACGGTCGCATTGTTGAGTTCGACTCCTCCAAAATCACAGCAGCCATTACCAAGGCTGGTAAAGCAACGGCCGAATTCGGAGAGCGCGAGGCCCGCAAACTTACCCTCCGGGCGCTCACACTGATCAAGGACATGCGCCTTGGCCCTTCTCCGGATGTGGAATCCATTCAGGATATAGTGGAAAGGGTGCTGCTGGATTCTCCTTACCTGCAGACGGCCAAAGCCTATATTATTTACAGGGAGCAGCGCAGCCAGCTACGCAACATCGTCACCCGGGTCAACGGTGACCTCGTGGACAACTATCTGAAGCAGATGGACTGGAAAATCCGGGAAAACAGCAACATGAGCTACTCGCTTCAGGGGCTGAACAACTACATTTCCTCCGACATCACGGCTGAATACTGGTTGAACCGCATCTATCCCCCGGAAATACGCAGAGCCCACAAGCAGGGGGATATTCACATCCATGACCTGAGCCTCCTTTCCGTTTACTGTGTGGGCTGGGATCTGCAGGATCTGCTGCGTCAGGGCTTCAAAGGAGTTGCCGGCAAGGTGGAAAGTGCTCCTCCCCGTCATTTCCGGACAGCTTTAGGGCAACTGGTCAATTTTTTCTATACCCTCCAGGGCGAAGCCGCCGGTGCTCAGGCCGTATCCAATTTTGATACCCTCCTGGCCCCCTTTATCCGTTACGACGAACTCGACTATGCCGATATCAAGCAGGCTCTCCAGGAATTTGTATTCAACATCAATATACCCACAAGGGTAGGTTTTCAGACACCTTTCACCAACATCACCATGGATCTCAATGTCCCTTCCATTCTGAAAGATGTGCCTGTGATTATCGGTGGCAGGGATATGGATATAAGCTACGGAGATTTTCAGGCTGAAATGGACCTGCTCAATCAGGCCTTTGCAGAAGTCATGATGGAAGGGGATGCACGGGGGCGCGTTTTCACCTTCCCCATACCCACCTACAACATCACCAAAGACTTTGACTGGGAAAACCCCCGTATGACAGCCATATGGAAAATGACAGGCAAATACGGCATTCCCTACTTCTCTAATTTTGTTAACTCCGATATGAACCCAGATGATGCACGGTCCATGTGCTGCCGCCTGCGCCTTGATAACCGGGAACTCCGCAAAAGAGGCGGCGGACTTTTTGGCGCCAATCCCCTTACGGGTTCCATCGGTGTTGTCACCATCAACCTGCCCCGCATCGCCTATCTGGCTGATACGGAGGAGGAATTTAAAAAGCTTCTGGATACCACGATTGAGCTGGCAAGGGACTCCCTTCATATCAAACGCAAAGTACTGGAACGTTTCACCGATGGCTGCCTCTACCCCTACTCCAAATTCTATCTCCGCCACATCAAGGAAAGAACCGGCGTCTACTGGAAAAACCACTTCTCCACCATCGGCATCAACGGTATGAACGAAGCCTGCCTCAATTTTCTCGGGGAGGATATTTCCACAGAAACAGGGAAGAACTTTGCTCTTTCCATCATGGACCACATCCGCATGAGGCTTGAGGAACTCCAGAATGAAACCGGAGATATTTTCAATCTGGAAGCCACGCCAGCAGAAGGCACTTCCTATTCCCTCGCTTTAAAAGATAAAAAGATGTATCCTGAAATTCTTTGCGCCAATGAAGAAGATTTCAAAGAAGGAGGCGATCCCTTCTATACCAACTCCACCCATCTTCCGGTCAATTTCTCCGAAGACCTTTTTGAAGTCCTTGATCATCAGGATGACCTCCAGGCCAAGTACACGGGAGGAACCGTTCTGCACACCTTCCTCGGAGAAGAAATCCGGGATCCTCTTGTTACACGCAACCTTGTCCGGAAAATAACGAACAATTACAAGCTTCCTTATTTCACCCTGACCCCCACCTTCAGCGTATGCCCTTCCCACGGCTATATGCGGGGAGAGAAAAAAGCCTGCACTACCTGCCAGGGACCCACGGAGGTCTATTCCAGAGTTGTGGGCTATCTCAGACCGGTAAACCAGTGGAATAACGGCAAACAGACAGAATTCCGCATGAGAAAAACCTTCAAGGATGCCATGTAAGCCGGTTTCTCCACCCAAACCGCCGGTGCCGTGAATCCGTGAACGACCTTCCAATACCCTAAGAACGCTAAAGCCCTCCACATGGAGGGCTTTGGTATCACAGCAAACCGGGCTCATCAGGCCTGATGGAACAGCAAACGATAGCGTTATGAAACCAGCCAAGCCCAATGAACATATGTTTTATTAGCAAAGAAAACCTGCCTATTGGCTACCCTCCAGAAAATCTGGCCGGCTCCAGGCAGGAGAAGGATAGGAATAAAACCCCTCACCCGTCTTTGCTCCAAGCCTGCCCTCATCCACAAAAGGACGAAGATACGCCGCATTGGCTTTGGCCTGAGAAGCCCGGGTCACGGAAGCCCAGTAGTCTGTAATTTTCCATACCGTTTCCAGTCCAACCTGATCCATCATGCCAAAAGGTCCGATGGGCATCTGCATAACGCCCATCCATGAGCGATCCACATCTTCGGGACTGGCCACATCCCTCGCCGCAAGGGTCAGAGCAGAACCAAGCAAAGACATAAACATGGAATTAAATACATAGCCCGGATTCTCCTTTTTCATTTCAATGGGTATCATGTGGATAGCCTCCACAAACCTCCGGATGGCGCCCATGGTTTCCCCGGAGGTTCCCGGGTGAGGCATGATGTCCACAATTCGGTCCACCTCCGGATTATGAAAATGCAGGGCCGCGAAACGATCCGGACGTCCTGTAGCATCGGCAAACATGGAGGGCATCAGAGAAGAAGTATTCGTTGTAAAGACAGCGTGTTCAGGACAAAGCTTGTCAAACTCACCAAAAACTTGCCCTTTCAGAACAGGATCTTCCGGAATGGATTCGCTGAGAAAATCCACATCCTGAGCGGCCTGAACCTTGTCCGTAAAATATGCGATCCGCCCACGGACGAGCGATTCTTCCTGAGATGTTATACGCCCCCTTGAAACGGCTTTTGCAATAATGCGCTCCATACCCTGGCGAGCATCGGACAGAACTCCTTCGCTAATATCATAGATACGCGTATCAAAACCCGCTGCTGCGGACAGGAAAGCGATTTTCCTGCCCATGGTGCCGCTGCCAACAATCAGAACCCTCTGAACCTGCATCATACTGCCTCCTTATTATGTCTCTTAAAAAAAACGGAACCGGCAAACGCCAATGTACGACCATTTCATCCGAGACCTCTGCCCTTTTCACCATAGTGGACGGACATACCGACGGGCTAACATGCAGGCCACCTATCGGCAAGGTACTGCCTGAAAACCTTACGATGTCTGGCCAGCCCTAAGGGCTATGCGGGTTACGGCTTTTTTCCTCCTCTGGTGCTCCAGCACACTCCGGGAGCACAGCTGTCGGATTCAGGCATCCATGCCCATGGGCTGTATACAATCTTCGATACGCCCATTTTCAAGAGCTTCAAGGAAGGCATCACCGAGACGCCGGCTCTCTGCCACTGCCTTTTTCCAAAAGGAGAGCCTTGCGGCATCATTGCCCTCAAAAACCTTGAAATCTCTTCTGTCCGGAATCCGACCAAAGGGAAGTTTTTCCACATATTCCGATGATGGTGCCAGCAGGAGAACATCGGCAAGATCCATTGCCGATGCCCGGCGACGTGGCATTCTTTTATCAAACCAGCCCGGTATGACTTCCGGATAGAAATGAGGATACAGAACAATACCCTCCTCAAGCTCCTCCGGAGGCAAGGGGTGATAGTCCACAAGCCCACCATCCCTGAACGTTCCTTCCCCGGCTCCTGGAATTTCTGGAACACCACTCATCAGAAAAGGGATGGACCCTGTGGCAAGAAGGGCAGAACGAAAATTTTCCGGAGTCAAAGGAACGGATGAAGCACCATTAAAAGCACCGTTTACCAGGCTTTCCTCCCTTGGGTCATGAAAAATAACCCGGTCAAAACGGCGGATATACTGGGACCGGCCCTTCCAATTCACGGTAAACGCCATACCCAGCCCCCACGCCAGTGCCATGGCATTTTCCGAAGCAAGGGCACCATTGCAGCGAATGACCGAGAGGTGCAACCGGAACTTCGGATGGGAAAGGATCTCCCTGGCTGCTCCGGGAGGCAAAAACGCATCGACAATACGCAGAGCTTCCTGGTCTACGTGGCGTCTGCGCACAGGTTTTTTATAAAACTGATGCATATAGGCATGGGCCAGAAAATCAAAGGCTGCCCGTGGATCTTTTCGGGTTGCCGCTGCCAGCTTCCATGCTCCGATACTGGTTCCAAAAAATGGAACCGGTCGGGACGATCCGGTAAGAAAATCTGAAAAAACGGCAACATCCAAACCATGGATGCCCAGCCATTTGGCGGCACCGGAAGCTCCGAGAACCAGGCGTACATCATCAGGCCCCAGACCTTTCTCCCGAATACGCTTATAGGCTCTGGGGCCGGCAAGAAAAAGAAGCGGCTTCATGCACTCCTCCACATACTTTCATTCATGGCTTCCAGCATATGAGCCGGAACCAGATCTTTCCGGATGAAATCTTCCGTCGTAAAAAGGGCAAACAGACCCGAACTTTCCGCACAGACATCGCCGGACATGTTGCAGATTTCTGCCTTGAGTCCAGCCTTCTTAGGAGAAACACGTTCATTCACAAAACTTTGAACCCGAATCTCTTCTCCAATGTGAACCGGCTTTTTAAAACGCACCGTCATCTCCTGGGTAAGAATAAAATGCCCGGTAAGATGAATGGCTGCCCAGCTCATGGCTTCATCGAGTATGGTAGCCAACACCCCCCCATGAACCAGCGTATGCCAGCCCCTCAGGTGGTCGGGGATCACCAGCCGGGATTTCACCCGTTCTCCGTTGGAAAAAAAACGCATATGCAGTCCATGGGAATTCCCCTGACCACAGGCAAAACAATGGGGATCAATATTCTTAAGAGCTCTCCACTCCGCCACTACCAAAACCTCCTTCGTATAAAACCATAACTTCTGGTGATGCTCCGAGAATGATCAGGGCGGCGCGCATCATGGCCTGCCTGTGGGCCTCTTCACTGCCTCCAAAGTGGTGACGAAAATAATGAGACCCCT
Source organism: Desulfobotulus pelophilus (assembly GCF_026155325.1). NCBI lineage: Bacteria > Pseudomonadati > Thermodesulfobacteriota > Desulfobacteria > Desulfobacterales > Desulfobacteraceae > Desulfobotulus > Desulfobotulus pelophilus. The sequence goes on along the minus strand of NZ_JAPFPW010000001.1, from coordinate 164,587 downwards.
CACTAAGGGACAAGAGGGCCGAAACAGATGCCGGAACATCCCTGACCGAGACCACGCCCGCAGCGGCAGCGGCTGCAACTTCTTTTTCCAGAAAGCGCCTGTACTTCCCATAAAGATGGTCGACACGACGGGCAACCTCCTGATTTCTCCTGGCAATGGCAAGGAAGGAATAGACAACGGAAGGAGCCACGGCACCGTACCAGGATGGCCCCCATATGGTTGCCAGTATCCTCAGAAGTCTCTCACCCGGAGCACCATCCCGGGGAAGACTGCCGATGAGCGCACCATAGGTTTCCAGAACCTGATCCACAAGCTCCATGAGCATTTTTTCCTTGGTTCCGAAATAATGAATCACCAGGCTGGGATGAATACCTGCCCGTGCCGCAACCTTGGCAACCGATGCGTTTTCTATGCCCTCTTCCCGTATGGCAGCATAAAAGGCATCAAGAATAACGGGCTTTCTTTCCTGAGCATTCTGTCGTTTCCGCAATATAATTGATCCTCCCCATAGTTATTCAATGGATGTTTAATAAAAAAATCACTTATCTGCAAGAATAAAAATAAAAAAAGGGGGTCCCATCCCGTCTCCGGCACGACACCCCCATCCACCGATGCTCACGCATCTCCATCAGGGCAGATAATCTTATTCATCATACGTAACAGCACCCGAAACTCCCTCATTCATGCGCGGGCGGATACCGAAGCTGGTTTTCCTGCCCTTTCAAGGGCGCACATCCCGAAAATACTCCTGAGTATACCGGACAACCACCGGGGTTAATACCAGAAGAGCCACAAGGTTCGGGAAAGCCATCAGCCCGTTGAAAAGATCCGCAAGCCCCCATACCAACTCGAGTTTCAGCGTGGCTCCAATGGCAACAAACACAACATAACATACCCGATAGGGCAGTACGGCTTTTTCTCCAAGAAGATACTCTATGGATTTTTCACCATAATAGCACCATCCAAGCATGGTTGAATAGGCAAAAAGTATCAGGCCGCAGGTAACAATATAGGAACCCAGTCCGGGAAGTGCCAGTTCAAAAGCACCCGCCGTAAGAGAAGCGCCCGTGGCTCCGGAAGACCATGCACCCGTCAGGATCAGAACGAGACCCGTAAGGGTGCATACAACCAGTGTATCGATGAAGGTCTGGGTCATGGACACCAGAGCCTGTGTGACGGGATGAGCCGTCTGGGCTGCAGCAGCGGCGATGGGAGCACTGCCGAGGCCTGATTCATTGGAAAAAAGTCCCCTCGAAACCCCCATTCGTATGGTGAGCATGAGAACGGAGCCCGCAAAGCCACCCGTAGCAGCCATTGGTGAAAAGGCATGGACAAAAATCAGCCTGAAAGCCTCTGGAATCTCTCTCGCAAACAAAAGAAGTACGGCTATGGAAGCCACCATATAAAAAACAATCATCACAGGAACCAGAATACTGGTGACCCTTCCGATGGTTTTTATGCCTCCCAGAACCACTGTGGCCACCAGCACCATCAGCACAAGTCCCGTAATCCACACAGGAACACCAAAAGTAGTGCGAACCGCATCCGCAACGGAATTTGACTGTACCATATTACCGATTCCAAAGGCTGCCACGCTGGCAAAAAACGCAAAAAGCACAGCCATCCACTTCCAGCCGACTCCTTTGGCAATATAGTACATAGGCCCACCGCGCATCTGACCTTTTTCATCCTTTTCTCGATAGACGACGGCCAGAACGGCTTCGGCATATTTCGTTGCCATGCCCAGAAGCCCTGTCACCCACATCCAGAAAAGAGCCCCCGGCCCTCCAATGGCAATGGCCGTTGCAACACCAGCAATATTACCGGTACCAACCGTTGCGGACAGTGCCGTCATCAGCGCCTGAAAATGGGAAATATCTCCATCCTCCTCCTCATCTTCCCTGCGTTTGACAAGGGCAAGATAGAGAGCATGCATAAGGGCTGAAATCTGAATGCCCCGCAATGCCCAGGTCAGCCAGAACCCTGTTCCAACCAGAAGGACGAGCAGTGGGGCTCCCCAAACAAAGGAGCCGGCAATGGTTACCCACTCTTCCAGGCTGTCCAACCATGATGCGTTCATAGATGCATATTCTCCTTTTGCTTCATCCTTATTAATGCAGGGATCTCCTGCAAACCAGTCAAAGGCTGCTCCAGCCCGCTTGTTCAACAGGACTGGCTCCATCCAAATCTTTACGGCGCCTATTCCACATTATTGCATCCTGTTCATCAGCCTGAGATACTGGCTATAAAATCAGGCCGCTCGCCCCTGTTTCCGCCCCTGCCTGATCTCACAGCATAAAAGGCCCCACACAAGGCCGGAATCCGGAAAAAGAAAATTTCTCTCTGGCCCGATCCTTTGCATTGAAGGCTGACCGGAGAAAATTACCATACGGCACGTTTCTTTCCATATCCGTGGCAAGCCGTACCCCGCTTTTGCTGCCGGTAAAAAGGCTGCGGGGCACAAAGAGCCCATCAAACCCGGTTCAGTGAGCGCTCTGCTTTTTTATCGGAACCCATAAAGGCACATCCAGTGCATGGAGGGGGTATAAGCCAGATTATTTTCATGCGCAAGTGTTTTTTGCCATCCCATTCGTCCCTGCACCTCTGATTTTATTCCGTAAATTACCTGGCCTCCTTTTAGAATTCACTGGATTACCCTTCATCATAAAGGATGCTATCATCTGAACCATCCTCTTCCAGCAGCCATAAACAACCCTGAACACCGCCCTTCTCTCTGCACTCCATAACACCAAAATTTTTCTGATGATGGGGACAAAACCTGAAAACCCTTGCACACTTCAATAAATCAATATATCCTGATATAAAAAACTACTCATAAAGGAGCAGGCATGTTGACAGTTACCACCATAGGCTACCCAAGAATCGGGAAAAACAGGGAGCTGAAAAAAGCCGCAGAACGATACTTTCAAGGATCCGTCACGGCAGATGAACTGCTGCAGGAAGGAAAAAATCTCCGCTGGCAGCACTGGCAGAAACAGCATGAAAAGGGCATTCAATCCGTACCTTCCAACGACTTTTCCTACTATGACACCCTGCTGGATACGGCATTTCTTTTCGGCATGATCCCGGAACGTTTCCGTTCCCTGCCCCAGGACCCCATAATCCGCACCTTTGCCATGGCAAGGGGGTATGAAAAAAACGGCCACAAAGCCAAAGCCCTTGCCATGAAAAAATGGTTTACAACCAATTACCACTATATGGTCCCTGAGGTAGACGACAGCAGCACCATCGGCCTTATGGGGCACAAGCCCCTCACGGAGTTTAAAGAAGCCCTTGCATACGGCTTCCATACAAGGCCTGTTCTTCCAGGGCCCTACACACTTTTACGCCTTACACGCTTCTCCGGCAAAACCTCAGCCCAGACAATCGCAGCCCCCTTGATCGAAGCATACCGGAAACTCATACGGGCACTGGGCGCAGCTGGAGCCACATGGGTACAGCTGGATGAGCCCTGTCTTGTTACGGATGTAAGCGAGGAAGACCAAGCCTTTTTTATTTCCCTGTACGAATCCCTTGCCGATCCCGATGCCGGCGTCAGCCTTCAGCTACAAACCTATTTCGGTGATGCCAGCCCCCTGTTAAAAACCCTGTATGCGCTTCCGGTTCAGGGCATAGGGCTTGATTTTGTGGAAGGGATCTCCACCATCACAAGCCTTGAGCAGGAAGGCTTTCCTGAAGACAAAATTCTCACCGCAGGGATCATCAACGGCCGCAACATCTGGCGCAATAATTATCAAAAAAGTCTGGCTCTTCTCCGCCGCATTGCAGCCATCGTCTCTTCCGATCGTCTTGTCCTGGCTCCATCCTGCTCCCTGCTGCATCTTCCCTACTCTCTGGGACCTGAAACCGACCTCAGCCCTGAAACGCTCGGGGCACTTGCCTTTGCTGAAGAAAAGCTCGAAGAACTGACAGAGATTGCCACTCTTTTTGGCGAAGACAAGGCGGAGTTCCATCCTCTCTTCCTGCAGAATCAGCAGAGACTGGAGCAGGCAGCCCGCATCCCGGGGCGGGTCCTGCCCGATGTACGACGCAAAACAGAACCCTTGAAAGGACAAGGATTCCGCCGTTTTCCCGATGAGGCCACCCGCAGGGCAAGTCAGTCTCAACGACTGAAGCTTCCCCTTTTTCCCTGCACCACCATCGGATCCTTTCCTCAGACCGCCGACATACGCTCCAGGCGCAGGGCCTTCAAAAATGGCGACATCAGCATGGAAGAGTACACATCATTCATTCAACAACGCATACGGGATACCATTCTGTTGCAGGAATCCATGGGCCTTGATGTTCTCGTTCACGGAGAATTTGAACGCAACGACATGGTCGAATTCTTCGGAGAACAGCTGGAAGGCTTTCTTTTTACAAAAAACGGATGGGTACAGTCCTATGGTACCCGGTGTGTCAAACCTCCCGTTCTCCTAGGAGATGTAAACAGGCCCCGGCCCATGACCGTTGACACATGGCAATTTGCTCAGAACTGTACGGAAAAACCCGTAAAAGGAATGTTAACGGGACCGGTCACCATTCTAAACTGGTCATTTGTCCGTGAAGACATCAGTCAGCAAGACTGCCTGTTCCAGCTGGCACTGGCCATAAGAGATGAAGTTCTGGACCTTGAAGCCCGGGGTTGTGCGATTATACAGATAGATGAAGCCGCATTAAGAGAAAAACTGCCTTTGAAAAAGAACCAGTGGGAAAGTTATCTCACAGCTGCGGTCAATGCCTTCCGGCTCTGCCATGACGGGGTGCGCCCGGATACCCAGATCCATACCCATATGTGCTACAGTGAGTTCGGTGATATTCTGGACGCCATTGATACCCTTGATGCAGATGTCATTACCATTGAAGCATCCAGAAGCGCCTTGAGCCTTGTGGATCAGCTGCGCCAGCACCCCTATCCCAGAGATATCGGGCCGGGTGTCTACGATATCCACTCTCCTCAGGTTCCAGACAAAAATGAAATTCTTCATACCCTGCAGGTACTGCTCGACGTCATTGATCCGAAACGCCTCTGGGTCAACCCCGATTGCGGACTCAAAACCCGCAGGGAAGAGGAAGTAAACGCTGCCCTCAGGGCCATGGTGACCGCTGCACACGAGCTGAGACAAGATTTCGGGGCCTCATGACCCAACCCGCTTTTTTATTCAGATCGAGTTGAATTTCAGGGCCACAAAGCTCTGGCCCTCTTTCTCATTTACCCCTTGTTTCAGGGCTGACCGTACTCGTTTAGCCCTGAAACAAGGCGAGGAAACCTGCCCTCAGATCCTGTAAAACCGTCTCTCCCATCACAGCGAAAGGGTAAGGGGAAAAACGTATCAGAAAATGGCTCCTTGACCGGCCGGATCCCAACCTGTCTTATGCCGGAGCCATACCAAGAAACCCTGCCACTCCAGCCAGACCGGCCGAATTATTCACTTTCAAAATTTTACGGACCCTGCCCCCCATAGTATTATCTCTCATTCTCCCGCATCCAAAAACGTACCTCCTTACTAAAAAAGAGACCAACATCAGCAGGTCTTTTTTTCTTGCATTTTAATGCAAACCATACTACATATCCAAATGCCGTTTTGGATGGGCCTTGCTGAAAACATACTACTTTTCCTGAAGGTCGGGGATGGCACCCCTCCCATAACCACGGAACCATTACGTGGTGCGGGTCATCCCTTCACCCACCGGAAGGGGAGTTTCCCCTGAACCGGAAAGCGTGCCCGTCACGCTTCATCTTATCTTCAGGAATATTCATGACTTTTTCAGAATTTAATCTTCACCCCCGTATTCTCGATGCACTCAACCTTCAAAACTTCAGCGACCCCAGCCCTATCCAGCGCTCGGCCATTCCCCATCTGCTGGCTAACCCGGAGCAGGATGCACTGCTTCTTGCTGCAACAGGAACTGGAAAGACAGCCGCCTACGGTCTGCCCATGATCCACCATCTCGCGGAGACACCCGAAACAAAAGGCATCCGAGGCCTGGTTATTGTCCCGACAAGGGAGCTATGCATTCAGGTTGGCGAAGCCATTACCGCTTTTTCTTCCCAGATTCCAGGTTTTGGCGTCTGCATTGCCTACGGAGGATCCAGCATCAGTCTTCAGGCCCGCGCCCTGAGCAGAAAACCATCCATACTTGTGGCTACGCCCGGTCGGCTTCTTGATCTTGCCGCCCGCAGAGATGCCGATCTTTCTTCCGTTGAGCGTCTTGTTCTGGATGAAGGAGATGAACTTCTTACGCCCGGCTTTCTTGAAGATATTCATAAGATTCAGGAATATCTGCCAAAAGAACATATCCGTACCATGGTATCCGCCACTTTGCCGGACTCCATTAAGTCTGAAGTCTTCACTCTCCTGAGAAAACCGGCTGTCATACGGGCCGAAGACAGCCCCGAATCACCGGACCGGCTGGAACATATCTGCCACTGCATACGGGAACGCCACCGCTTCCCTGCACTGCTTCGTGTACTGCAGGCCCACCCCGGTGCCCGCGCCCTGATTTTCTGCCGTACACGCAAAGAATCTCAGGAACTGACTGAACGACTGACAGCATCGGGCTTTCCTGCCGAAGCCCTGCATGGTGACCTTTCTCAGGCCCAGAGAGAAACAACGGTCAACCGTTTCCGCACGGACCGCTTCCGTCTTCTCGTTGCCACCAATGTGGCAGCCCGAGGCATCGATCTCCCAGGACTTCCTCTGGTCATTCACTACCGGCTGCCCGAAGTATCCGAAACCTATACCCACAGATCGGGCCGAACAGCCCGTGCCGGGCACAGCGGCATTGCCGTCGCCCTCATCTCTCCGGAAGAACGGGGACGCATGGCAGCCATTATCAGAAGAGCAGGCCTTTCCTTTGTGCCAAGCCCCCTGCCCGATCCGGTAGAAATCCAGGAACGCCAGCTTTGCCACCTTGCGGAAGCCATTCAGAACAATCAGCCTGTGGATGCGGCCCTTATGGAAGATGCAGAAAAACACATGGCTTCCTGCACAAGGGAAGACCTTATCCGTGCACTGCTTGCTGCCCATGCCCCGACCCTTGGCAATTTGCCCGGCGCCCATGAAAAACTGGATGCACCCATGAATGCACCAAGAACGGCCCGGCCTTTCCAGAAGTCTGGTCAGGCCCCTTCCTCCGGCCGCAACAACAGCCTGTGCCGCTGCTTTGTCAATGCCGGCACACTGGATGGGCTGACCCCCGCTTCCATGAGCCGCTTTATTGCAAAAACAGCCGGAATTCAGGCAACCCGTATTCGTAAAATTGATATGCGCCGGGAGTTCTCCTTTGTGGACGTGGAACCGGACATTGCGGCTCTCCTGAAAAAACATATCCGGGATATCCCTCTGGGAACCCGCAGCGTATCGGTCAAGGCTCTGGCACCAAGGAAAAACGCACGCCCTGACTACAGGAAGCAAAGCGCCTGATAAAAGACGTCCTTTCATCACTGTGCAGCACTTCTATACAAATCATTACATAAGAACCAGAGGTCTTCTGCCATGCAGTTGCCTCTGGTTCTGCAGCTTTACAATGGAGTTTTCGCATGCAAAAGAATACATTCGGAACGCGCGAATATAAAAAACGGGAAGAGGCTTTCAAAAATCTTCCTGCCAATGTTCGCAACAGCTTTACACCCGAAGAAAGGGAAATCTTTCTCCACAGCGAGGTCTGGCCAGAAGATCTTTGCGAAAAACTTTCTGAATTTCTTTTTCCGGCGGAGGATGAGGTCACGGACAAAGGGAAAAAACCACAACCATAAACCAACGCCCCCCCATTCATCTGCCGTACTACAAGGGGTTCCGGTAGCTTCTAAATTTTGTAAGAACCGGCCCCATGGCCTTTTCATCCAGAATTACCGGCTCCCCTACCGCTTTTGCCCGAAGATAGACCCCCGCAACAAACTCTATTTCTTCTGCAATATTAAAAGCTTCTTTCAAATCCGTCCCGATGGCAACCAGGCCGTGGTTAGCAAGAATAAGAGCTTTTCCACCTACCATCCCGCGAACTACCTGCTCCGCCAGCTCGCTGGTACCAAAAGTTGCATAGGGAGCCACGGGAACCTCGCTTCTTTCTGCAAAGCCCACAAGATAATGCACGGCAGGAAGCGGCCAGCCCAGACAGGCAAGGGTAGTTACCCATGGGGAATGGGTGTGCACTACCGCTCGGATATCCGGTCTTGCGCCATATAGGCAAAGATGAAAATCCAATTCACTGGAGGGCTTCCTCCTGCCCTGAAGCACCCTGCCGTCAAGGTCCACCAGCACAAGATCATCAACTCCCATATCCCCATAATCCATGGCACTGGGCGTTATCAGAACACCGTCCTGAACCCGCATGCTGAGATTGCCACCGGAACCAGTCGTCAGACCTGCCGCATGCATTTTTCGGCCATATTGTAAAAGCAGCAAAGATGCATCTGTCATTTACGCTCCTTTGTGTGACTATCCTCAGTCATCATTCCATGATCCGTATTTTCTTCATTATCAAAAAAGCCGGAACCCTCACAAAAAAAGGTTCCGGCTTCTTGCTTACACAAAGACTCAGACTACAAGACTCTTATTCTTACAGCTCCCCAAGGGCTTCGGTCAGCTCAGGAATGAACTCAAGAATGTCTGCCTCGATACCCACATTAGCCACCTGGAAGATGGGAGCATTGGGGTTTTTGTTGACGGCAATGATCAAGCCACCTTTGATACCACCCATGTGCTGGAAGGAACCGGAAATACCCATGGCAAGATAAACCTTAGGCTTAACCGTTTTACCGGAGGTACCTACCTGACGGGAAGCGTCCATCCACTTGGCATCCACGATGGGACGGGAACAGGAAACCTCTGCCTGTGAACCGATGGCCTTGGCCAGCTCATGGGCCAGCTCTATGTTATCCTGATCTTCAATACCACGGCCGACAGAAACAAGAACTTCCGCCTTGGTAATATCCACATCACCGGCCTCAGGCTCACGGACTTCGATAAACTTACGCTTGGCGGAAACATCACCAACAGCTTTTTCTTCAACGGCACCACCAGCAGCAGCACCTTCTTCAGCAGCAATAGCACCGGGACGGATGGTAATCACAGCACCTGCGGACATATCAACGGTAACATGAGTGGAAACCACACCACCGAATTCCTGGCGGACAACCTTCAGGGTATCTCCGTCTGCGCCTTCAATAGCCACAACATCGGCCACAAAAGCACCACCGGTTTTAACAGCAAGGCCGGGGGCCAAATCCATGCCAAACGTGTTGTGGGCCATCAGAACCACAGCACCGGCATCCAGGTTGTTCAGAAGGGCCTTGCGAACCACTTCCGCATTGGGATAGGCCAGCTCGGCAGCATCCATCTTCCATACAGCAGGAAAAAGTTCGGCTGCCTTGGCAGCAGCTGCATCCACGCCGGAACCACTGACAATGGCTGTTACAGGTGCATCGGTAAATTTCTTGGCGGCAGCGGCAAGCTCAGCTGCAGAATCATCCAGAACGCCATCATTATGCGCTACGAAAGCATATACAGTTGCCATTACTTCAGCCCTCCATTCGCCTTCATGATGTCAATGAGTTTAGCAATGATTTCTTCCGTACTGCCGGTAAGCATTTCCGCACCTTCACCGGTTTCGGGGATGAAATAATCAACCCTCTTGGTCTTGGCACCTGCGGCACCCACCGTGGCAGGGTCCACACCCAGAGCGTCAGCATCATATTCCGGAATTTCAATACCGGAAACCTGACGGATACCCTTAATACCCACATAACGGGGCTCATTGATACCGGTCTGAATGGAAAGCACACAGGGCAGCTCAATCTCATTAATTTCCTGATTGCCGCCTTCAATTTCACGACCAACGGTCAGCTTGCCGTCACCCACTTCAATCATGTTTACCAGAGAAGCATAGGGCAGATCCATCATGGCTGCCAGCATACCACCAACGGCAGCATAACCGGCATCGGCCTGGGCACCTGTCAGAATCAGGTCATACTTACCTTTTTCCACAGCAGCCTTCAGAAGAGTGGCCACACCCATGGCATCGGAATCCTCAAAGGCTTCATCATTGAGAAGGATACCGTTCTGGGCACCCATGGCCATCTCACGGCGAAGAACTTCGTCTGCATCTTCATCACCTACGGTTACAACCGTAACCGTTCCGCCAACCTTGTCTACAATCTGAATAGCTTCTTCAACGGCATAGTTGTCCCACTCGTTGACAGAGTAAACCAGATCATCACGCTCGATGTCATTCCCCGCACTGTTGAGCTCAATTTCGTTCTCCGCAGTATCGGGAACTCTCTTGACGCATACCAAGATTTCCATGAATTCCTCCCAGTTAAAATAATGTTTGGCCAACTTTTTCTCAGGGTTCCCTATGGAATCATGACAGCAAAACCCCCTGGCCGAATCCGGTACCGGACTTCCGGTACCGGACATGGGCTTTATCGTACCATATGCTGCTCAATGAGCTCCGCCAGATCCAGAGCTTCCATCTTACCTTCATAACCGGCAACCTTAATGGCATCTTCCATATTAACCAGACAGAAAGGACAGGCCGTAACAATCACACTCGCCCCTGCCTTGGCTGCCATCTTCACACGGAGAACAGCCATACGCTCTTCTTCGTGGGGTTCATAGAACAGCATCAGACCACCACCGGAACAACAGAATGAACGATCTCCGCTTTTCAGCATCTCAACGGTACGGATACCCGGAATTGCGTTGAGGGCTGCACGGGGATCCTCATACACGCCATTATGACGTCCCAGATAACAGGGATCATGGTAGGTGTAAACCTTTGTTGCATCTTCAACGGGCTTCAGCTTGATTTTTCCGGATTTCACGGCGCGGGTGATAACGGAACTGATGTGCTCCACCGGAATGGACAGGTTATAATCGTTTTTAAGGGCATTGAAAGCATGGGGATCTGCCGTTACGATACGCTTGGCACCGGACTCCTGGATCTGCTCCATGTTATGGTTTTTCAAATCCTGATACAGGAATTCCTCACCAAAACGGACTACCTCATTGCCGGAATCCTTTTCCGCCTTGCCAAGAATGCCGAAATCTTCACCGGCAGCCTGCAGCAGCTTGGATGTGCTCTTGGCAATATTCACCATGCGGTCGTCAAAGGATGTAATGGAGTCCACAAAATACAGCGTGTTGACCGTTTCTCCTTCCACAACCTTGACCGGACATTCCTCCGCAATGTCTTTGGTCCAGTCAGCACGCTTCTTCTCCATTTTACCCCAGGCATTCCCGCGTTTGGCAAGAGCCTGCATGGGCTTCTGAAGGGTCTGGGGAACCTCACCATCATCAACAAGGCCCCGGCGTAAATCCACAATCTTATCTATGTATTCAATACCAATGGGGCATTCCTGCTCACAGGCACCACATGTGGTACAGCTCCAGATTTCATCCTCTTCATAGACATTGCCCATCAGGTTTTCACTCTTCAGAATGGGACCGGACAGAGGATAGGTATTGAAGACCGCTTCACGACCTTTAATAGAGATAAAGCGGGGAGACAGGGCACGACCTACGGTATTCGCCGGGCACTGATCAGAACAGCGGCCACAATCAGCACAGGTGTAAAAATCAAGGATGTGCTTCCAGGTGAAATCTTCCAGTTTTTTCACACCAATGGACTTCAGGTTTTCCATCTCCTCGGCACTCAGACCATACTCGATGGGCTTGATATTCCCTCTCCGGATCCGCATGAAGTAGACGTTGAAAAGTGAGGTGATAACATGGAAGTGCTTGCCCAAAGGCAAAAAGCAGAGAAAGAAAAAGAAGGTGAAATCGTGAATGAAGTAAGCCGCCACATGCAGAGTCTGCAGAGTCTCCATGGGTGTAGTCAGCAGGCTGTTCTTCAGGAACCAGGGAAGACTTCCCGGAGGCAGAAAGTGGGCATGGGCACCGGTCTGGATCTGGGCAGCAACAATGGCAGCCTCAAAAAGAGACTCGGAAACCATAAGGGTCATGATGATGCAGAGAACAAATACAGCTTCAGCAGTATGATCTTTTCCAAAGCGTGCGGGAACCTCATAGCGCTCAGGCCGGAAAATACCACGGCGGATGGCAGCCACAAAGCAGGCAATGAAGACAATGGTTGCCGCATAATCCTTAGCAACATTGTATACCATGCCGATAATCTGATCATGGCCGAATCCCGGCAGGGCAAAATCGGGAATCACACCAATCACCACAAGGCTCATGGACCGAAGAGCCAGCACAAGGAAACCGAAAAAGATAAGAATGTGCAGCACGCCGCCCATCATGTAACGGGGCTGACGGATCTGACCAAGCCAGATCAAAGCCACATTCCAGATGCGCTGGGGGATGGCGTCGAAACGATCATCCTTGCGGGCTCTGGTCAGCGGCGCTATCCGCTTGGCCATGATGTAAGTAAACAAAGCAATACCCACGATTGGTATCAGCACGGAAAACAATACCGTGGGGATGCCTAAAAACGTGTACTGCGCGGGCGCAATCAATGGTTCCATGGAATCATTCCTTCCCCTGACTAAGTCCTGAAATTGATAAATGGTTACAGACCAAAAACTTTTATGATGCGAATTTATTTCCGCAGTATCGCTGGGTATATGGATCGGAACACACTTAATAAAGAAAATGCGGTTCCGTCAAGTAAAAAAACGGCAAACAGCTTCCGGCCCTTCCTTGTTTTTCGGTACTCTCCGTCTTTTTTTGCGAATCTTTTTCCGCAGAGACATCCATGGGTGGTGGTCCCTGCCACTTCCCCGTGCCCTCCACTCCGTGCCCCCGAAAAAAACAGTTCTTTTAAAAAAAAACCGGGGACAAAGCCCCGGTTGAATACCGGCAGGATTCCCGAGGAACCCGCCCTCATTTTTCATATACGGCTTTTTTCAGGAAAGGAAAGAGTCTTCTTCAATGGAAACGGAAGCATCCGCCATGCGAAGAATGGCATTCATTTTCCCATCGGCCACCGGGAGCTGATTAAAAATAAAGAACTCTGCAGATTTAATAATACCGTTATAAAAGGCATCTTCCTTTTTCTTCTTCCCCAGCTTTGACTGAGCGATGGTAGCCCGCCACAGAAGCATCCATGCGGCGGTGAGGTCTCCCACCACATCGAGAAAAGGATGAGCAAAACTGAAGGCGGTCATGACCTTTTCACTCATGGCGGTTTTCCCCATGTGCATGGCCACTTCGCCCAGTTTGTTCAGGCTGGCTTCGGTCTGGACAGCCAGGGGTGCCAAGGCATCAACGCCTTTGGCCTCGGCAACGGCAGCACCGATCTTCTGCAGGAGCGACATAAAAATTTTACCTTTTTTCATACCCAGCTTGCGCCCCAGAAGATCCATGGCCTGAATACCGTTGGTCCCTTCATAAATCAGGGTGATGCGCACATCACGAAGCAGCTGGGCCAACGGATATTCCTCAATAAACCCATACCCTCCGTATACCTGCATACCCTGAGAAACCACATCAAAACTACGGTCCGTCACATATCCCTTACCAATGGGCGTCAGTACTTCAACAAGCCCTTCATACAGCTCTTTTTCTTCCGGATCTGTCGCCAGATGAGCCATATCATCACAGTAAGCCAGATAATAAAGGATGGAACGCATGGCTTCGGTATAACTTTTCATCATCATAAGCTGACGCCGCACATCCGGATGCTGGATAATAGGAACGCCACCGGCCTTGGGATTGGTCAGAAGAGCACCCTGAACGCGCTCTTTCGCATAATTCAACGAGTACATATATGCTGCGGATGCACAGGCAAAACCCTGCATTCCCACCAGTTGGCGGGCCTCATTCATCATGAGGAACATGTGAGCCATTCCCTTGTTGGGCTCACCAAGAAGTTCACCAACACAGTCATCCTTACCTCCAAGGGCAAGGGAACAGGTGCAGTTGCCATGGATACCCATTTTGTGCTCGATACCTGTGCAAACCACATCATTGAAAGCACCCAGGCTGCCATCGTCATTGACGCGATATTTGGGAACAAGGAAGAGAGAAATGCCTTTGGTACCCGCTGGAGCACCTTCAATGCGTGCCAGCACCGGGTGAACAATGTTCTCAGAAAGCTGGTCCTGCTCACCTCCGGATATAAAGATCTTGTTACCTACAATCCTGTAGGTTCCATCGGACTGGGGGTAAGCCATGGTTTCAAGGGCTCCCACGTCCGAACCGGCACAGGCTTCCGTGAGAAGCATAGTGCCACACCACTCCCCGGTATAAATTTTTTTAAGAAAAAGCTGCTTCTGTTTATCCGTGCCAAAGGTTTCCACCAGCTTGCCTGCGCCATGGGTCAGTCCCGGATACATCATAAACGGATAATTAGCCCCGTTGAAAAATTCACTGGCTGCAAGGGCTACGGTTTTCGGCATGCCCTGCCCACCCCACTCGGGGTCCTCGCTCATGGCTGTCCATTCACCCTTTTTCAAAAGATCATAGGCACGTTCAAATGATTCAGGAATCCGTACCTTACCGTTCTCAAAGGTACAGCCAATAGTATCTCCATCCTTCCAGGTGGGGAGAAGTTCTTTAATGGCAAGGTTTCTTGCCTCGTTGACAATCATGTCCACGGTTTTTTTGTTAAAATCCGCAAACTTTTCCTGTTCGGCAAATTTGCCTACTTCAAGCTGTTCATGCAGAACAAAGTCCACATCCCGTCTTTCAGAAATCAGCTGCGCCATCTTCCGGTCTCCTTGCTGGTTGTGTGTGTTGGTTTTTCAGGTTAGGCATAAAAAAAATTGTAATTCAATCGACGCATCAGTCCTCGGAACCAGCACCAATGCCCCGAATAAAAAGGTCCACAAGAGGGTCTGCCATGCTGACCAGATCATACTTCCCTTCGGCAAGCACCCAGGTACTGACCACCTCATCCACAGCACCAAGAATGAATCTTTTCACAAGGGCCAGGTACAGGTCTTTCCGGATAAGACCTTCCGCCTGACCTTCTTCAATTATTTCCGCGATAAGCTCCCTGTAACGGGATGAGATGGCATTCACCTGCTCTGCCATGGCATGAATTTTCCGGCTTTCGGCCTGAAAGACCACGGCCATTTCCCTGTCTTCCTGAAAGGCTTCCAGGTGGCAGGTAATCAAACGCGCAAATTTTTCCCTTGCCGTGCCAGCCCCATCAATGGCCTTGCGGAAACGCAAAAAAATATCATCAGCCCTTGCCTCAAAAAAACGGGCTAAAATATCGTCTTTATTTTTAAAATAGAGATAAATCGTTCCGTCAGCCACACCGGCTTCTCTGGCAATCTCCGATATGGTCGCCCGGAACACTCCCCGCCGGGCGAACACCGTTATGCCTGCCTGCAGAATCCGCTGGTACTTATCCTGCTTATCGATCCGAGAAATAAGAACCTCCCTCACCAAGAGAACACTGTTTCAATCCGTAGCCACACTAAAATAAGGTAACAAAACAAGGGTTCCATTGAATGGCCCCACCAATTTTTAAAAATGAAGATACCTTCAAATAACAATCATAAACAGGAACTGTCAAGACTTTTATAATCGTAAAACCCTATAGAGAACGATGTTTTTCGCGGGAAAAGAAAACGGCCCTTCTCTTGCCCTCCGTCAGTCAAAGGGGAAAAAATACGGAGATCAAAATGGCCTATGCTGTACGGTGAGAAACACGGCGACAAACGCCTTCCGGGCCTGCTGTCAAGTCAGAACAGCGGACAAAAGACTGCGCGTATATCCATGCCGGGGTGCTTCAAAAATGGACTCCGCCTCTCCCTGCTCCACGATACACCCGTCTTTCATTACCGCTATTTGATGACTGATGGCACGAATCAGCTTGAGATCATGGGATATAAAAAGATAGGCAAGTCCCCGTTTCTGCTGCAACTCCCTGAGAAGTGCCAGCACCCGGAACTGAACGGCCCGATCCAGCGAAGATGTTGGTTCATCCAGCACAAGCACATCCGGGTCCAGAACCAGCGCCCTTGCGATGGCTATGCGCTGACGCTGGCCTCCGGAGAACTCATGCGGATAACGGAAACGCATATCAGGATCCAGCCCCACTTCACCGAGCACTTTTACCACTTTATCATCTTGTTTTTTTCTGTCCCCGATACGGTGTACGGCCAGTCCTTCACTGATAATTTCGCCCACACTCATTCTGGGACTCAAGCTTGCAAAGGGATCCTGAAAAACCACCTGAAAGGAGCGGCGCAAAGGGCGCATCTCCTTCTGAGCCAACCCATGGATGGGCTTTCCGTTCAGAAAAATTCGCCCCTCACAGGCCAAAAGCCTGAGAACAGCAAGCCCCAGACTGGTTTTGCCCGATCCAGATTCCCCCACCAGTCCCAGCGTCTGCCCTCGATGCAGGGTAAAACCGGCACCACAAACCGCTTCAAACCATTTTTTTTTCCCAAACCATCCCCTTCTCAAAGGGAATCGCACAGTAATACCGGAGGTTTCCAGTACAGGATTCCCACCGGACTCTGAAAAAGGAAGGGGATCGATGACTTCAGCAATCAAAAGATTCCGGGTACAGGCATGATCCCCGCCCCCATTGAAAATATCCCGTGTCTTCCCTTCTTCCACGATACGCCCATCCTCCACCACAGCCATTCGGTCGGCCACATGGCGGATCACACCCAGATCGTGGGAAATCATCAGAATGGCCATCCCCATTTCCTTCTGAAGCCGTACAAGGAGTTCCAGAATCTGAGCCTGAACCGTCACATCAAGAGCTGTGGTGGGCTCATCAGCAATGAGAAGATCCGGTTTATTGGCAATGGCCATGGCTATCATCACCCGCTGGCGCTGACCGCCGGAAAGCTCATGGGGCCAGGCCTGCATACGGCGGTGGGGTTCGGAAATACCCACATAATCAAGAAGTTCCTGTACACGGCACTGAATCTTTTTTTTCCCTGAAACCGTGCCATGGACGTCCAATGCTTCGCCGATCTGCTTTCCAACCCGATGCAAGGGATTCAAGGCCGTCATGGGCTCCTGAAAAATCATGGCAATACGGTTGCCTCTGATGGCCTTCAGCTCCGGAGCATCCATGGACAACACATCACGGTCACGGAAACGTATACAGCCGGAAACCCTGCACCCGGGAGGAGGAGGAAGAAGCCGCATAATGGCATGGGCCGTAAGGGACTTGCCCGAACCGGAGGCCCCCACAAGACCGAGGGTTTCCGATGGATGAATATCCAGACTTATCCCCTTCACCACTTCCTGTGGGGAAAGTTCTTTTCTATGAAAAGCAATGCGGAGATCCTGTATGGAGAGCAGGGGAGCATGCATACTTATCCTTCCAGCCTGGGATCAAAGGCATCCCGTACGGCCTCACCGATAAAAACAAGGAGACTTAAAAGAAGCGCCAGCACCATAAAAGCAGCCATACCCAGCCAGGGAGCATGTAAATTGGCCTTGCCCTGTGCCAGCAACTCGCCCAGGGAAGGCGAACCCGGTGGCAGGCCAAACCCCAGAAAATCCAGGGCCGTAAGGGAACCGATGGCCGCACTCACCTGGAAGGGAAGGAAGGTCAGGGCCGCAACCATGGCATTGGGCAGGATGTGCCGATACATGACCCGACCGTGTCCCATGCCAAGAGCTCTGGCCGCCCGTACATACTCAAGATTCCTGCCCTTCAGAAATTCGGCCCGGACCAGGCCCACCAGGTTCATCCAGCCGAACAGCAGCATGATACCGAGAAGCCACCAGAAATCCGGCATAATGAGGCTGGATAAAAGAATAAGAAGATACAAAACGGGAAGACCGGACCATATTTCCACCATGCGCTGCCCCGCAAGATCCACCCAGCCCCCGAAATACCCCTGCACGGCACCCACAAGAATACCCATGGCAGAGCCAAGGCCAGCCAGGCAGATGCCGAACAGAACAGACACCCGGAACCCGTATATCAGTCGGGCCATCACGTCGCGGCCCTGATCATCCGTTCCCAGCCAGTTTTCGGAGGAAGGCGGCGCAGGAAACGCATGACTCCTGCCGAAATGAACGGTTTCATAGGAAAATGGAATGAGCGGCCACAGCATGAAGCCACCCTTTTCAATCAGTTTCCGCACATGCGGATCCCTGTACACCGCTTCTGTGGCAAAGTCACCGCCAAAACGGGTTTCAGGGTAAGAAATCACAACGGGGAAAAAGTGCTCTCCCTGAAAATAGATATAAAGGGGCCTGTCATTGGCAACCAGCTCGGCCCCAAGGGTCAGAACAAAAAGAACCGTAAAAATCCACAGAGACCCGTACCCCCTTCTATTCGAGCGGAACTGCTGCCAGCGTCGCACACCGGCAGAACCTTCGGATACAAAACCTGATCCGGCCATCAAACCTCCCTGCTTTCAAAGTCAATTCTGGGATCCACCAGAGAGTAGGTGATGTCGCTGATGAGACCGAGCAGGAGCCCCAGAAGGGTAAAGATATAAAGAGTTCCGAACATAACGGGATAATCTCTGCCCATGGTAGCCTCAAAGCCCAAAAGTCCCAGTCCATCCAGGGAGAAAATCACCTCAACCAGAAGAGAGCCCGTAAAGAACATGGACACAAATGCAGCGGGAAACCCAGCAATCACAATCAGCATGGCATTGCGGAACACGTGCCCCACCAGCACCCTGCGCTCGCAAAGCCCCTTTGCCCGGGCCGTAACCACGTACTGTTTATGGATTTCATCCAGAAAGGCATTTTTGGTTAAAAGGGTAAGGGTGGCAAAACCACCAATGACAAGGGAGGTGACGGGCAGGGCCAGATGCCAGAAATAATCGACGACTTTACCCCAGAACGAAAGGTCCGAAAAATGGGGCGAGGTCAATCCCCGCAGAGGAAAAATCTGCAACCATGCACCACCTGCAAACAGAACCACCAGAAGAACGGCAAAAAGAAAAACGGGCACAGCATTGCCCAGCACGATGAGGGAAGAAGTCCATATGTCAAAACGGGATCCGTGGCGCAGGGCTTTCACCACTCCCAGAGGTATGGAAACAAAATAAATAATCAGCGTACTCCACAAACCCAGTGATATGGATACGGGCAATTTTTCTCCAATGAGTTTCAGCACCGGGGTACTGCGAAAAAAGCTCTCTCCAAAATCAAACAGGAGATAATCCTTCAACATGCGAACGTAACGGACATGAAGGGGCTGGTCAAAACCATACATGGCCTCAATACGCTCCACCAGATCAGAATCCAGGCCTTGCCCGCCCCGATAACGCGATTCGTGGCTGCCCGTAGCCGCCCTCACCTCAGAGCTTCCCACACCGGAAATCCGTGATGTGAGGGAAGTTCCCCCCTCCTCCAGCTGATGGATCATCTGCTCCACCGGTCCACCGGGTGCAGCCTGAATCACAAAAAAATTAATGGTCAGAATGCCCAGCAGTGTGGGGATGATCAGCAGCAGCCTTCGTGTGATATAGGAACCCATCCGTACCTCCGCGGTTCAGTCTCAGGCAGGAGTATCTTTCAGCCAGCCCCCATACAGGTACGGCCATATCCGCAACCCCTGCCCCTTATTCAGTCCGTCTGCACATGACCCTTGCGCTGCACCGGCTCTCCAAACCGAGCCCCTTCATGACCCGGCATTCCTGTCCCACCAGGTCCACAGTCCCAGACCATAAGGAGGATATTCATAGGGCATGGCAATATGACTGCGGTAGGCCAGCCGAAAAAAAGAGGTGTGCCAGTTGGGCACTACATAATAACCGTGGCGCAGCACCCGGTCCAGACTGCGGCAGGCATCCACCAGAGTATCCCGGTCCGGGGCCGTGGCTATGGCCTGCACCAGAGCATCCACGGCCGGATCGCAGATTCCTGCCACATTGCGGGATCCCGGGGTATCCGCCGCCTTACAGCTCCAGAAATCCTGCTGCTCATTCCCCGGATAGAGGGACTGGGGGAAAACGGCAACGGTCATGTCAAAATCAAAACGGCGCATACGATGAATATACTGGGAAGGATCCACTACCCGCACCCTCGCATGGATTCCCAAACGCCGCAGATGCTGCACATAGGGAAGCATCACCCTTTCAAATGCCGGATTACTGAGGAGAATTTCAAAACGGAAGGGTGTTCCTTCCGGTGTCTGGAGCTGTCCTCCCTGCAGGGTGTATCCCGCCTCTTCCAGAAGGGCTGCCGCATGAAGAAGATGGCCCCGCATGAATCCCGTGCCGTCACTTCCAGGCGGCAGAGGTACGGTTCCAAAAACTTTTTCCGGCAAAAACTCTTTCAGAGGTTTCAGATAGCGCAGCTCACCTTCCGAAGGCCAACCACTGGCTTCCATATCAGAATTACTGAAATAGCTATCCGAACGGGTATACTGATCATAAAAAAGAGCCCGATTGCTCCACTCAAAATCAAAGGCAAGATGTAAGGCTTTGCGTACCCGCGCATCCTGAAACAGAGGACGCCGGGTATTCATGGCAAAGCCCTGCATCCCTGCAGGAAGTCTGTGCTTCCTTTCCTTTTTCACAATGCGTCCGTCCCGGAAAGGAGCGCCCGTATATTGGGTAGCCCATATCCTCGCCGTATACTCCTGACGCAGATCATAATATCCCGCCTTGAAGGCCTCAAGAGACACCGTTGCATCCCTGAAATATTCATAACTGACCTCATCAAAATTATACTGCCCCCGGTTCACAGGAAGATCCCGCCCCCAGTAATCCGGATCCCGGACATACACAACCCGCCTTCCCGGCACATGGCTTTCCAGCTTGTAAGGACCGCTTCCCAGGGGAACCCGAAAACCCGATCGCCCGAAGTCCACCCCTTCCCAGTCCTTTTCCGACAAAACAGGAAACTGCCCGAGGATCAGGGGCAGCTCAGGGTTATCCGAAGCCCTGAAGTCAAAACGGATTCTCCTTTCATCTTCCACCACCACACCGGTCACATCCCTGTAGTATTTGGCATAATGGGGCCTGCCTTCCGACACCAGCTTTCTGAAGGAAAAGGCCACATCCGAAGCCCTTACCGGACTCCCGTCATGAAAGCGGGCTTCCGGATGGAGGGAAAAGCGTACCCAGCTGCCATCCTTCGCCAGCGTTACACTGTCGGCCAGAAGAGGGTACATGGCAAATGGTTCATCTTCCGATGAGGTCATGAGGGTATCAAAAAGAAGGCTGAGACCGGAGGCTGCCATGCCACGGAGAATAAAAGGGTGAAAACTGTCAAAGCTGCCCAAGGCTTCCATACGCAGGGTCCCGCCCTTTGGGGCCTTGGGGTTGGCATAGGCAAAGTGACTGAAATCAGGGCCATACATAGGGCTGTCACCCAGGGAAAGGGCGTGTCTTGAACCATCATCCGCCCAGGCACCGGCCCAGAGCGCAAGCCATAGAAATAAAAAAAAGACTCTGCTCCTTGTGCGCCATTCCCGCATCTGTGCCACCTTTCAAACAACCCTTACTAGCAGGGAGAAATGAAGTCACCTTAGCACGCCTCCCATCATTTAGCATCCAAAAGCCAGGACCATAAACAGGCTTTCCATAACAACTGCCAGAAAAGGAAAGCTGCTTCAGGTCACCATGTCTATAAACTGGCAAAAAAATCAGGGGCAGAAGATGTCAACGCCGGTTCCCTGCCCTTCTCCCTTCAAAGCAGACACTCCCTTTAGAGCCTGTCTAAAAATCCCTATCCGAACAACTCGGCACACAATATTTTCCTGCATTGCCAACCTATCATTGTCATATATTGTGCACTATTGGCTGCAAACTTTTATTTTCGGACAAACTCTCTACCAGAAATGCCTCTCTCCGTTCTCCGTATCCATGCGCAGAAAGGAGGCCTTTTCAGGATCCAGAATCCTGTTCGCAAGGGCACTCAGATCCTCCACGTTCCATGTTCTGTAATCGGATATGAGGGTTCTGGCCCATTGGCGCACCTCTGGCCTTGCCCCGGAACCATCCAGAACAGCCAGGAGCCAGTAGCGGTTATCCTGCTGCCGGGTTTTCAGGCTGTTGATCAGCGGCCCCCTCACCCTTTCCAGCAACGCCGGCTCCACTCCGGTGCTGCCGAGTTCGGCGGCAAGGGCCCGAATGCGCCCTGTCACCTCATCGGCAGCCTCGGGTGCTACGGACACTGCCGCCATGACCCCTCCCCACTCCGGCCATGCCGGATGGCTCCAGTGCCATGCAAAGGGAGCATAGGCTACGGCCATATTCTCCCGGATTTCTTCCCTGAGCCGCTCGTCCATAATGGCGGAGAGAAGATTAACCCCTCTGTGCTGCAGGGAGGAGGAAATTCCACCCGTGGGGAACCCCCACTGCACCATGCTGGATGGGGGGCTGGCGGACACGCTTTGTTTTCTGAATGATCCCTCCACAAATTCCGGAGCCTCCCTCATCATACCCGCATTCTGCCCGAATTGCAGAGACCTTGGACCCAGAATACGGGCCACCAGCAGCTCCACCGTAGGAGGGTCCACATCACCCACCACGGATATTTCCAGAGAATCGCCTTTCAGAGAAGGTGCCAGCCACCCCCGTATGGCATCCAGGGACCATGCACCCGCCGCCTCCGCTTCCGGTGGACAGATTCGCGTATCACCACCGGTAAAAAAGCAGGAACTTTCCCGCCGAAAAGTTCTTTCCACACTCCCCTTTGCCTGATCAAGACTTCTAATATAGCGGTCTCTGGCCAGATCCAGTGCTTCCTGCCGGAATCCCGGATCCTCCAGCCGTGCACGGAGAAGGTGTATCAAATTTTCAAGTTCCGCCTTACGGGCCTCCCCGTCAAAATAATGGTGGTCAACCTCCATGCCCATACGCAGAGAAATCCGTTTACCAGCCAAAGCCCCATCCAGATCCTCCCGGGTAAGGGCAGCCGTCCCTGAAAGATTGAGTGTCTCCGCCGCAACAAAAGAAAGACCCGGCCACGGTTCACCGCTGCGACCCGTTCCCAACCGCACCCGCATCCTGACACGACCTGCTTCAAAATCCGTTGCCTTCACATGCAGAAGGGTCCCGTCCTCGAAAAGCACATCCCGGATACCCAGTGCCGGATCCTCCCAGACCTTTTCCACCCGGCCCCTTTCCTCCGGAGACGGGAGATAAGGGAAAACAGCCCCGTCCTCCCAGGGTATTTTTGGCGGAAAACCATCGCCAGCAGCCAGATACCGCTGCCGCATCCGGCTTTTCACCACATCCGGACCGGCCCCCATCCCTTCTCCCGTCACCCATACCAGACGATGGTTACCGGACCAGAGTTCCCTGAATACCCGGTTGACCTGATCAAGGCCCACGCCTTTTACAAAGGGAATCATATGAACTGCCATGGCCGGAGCAGCCACAGGAACCCGATGGCTGTAAAGAGCTTCGAGCAGCTCATCAGCCAGCTCCCGGCTGCTCTGCCTTGCCGCTGCATCAGACCGGTCTTCATACCAGGCAATGAGTTCCCTGCGCACCCTTTCCAGCTCCGCCGGTGCAAAGCCATGAACCAGTGCATCCCGCAGGGTGCGGACACTCACTTCCAGGGCGTCCTCCCAATTCCCGTCCCGGCAGATCACCCGCATATCTGTCATGCGAATACGCCCATATAAATCATAGGTAAAAGCTGCTGTGGCCAATGCGGGCAAATGGCCTTCCTCCTTCAGCCTTTCCAGCCGGAAACCCAGAATGCGCATACCTATATAACGCAGCACCTCCTCCTGTTCGGTCTCTGAAGTGTGACTGCGGACTTCCATGGGAACAACCGTTGAAACCCCCATATTCAGCTCACCGCTTCCCACTTCCTGGTGGCAGAAAAACCGCAGTCCCTCATGAAACGGAATCCCCACAGGAGGCTCTTCAGGAGCCGGCAGCCCCCTTTCAGGGAAACCAAAGGCAGGGTACATTTCCTTCTTCACGGCTGCCGGATCCATATCCCCCACCACGAGAAGCACCATACGATCCGGTCTGTACCAGTTGTCATAAAAAGCCCTGAAATCGTCCGGGCCAGCGGACAGTATCACAGAACGATGACCAATGGGGGGCCTCTCCGGTATGCGGCTCCCTTCCAGAAAAAAGGCCTGCTTCGCCTGATGAAGGCGATAGGCTGCAGAATCCCTGTCCCTTTTCTCCGCAAGAATAATCCACCGTTCCCGGTCAATTTCCTCGGGAAGAAACAGGAGTTTACCTGCGTAATCCGCCATGATTCGTAAGCCTTTCGCAATGGTTTCCGGCCGTCCTTCCGGAAGCACAATGTCATAGACCGTTCGGTCAAATGCTGTATGCGCATTGGTGTCGCCGCCAAAATTCATACCGATTTCCTGAAAAAAGGGTACAAGACTTCCCGGCGGGAAATGGGTGGACCCGTTAAAGGCCATATGTTCCAGATAATGAGCCAGACCCTGCTGTCCCTCCGCTTCATGGCGGGAACCGGACCGGACCAGCAGATGCATATGCACCCGGCCTGCGGGATGATCATTCGGATAAAGCAGGTAACGGAACCCGTTTTCCAGCTTTCCATAAATCAAAGCCGGATCCGGAGTCAGGTCGCTGTTCTGCCACGGCCAGTCCACTCCCTCTTTTTCCGCCAGAGCCCACGGACTGCCATGCAGTAATAGGATCAGAAACCATACCCCAGAAAGAATACGGATTCGCATACATCCCCCCTGTTATTGTTTTTGCCTGCACGCACACAGGCTTCCATTTTAAGGATTGCTTTCCAGTCTCTTCATACGATCAGAAAGACCCTGCACAGCTTCTTTCCATGCGGGATTTTCCAACAGCCTGGAAAAATACAGTCCGGCTTTTTCATATTCCCCCAACTCCCAGTAACAAAGCCCCCTCGCGTAATGGACTTCCGGATTTTCTTCCATGCGGTTCAAACGGGCAAGGGCCGCACGGGGATCTCCCTGCTGTATACGGATACGGACCTCCAGCATTCCCGCCTCCGTGCCACCGGTCTTTTCCAGAAGATCCAGAGCTTCCCCGTAAATTCCCGCTGCAAGGAGATAGCCCACCCTTTCCTGCTCCCACCCCGATCCTGCATTCTGAAGACTTCTGGCCGCGGAAGCAAAAAGCCCCTCCCTTGCATACAGCCTGGCCACCTGCACCCAGCCATCCGGCTCTGAAGGCCCCATTCCCAAGGCTGTCTCCATGGCCAGGGCAGCCCTGCCCGGATTGCCCGCCAGATGCTCCACCTGAGCAAGAAACTGCCAGTCTGAAGCATGCCCACCATTCCGGGTAAACGCCCTGGCCCTTCCCAGAATCTCCTTCTCCGGAATACCTGCCGCAAGGGCCGCATGGAGAAAAAGACGGGTTCTGCTTCCGTCACCGTCCTCTTCCATCCATGGAATGAGAATGTTCATGGCCTCCCGGAATCGTTTTTCCCCGTACAGACAAAGGGCCATACCATAGGCATCTTCCCCTTCACCCGAAAATGAAAGGGCACGTTCAAAAGCTTCTCTTCCATCTGCCCAGCGTTCCATACCATGAAAAGCCCAGCCCAGGTTCCGCCAGAGAAGGGCATCCGTGTCATCCCTTTCCAGCCCTTTGGCAAAGGCTGCTGCAGCCCCTTCCCTGTCCTGCATGCGGAGCCGGGCAATCCCGAGAAGCTGCCAGAAAAAAGACTGCCCCTTCCGTTCCGCTTCCAATACCAGCAGCCGCTCCAGAGCCTTTTCATTCTCTCCGGACTCCAGCTGCTGCCTGACCTGCTCCAGAACATCACCCGCACGGAATTCAGAAGCCAAGGGAGGCAGACTCCACAAACCGAACCATACTGCAAGCACTGCAGTCAGAAAGCTTCGGCCTTTTTTCACGATTTCTCATCTCCAAACTGTATGGGCAGCTCAAAACGGGTACGCACATCCAACCCGTCCACTTTGCCAGGTGTAAAGCGCCACCTTTTCACCGCATCCACGGAAACACCTTCAAAATAACCGGGCGGATCCGCCTCCAGTACCTGAATCTCCCGTACCCGGCCACTGCTGTCCACTTCAAGCAGCAATCGTACCCTTCCCTGACGGATACCCTGCCTTCTAGCAGCTTGGGGAAAAGGAGGAATCACCCGGTGAACGGGATAGGGAATCTCATCCAGCTCTCCAGGACCGTACACAATCGAACCAGACAGCCCCTTCTCTCCAGAGGCACTGTTCCCGGCCGGGAAAACAGGCAGATCTGCTGCATCGGGCAACAATACTCTGCTTTCCGTATCCATCCAATTCAGGGAAACTTCAGGTAAGGCGGGGTCGAAGGCCGGAGGCAGGGTAAAACCCTGAATATCCGGAAGATCTTCACCCAGCTCCGGCACGGCGGGAGGAGATTCCGAGCGCCTGACAGCGGACTCCTCCATGAAAGGGGACAAATCCGTCTGAAGAAGAAAGGGAGTTCCCTCCCATACGGGCACGGAAGCCCGGTGCCCTCCAGACAGAAGAAACACACCGAAAACAACAAGGGCCAGCCCCAGCCCCAGCAACCAGCACACCAGCCAGACAACCACCTGTTTCACAGAGGCCTCCTTGCCGCAAGGGCAAGATGCTGGACCCCAGCCAGCCGACAGATATCCAGCACCCGGATCAGGGCTCCGGAAGCCGCATCCCTGTCGGCAGCCACCACCACAACGGCTCCCGGATTTTTAGAAGCAAAATCCTGCATCCGTCCTCGAAGAACTCCCGGATCCACCGCCCTGTCCTCCAGATAGACGGTTCCCGCCGCATCGACAGTGAGCACCAGCCGGACCTGATCCGAATTGACCGCACTCCGGGCAGAAGGCCTTTCGATGGGTACGGCTGTCTCCCGGATAAAGCTGGCATGTACCACAAAAAAAATCAGCAAAATAAAAATCATATCCAGAAGAGGCGCCATGTCCAATCCCGGTACATTTCGGTTCCGACGCTGACGCAATGCCCGTTTCATTCCCACATTCTCCCTTTTTCAGACCGCTGGCGCAACTCCAGCACATGAGCCAGAAAAACTCCCGGTATGGCGGTCAACAATCCGGCCTGGGTACTGACAAGGGCCTGGGCAATGCCTCCTGCCATGGCACGATCCCCTGCAAAACCTCCCGCCTCCAGCCCCGTAAAGATACCTGTCATGGCAGAAACCGTACCCAGAAGTCCCAGAAGGGGAGCTGCCGCAGACAGTACACGGATCGCCCGTATACGATATCCCGGAAAATCCGGCGGGAAATCATCTCTTTGGGAAAACCTCATATCCCACAGTGTTTTCAGTCCCAGAGCCCATATGGATGAAGCCATCAGAGCCAGCGGCCAGATCCAGAATCCGCCTTCAAGCCATGCATGCCAGAATGCGCTTATCCAATCCGGCATCATCAGCATGACTCCTCGCTGCCGTTTCCGGTTGTCCGGGCAGGCTTCCCTGCCCCTCTGTGACAGTCATTTTCCAGCAGAACCAGAGCTTCGGCACCTCTGTCTTCCGCCTCCAGAGCCAGTCTTTCCGCCCTGCGGGCAAGGAGATGATGGGCCAGCATCAGAGGTACGGCAACGGCAAGTCCCCACTGGGTTGTCACCAGAGCCTCTGAAATTCCTCCGGACATAAGCCGGATATCTCCCGCTCCCATACGGCTCATCACCCTGAAGGAGGCCATCATGCCCGTAACCGTTCCCAGAAGCCCGAGCATGGGTGCCAGAGCTGCCATAACCCCCAGACTGGCAAGCCCTTTCTCCATGCTATCCGCCCAGGATGCCACCGCGCCTTCCACGGCCTGTTCCCTCACGGCAGGAGGCTCATGGCGCATCTTCACAGCCTTTGCCACCACATCAAAAGCCGGGCTTCTCCGGCTTTTCCCATTCCGGTGATTCCGGTCTCCTTCAAGGGCAAGGCCAATCAGATCTTCCGTCCGGCCATGGGAGAAAGAAAGCCTGAAAAGAAAAAAGGCCCTCTGCACAAAAAGCAGCCCGCCCGTTACTCCCAGCAGGACAATGGGCCAGATCAGGAGGCCGCCCTCACGCAGTCGGTCGGCAAAAGCCACATGGCCCGAAGAGCCGGACAAAACGCTGCCACCGGAAAGATCCACCGGCAAAAGGAAGCCCTGCCCTTCCATAAACTGCCTGACGATGCGGCGTTCCCGGAACCCAGGCACCCGCTGCGCCTCCATGTATTGTCTCTGATCTTCCCGTGGAGTCAGGAAAAAAAAACGGCCCTCACCGTTATGACCCAGCAGAGCCAGAGCGCCCACCCGGGTCACAAAAGCCTCCTCCGTCATGCCATCTCCAGCGGTGAAAGAGTGAACCTCACGCCCAATGCCATCGGCAGCGTCAAGGTGAAATAACAGGGATTCAATGAAAAAACGAACCTCTTCCTCCGGGTCTTCACCCTTCGGATCCAGAGGCCTCAGGGGCAAGGTAATACCAGCGCCCAACAGAGTGACAAAACGCTCCCTTGCTTCGGCCATGGATGCCATCACCGCGGTTTCCGTACTGCGCAGCGCGGCCCTTTCCTCTTCCGCCCTGCGGGTCTCCGCCACAAGAAGATCCAGAGCCTGCTTCTTTTTCCGGTTTTCCACCTCCAGCCGATACACCGTCTCCTCAAGGAGACTTCGCCGTTCCCCAAGCGCCTTTTTTTCCTGTTCCAGCAACACCCTTTGCATGGCGGCATCCTCTTTAAGGCGCAGCAACGGCCCATCCTGGGGTGAAGCGTACAGGTTCCCAGCCATCATACAGATCATAAGCCAAAGGCCCCATCTCCACAGGAAGCACATCAGGGCACCTCGGACATGACAGGAAGCAACACCACTTCTGCAGGCATACGGCGTTCCACCATGGCAAAGGCCTGACTGACAAGCCTTGCTTCGCTCCGGTCCAACATCAGAAAAGTCTTTTTATCCGCGCACCATCTGGCAGCCCTTCTCTCATCCGGGCTGAGGAAGAAAAGTCCTGCTGCCCCCAAATGCAGCAGACTACCCCGCACAACCTCACCTTCCTGCTCCATGGATCCGGAAACCACATCCGGAAAAATCCCTACATTCAGTTCTGCTTCCAGAAGATCAAGGGCCGCATAAAACCGTTCTTCCGTTGATTTTTCAGCATTTACCAGCATAGAGCGAAAGGCATCCAGCCGCTCTATGCGACTTTCCATACGAAAGGGAGGAAGAAAATCCATACGCAACCCCATCCGTTCAGCAAGCTCACCCATAACCCATTCCACATGACGGGTAAAACGCAGAGTATCCCCACCTACAGCCTTCCGTTGCTTCCGCTTCTTCTCCTGCACATCCAGACGTTCGTCCAGAATGCGGTTTTCATAGACAAGGACTTCCGCCTCCATCTGCAAGCGCCTGAAATCCGCCCGAGCCACAGCCATCTCCTCCATGAGAATATCCATGGCTGCCTGGGCCTGATGCGCCTCCTGAAGAGCCATGGCGGCATCCCCTGCCCAGCCGGGACGGAGGGATATGCCCCAGCAAAGCCCAAAACCCACAACCATTCCACCAATCAATTTTCTAAGCTGCATGCAACTCCTTCCTTAATCTACCTGACGTTTTTTTGCTCTCTCCGGTTTTCTGATATATGGTATACGATAAATTCACCCTACTCTTATTCTGACTATATAACCAAAATGACATCCTTATGGAATGACTGTCCGTACGAATTCAACAATGCTGTATCCGATCCGCCCCATCTCCTGCTTCAATATAAAGCTTTTCTTTCCTTGCTATGGCACTCCACCCAAGCCACTCCTTCTGCAGACCCTGGCCCTCAATGGATTTTTGCCTTCTGCCGCCAGAAAACCCTTACTGGACCTCAGAAATGCAACTCCGTTGACATGGATTCATGCCTCGTGTATGGCCCTGAACAAGAAGTGAGATTTTCATTCACCATCATGTGGTACCATACACCGAACCCGTTGACAGGAGGCCTTACCGCTTTTTATGGAAAATGTTCTTTTTTTTCTCAGCACAGGACTTGTGGCTGGTTTTCTTCTCCGGAACAGAACCCACCTGCTGAAAGCGTCTGACCATGCTGCCTCCTGGGCAGTTTATCTTCTACTGTTTTTTCTAGGAGCTTCCACCGGGTTGCAGCCGGAAATTCTTTCCATGGCAGGGACCACCGGTTTCTTTGCCCTTGTTCTCAGCCTTGCGGCCACAGCGGGCAGCATCATTCTTGTCTGGCCGCTCTACCACTTTCTTTTCAGAACCGGATCCCATCCGCGGACCCAAAAGGCTGATAATGGGTAGCCTGAAAATCATTGCCGCCTTTATCCTTGGGCTAACCGCAGCCCTTTTTCTACCATTTTCCCACACCATACCGGCGGAACAGCTGTCCCTTGCGGCATTGTACCTCCTCCTTTTTCTTGTGGGAGCAGGAATTGGCAGCAAAAAGGAAACCATGAGCATGGTACGCCGTATCCGGCCCACCCTTCTCCTCCTGCCCCTTGCCATCGCCACTGGCTCCATTCTTTTTCCGGGAATGGTAGCCGCCCTTTTCCTGCCCCTTACCTTTCAGGAAGGCGCCGCCATAGGGGCCGGTCTGGGATATTACTCTCTGTCCAGCATTCTCATTTCACAGATGGCCGGAGAAACCCTTGGTCTCATTGCCCTTCTCTCCAATATCATTCGTGAAATTGTGGCTCTCACGGCCACCCCCCTTCTGGTGCGCTACTGCGGCAGGTTTTCGGGCATAGCGGCAGGCGGGGCCACGGCCATGGATACCACACTGCCCGTTATTGTACGCTTCACTGGAAAAGAGTATGCCCTCGTTGCTCTTTTTTCAGGAGTGATTCTCACCTTTTTAACCCCTGTGCTGGTAACAAGCATTCTCTCCTGCGGTGCTTGATATTCAAAGCATTCTTCCTTATAAAGAAACCTGACTGGCTTTTTTACATAATAAAGCAGGCACCCTGCCTGCCTTTCCATAACCCCTTTGCCAAAATGGGAAAGCAACCCAACCCCAAGGAGATTTCCATGACCCTGTACAATGCGGATTTTGAAAAGGCCGTCAAAGTAGGCCGTCCGCCGAATATCACCCGCCTTTTCCCCAATTCCAAAGCGCTTCTGGTCAGTGGTAAATACATTGACAATGCCATGATTCGAAAAGGCCAGTGCATGACCATCGCTGCCAATGCCAGAAGCCATATCATCATCCGGGGTGTACTGCTGGCAGCCCAGAAGGCCAATGCAGCTATCATTATAGAAATCGCCCGATCCGAAGGAGGAGCAGATGCCTACTGCCCCGTAAGCCTGTGGAACATGGCCCGGCAGGTGGATGCCATTGCCAACGAGCTGAACATTACCATCCCCGTGGCCATACACGCCGACCACTACGGCATCAAAAAAGAAGAAGACCTCCCCGGTGCCCGCAGGGAAATCCCGTCCCTGTTTGAAGCTGGCATCACATCCATTGCCATTGATGCCTCTCACATGCCCGATGATCTCAATCTTCTGACAAATATTGCCGTTGCCGACCTCATCCCCTCCTGGGCAGGACTGGAAACGGAAGTAGGAGAAATCAAGGGGAATCAAGGACTCTCCACACCCGAAGAAGCACTGTTCCTTATTCAGGGGCTCAACGCACACGGTATTTTCCCCAACTGGATCGCCCTGAATAACGGCACCACCCATGGCATAGAGGCCAGTGAAGACGGCATACAGATCGAACTGACCGAAAAAATTCACAAGGCCCTTGCTCCCTACAAAATTTCCGGTGCTCAGCACGGCACTTCTGGCAATGATGCGGAAAAACTCCGTCGCATCGCAAAGGAAACCGCCACCACCAAAGCCAATGTAGCCACAGCCCTGCAGATGATCGGCTGGGGTATGGAGGTCAATCCCTTTGGTAATGCGGTGATGGATGAAAAAGGAGATGTCAGAAAACTTGCCGGTGAGGGGCTTGATGACAGCCTCTGGACGGAAATGAAAGCCTATGCTGATGAAAGGGATATCAAGGGAAGCAACTTTAAAAAACTCAATCTTCCCTTTGAAAACAAAATCCTCGGACAGCCAAAGGAAATCCGGGACCGCATGGTCGCACGCATTGAAGCCTTCACCTATGATCTTTTGGTCAATGTTTTCAATGCAAAAGACACGGCAAACCTGGTCATGGAAGAAATTCTTGAAAAACAGAGCTTCGATCCCGGTCCCAAAGCCGAACGCATAGAGGACCCTTTAAACTGGACAAAAGAAAAAATCATTCACAAAGCCTCCCTCATGGACACAGACAAGGGACCTGAAGGCGACTTTGACGAGTAATCCCTTGCTATCGTTTCCGTATGGCTGCCTCCCTCCACCTGGCGCCGTGCTGCAACCTGCCTGGCCATGAGAATCAGAACGCTATGACGGATACAAACCGGTAGTAACAGAAAACTTACCTCTGTTCACAGCCTTGCAGCCCTGCCATGCTTTATTTAGTCAGCCCACTAGCCGCCGGGAGTAACTCCCTCCCGGCATGGCTTTATCAATCATCGGGGAAAAGTCATGCCAGCCAAAAAATTCTGCCCTTTTTGCTCTGGTCTTCTGGAGCAACGAACAACGGAGGGCCGTATCCGTTCCTGCTGCCGTGAATGCGGCAAAATTCTCTATGAAAACCCCATACCTGCGGCCTGTACTCTGGTTATCGATACAGAGAACCGTCTTCTGCTGGTCCGCCGTGCCGTCCCCCCTAAAAAAGGGGAGTGGTGCCTGCCAGGGGGCTTCATGGAACTGGAAGAAAGCCCCGAAGACACAGCTTTACGAGAGCTTTTTGAAGAAACAGGCCTCCGTGGCAAAATCCATAAACTCATCGGAGTGACGGCCCACCCCAGCGCCATGTACGGTGCGGTTCTCATCACAGGCTTTCTTATCCGAACCTTTTCAGGGGAACCTGCCTCCGGAGATGATGCCATGGATCTGGCATTTTTTCCCATGACGGCCCTCCCTCCTCTGGCCTTTGACAGCCACGAGCGTTTCGTCCGTATCTACCGGGATCTCTACATGGCTTGACTTTCTGCAACAATTTCTCCTACTATCTGTCCGGAAGAATTCCTTTAAAAAAAATCTAAAGCTCTCCTTTTCAGACGCCGATAGGGACAACAGACTATAAGGAGAAGGCCATGCATGTACCCGGCTATCAGATACACAATGTCCTGAAGCTTTACAGTCAGCAGATCACCCGTAAGCGGCTGGCTGACGACTCTTCTCCGTCACAGCCCCTTGAGACCAAGGAAGATCCGACCCTTCTCTCCGCCGAAGGCAAGAGGGAAAGCATGATCCAGAAAATCACATCGGATATTGTTGAAAGAATAACCAAAGACGGTCCCCAGGATTCCACGGGTACAAACAGATACCCCCTTCCGGAAGAAGAAAGCTGGAAAACCAGCTCTTCTGTCAGAGAAGACAGCGAGCAAAAGTTTGTTTACAATACGCTGGATGACCGGAACCGGAAGACAACACGGAGTGTTTCACTGAAAGATGCGGATATTGTGCTGAAACGTCTGGCAGGCACAACCGCGGAGACCCAAAACCGCCGAATATAACGTGGTAGTGTCTGGCCAAAAGCTGTTTTTCTCTGTATCCCGTATGATTTTCATACCAGAATTATAAAAACGGTTTTCGGGCATACATGGCAAATAAGGAAAGGAAGGGGGGAAATTATGAAAATCCATACCATGCTCTCAGGCATAAAAAGTGCCTCGCTGTCAAAAGAAACGCAGCAGGTTCGTGAAAAAACAAAAGAAAACCAAAAGGCAGGAGCAGAAAACCGAGCTGACAAAGTAAGCCTTTCCTCCAACTCACGGGAACGGATGGAGATCCGCGAGACAAAAGCCTCATCAGTGGAGGATTTCCGGTCGGAACGTATTGAACGGCTGAAACATCAGATCCAAAGCGGTACTTATACACCGGATCCTGAACGAATTGCCAAAGCCATGCTTTCTGCCCACAGAGATTCCATGATATAGAAAAAACTTCCCCTCCTTTCTACTCATGCCTTACCGGTAGGAACTTTTTTCCTACCGGGTTCGCTTCCCCTTCCTCCCCACGGGTACACTCACAGACCTTTTCTGATAACCATGACCTATAAACTACAGAAAAAACTCTACGCGGTACCTCTTGCTTTATCAGGGCTCATGTTATCAACGGAACCCAAAAAACAGAGGCGGCAGGCCCAAAGGCTTTTACTCTGGCACCACATTTGCTAAATTATCAAACGAACATGATTTTCCTTTGACCAAGGAGGCCGTATGGACCGCATTACAAACCGCCCCGAATATACACCGGCCCCTGATATCCGGAATACGGAAACAGATCTGCGCCATAAAACCCAGGGCACAGATTTTCAGGATGCCCTTAAAACGGCCATGAATCCCATGACATCTTCCAGCATGCAGACTCTGAAAGCACAAACGCCCCTGCCTCCTCCCAGAGCCATGGGAATGGGTACTCTTTTTGATTCTTCCGTGGAAGATCGTACCCGGAATCTTGTCAGTCTTATGGATCATTTCAGCTCAGCCCTCCTGAATCCCATTCAGGATCTGAAAGATCTGGAACCCATGGTGGAAAAGCTGGGCCGGGATGCGGAATCCCTTTTCAAGGAAAGCGCTGAAACAGAAGAAGACCCGGCACAGACCCTTGCCCGCCGAACGGCCCTTCTGGCAAGAGTGGAAGTGGAAAAATTCCGAAGGGGAGATTTCTTCTGACATGACTGCCTTGCTAACCGCCAGACAGCCATAGAAGACTCATACCTCAGAAAACGGCATCTCCATGCCGGATGCGGGGTGTTACCACCGCCGCCGGACGGGAATACCGGCAGCATGGAGATGATCTTTGATGCCGGGCAGGGTGTAATCCCCATAATGGACCATGGAAGCAATCAGTGCCGCGTCCGCCCTGCCTTCGGTCAACACCTTTTCCAGGTGTAAAGGAGTACCGCCTCCGCCGGAAGCAATCACCGGAATGGAAACAGCCCCGGAGATCATGGCGGTCAGTGCTAATTCATACCCATCACGGGTTCCGTCCGCATCAATGGAGTTCAGGCAGATTTCTCCTGCTCCCAGGCGATGGACTTCCTTTGCCCAGAAAAGGGCGTCCATACCCGTAAAGGTTCTTCCTCCATGGATCACCATCTCATATCCGGAAGGGATGGTTTCGCTCTTCTCAACTTTTTTCACATCCATTCCCACCACAATACACTGACTGCCAAAGGCATCAGCACCTTTGGCAATAATCTCCGGACTCCGGATGGCAGCAGAATTGACACTGACCTTTTCTGCACCTGCCAGCAGGACATCCCTCATATCCGCCACAGACGCAATGCCACCGCCCACAGAAAAGGGAATAAAAATGGTTTCCGCCACCCTGCGCACCACATCAATCATGATACCCCGTTTTTCATGGGATGCCGTAATATCATAAAAAACCAGCTCATCGGCACCGGTTTCATAATAATGACGGGCCATTTCAACCGGATCGCCGATATCCACATTGTTTTCAAACTTCACACCTTTGGTGGTTCTGCCTTCACGCACATCAAGACAGGGAATGATACGCTTGGTCATGGTACTTTTCATGGACGCCCCTCCCAGCGGCAGAAGTGATCCAACAGCCTCAGGCCGGGCTCCCCACTTTTTTCCGGATGGAACTGAGTAGCCACAAGGTTTTCGAATCCCATGGCGGAAACAAAATCAATGCCGTAGGCCGTGGTGGCCAGAATATGCTCCCTGTTTTCAGGCTCCGGATAGTAGCCATGGACAAAATAAAAGGCATCCCCCTCTTCCATATCCTGCAGAACGGGATGAGGCTTCCGGACAACCACCGTATTCCATCCCATATGGGGAATCTTTAACGGCCTGCCTCCATCCTCTGTCATGGCAAGGGGAAAGGCTCTCACTCTTCCCGGAATCAGATCCAGACAAGGGACACTCCCTTCTTCACTGTAACCGGTTATGATCTGGGTTCCCAGGCAGATACCCAGCAGCGGTCGGCCCGAAGCCAGCACCCTTTTCAACACATCAGCAAGGCCATACCTGCGCAGGCTCTCCATGGCGGAAGCCGCTGCCCCCACCCCGGGAAATACGACCCTGTCAGCCCCCATAATTTCATCATGGTTCCGGGTAATCACATACTTCTGGCCAAGATGGGCAAGGGCTCTGCCCACACTGGTCAGGTTTCCTGCATCATAATCCACCACAGCAATCATGTTTTATTCCTTCAGCTCACAGGCCTTAGCCGCCTGCCATAAGCGTTCCAGTTCTTGCGGGCCTTGATCGGCGGCCTGTTTTCCTGCATCCAGAAGTGCCGCCTCCATATGCTGGAAACGACGGGTAAATTTGACCACCATATTCGTAAGGGACTGCTCAGGATCGATTGCCCGGAAACGGGCCACATTCACCAGAGAAAACAGCAGATCTCCAAACTCCATAGCCGCCTGATCCGGGTCATTCTGATCAAGAGACTGACGGAATTCCGCCATCTCTTCGTTCACCTTTTCCCAGACCTGCTCTTCTTTCTGCCAGTCAAAACCAACCGTAGCCACTTTTCGGGAAACTTCCATGGCAAGGGCAAGGGATGGCTGACTGCGGGGGATACCAGACAGAACAGAAAATTGACGGCTGTTTTCCATCTTTTCCACACCCTTGATTTCTTCCCATCGCTGTGCCACCGCTTCCACGGTATCCAGTTTTTCTTCGCCAAACACATGGGGATGACGCCGGATCAGCTTGGTTTCAATGGCTCTCAACACATCCTGTAAGCGGAACGCTCCTTTTTCTTCATAAAGAAAGGCAATGAAAAGGAGCTGGAACAAAACATCTCCCAACTCCTCACATACCTCCTGCGGACGGCCCTCGTCAACGGCATCGGCCAGCTCATAGCTTTCACCGAAAAAGTATGAAATCATAGACTCAGGAGTCTGTTTCTGATCCCATGGGCACCCACCTTCACCCCGCAGACGCTTGAGAATCTGCCATAAAGACACCAGCGAGCATTCTGCACTCCACACGTCACTCAGTTCATTTTTCAAAACGTCCCTTTTCCTTTTCCGGCCATGCATTTCTCAGCGAGCTGACTTTATCATGAAACTGATCTTTTAATTCCTGCGGCACCATGGACACAAGCCCTTCAGAAATTACCATGGCACGGGGAGCCAGACCTGACTCTGCCAGAAGACGATTCTCCCTTGGCAGAAAGGACGCCAGCGCCACAAGAAGAACAGAAACAATGAGAATCCCTTTTACAAAACCAAAACCGCCTCCGGCCAGACGATCCACCCAACCCAGAAAGACCACGGAAAGAACCGTACGGAGCAGAGCTCCCAGAAGGGCAACCGTCATAAAAACACCAAGGAAGATAGCCAGAAAAGCCAACATTCTTGCCATATCAGGCTCGGCAAACCAGGTCGCTATTTTATCTGTTAATAAGGGGTAATAGGTAAAGGCCGCATAAAACCCAGCAAGAACACCGACTATGGAGGAGGCCTCCCGGATCAGACCGCGAAAAATACCGCGGATCAGACAAAATCCCACAATACAAAGAATACCCATATCAAGCGGATTCATCCTGCCTCATCTTTCTGCCCAGAGGGTTAAAAAACCATACGCTTACCTGCTTTATAAAACGCCATGAAACACCTGGCAACCTTTCAATTTTAAATACGAAGATATCGGAAAACAGCCATATTTTCGTAACAGATCCCCCATGTGGCGTCAATAACAGGGCTTTGCTTTTCCTGGCTTCTCGTGTTTGCCTTTGGAAAACAGAATATGCTATGAAAGGAGTGTCGCAGAGACGACTCTGGCCGGATTGCCAGACCCACCCAGCCCCACCCCCTAAAGTTTCGCGGGGATTGGGGCCGTGTGCTTTCTGCCCCCGGCACTCATCAACACAGGACGGCGCACACCGCCGAACAGGTATGAAAAACCAAAAGAACGAGCAGACCCAGGCAAGCCATTCCTTTGATGATCCCCTGCTGGCACGCCAGCTGTTTGGTGAACAAAACCGCAACCTCCACCGTATTGCTTCCAGCCTTGCCATCTCACTTCATTCCAGAGGAGATAAACTGATACTGGAAGGAGAGCCCAGTCAGATAGAGCTGGCCCGACAGGTGTTGGACCAGCTCTATGGACTCATGCGCAGTGGCTACCCTGTTTACCCCAACGACATCGACTATGCCGTGCAGGCTATCCAGGCCAACGACAAAGTGGATCTCAAAAAAATTTTTCTGGACACCATTTATATTACAGCAAAAAAACGCTGTGTCACACCCAAAAACCCCAGTCAGAAAAGCTACATCGACGCCATTCGTTCCCATGATATTGTCTTTGGCATCGGCCCTGCCGGCACCGGAAAAACCTATCTTGCCATGGCCATGGCCGTAGCAGCCCTGACAAAGGGGGAAGTCAGCCGGATCATTCTCACCCGGCCCGCTGTGGAAGCCGGCGAATCCCTGGGCTTTCTTCCCGGTGATCTGGCGGAAAAAATAGATCCCTACCTCCGGCCACTTTATGATGCCCTGCATGACATGATGAAATTTGAAAAGGCAGAAGCCTTTATCCAGCAGGGTGTTATTGAAGTGGCTCCCCTTGCCTTCATGCGGGGCCGGACTCTGAACGATGCCTTTATTATTCTGGATGAAGCCCAGAATACAACAGCAGAGCAGATGAAAATGTTTCTTACCCGCATCGGCTTCAACTCCAGAACCATCGTTACGGGAGATGTCACTCAGATTGATCTTCCCTCAAGAAAAAAATCCGGCCTCCTCCAGGCCATGGACATTCTCCAGGGTACGGAAGGCATAGCCTTTACCTTTTTCCATCAAAAAGATGTGGTTCGTCATCATATTGTCCGGCGCATCATCGATGCCTATGAAAAACTTCAGGCAAAGGAGACCGGTACGGAGACTCTCCCTCCGGAACAATCATGAGAAACTTCTCCCATCAGAAAAAAGCCATAACCCGTTTCCTCGTCACCCACACGGGTATCCGACTGGGCCTGCTTTGCATCATACTTGTATCCCTTTCCCTTTTCATGGTCCCCGATATGCCATCCCTCCAGTACCACCTGGACGTTGGTGATGTGGCTCCCCGTAATATCAAGGCTCCCAGGAATTTTATCATTGAAAACAGTGAGGCCACGGAAACCAGCCGACAGCTTGCCGCTGCCTCTGTACGCGTAGTCTATGATCTGGATGAAGGCCTGGGACCCAAGGTCATTGCCAATGTTCAAGCAGGGTTCCATGAAATGCGCCAGCTTCTGGAAGAACCCGTCCCCCTGCCCTCCGGAGAAACCGCACCTCTTTCCATGGATGCTCTGCGTTCCCAAAAGGTATGGACAGCCAAACCACGCTTCGAAAATCTCCTCGGAATCCCCGTCAGCGAAGGCGCTTTTCGGCTTTTGGAAAGAGAAGCCTTTTCTCAAAACATCGAAGACAAAATAACGGAAATCCTGCGGGCAATTTATGAAAACGGTGTGGTAGCCAACAAAACCGTTCTTCTGGATGAACAGGACAGAGGGGTCACCCTTCGTACCCTTGAAAGCGATAAAGAAACCACCGAAACCAATCTCCGCCGCTTTTATGGACCGGATCAGGCCCGAACCATGGTGCGCATTGTGGGAGAACCCCTGCTGCGGGGCATGCATTACAACCAGATCAATCTCATTGTGGATCTCAGCCAACGTCTCATACGGCCCAATATCACCCTTAACCGCAGTGAGACCCAGAAAAGAACCAGAGAGGC
Organism: Desulfobotulus pelophilus; assembly: GCF_026155325.1. Lineage (NCBI taxonomy): Bacteria > Pseudomonadati > Thermodesulfobacteriota > Desulfobacteria > Desulfobacterales > Desulfobacteraceae > Desulfobotulus > Desulfobotulus pelophilus. The sequence goes on along the minus strand of NZ_JAPFPW010000001.1, from coordinate 125,049 downwards.
TACCAGCACGGTAAAACCGGTTCTGTACCAGATTAAGGCTGGAGAAATGCTTCTCCGGGAAGGTGAACGAGTAACGCCAGTGCACAAAATAAAACTTGACGCACTAGCCTCTCAGATCCGCACTCAGGACATCTTCCGAAGCAATGCAGGAAACGTATTTCTTTCACTCCTCATTCTTCTTACGGCTTACTGCCTATGCTTCCGTCGTCCCCTATCCCAGAGCCGCAATCCTAACAAAAACATGTTTCTGCTAACCACAGTGCTCCTTTCTGTACTTGCCATGGCTAAGGGCTTTCAGGTTCTCACCCTGCCCATGGTCAGCGAAGCAGCCAGCTTTACTTCTCCCACGCCCCTGCTCATCGTTCTGCCTGTAGCCGGAGCCGCCATGCTTATCTGTCTCTTTTTTACCATGACCCAGGCACTGCCCTTTGCACTGGTCATGGGCAGCCTGACAGCCATTGTGCTGAAAGCGGACCTTGCGCTGGCTCTTTTCTTTATCCTGAGCGGGGCCATGGGCGCATACTGGATGCAGGACTGCAAGGAACGGAAAGTTTTTGTGAAGGCAGGATGGAAACTGGGGCTTTTCCATATCTTTCTCGCCCTTGCCCTTTTGCTGCAGATGGAAAATATTTCCTTGTCCCTCTTCTTCTGGATGCTTATCCTGGCCTTTACGGGTGGCATGCTCTCGGGTATTCTTACAGCTGGACTCGTCCCGCTTCTTGAAATTATCTTTGATTACACAACAGACATTAAACTGCTGGAGCTGGCCAATCCCGAACAACCCCTGCTCCGGCGTCTCATGCTGGAGGCTCCCGGGACCTATAACCACGCCATGATTGTAGGCACGCTGGCAGAAGCAGCCGCATCTGAAATTGGTGCTCACTCGCTCCTGGCCCGTGTGGGCGGCTATTACCATGACATCGGCAAGCTATCCAAACCTCTCTACTTTATAGAAAATCAAGGTGGCGGTAAAAACAGTCATGACAAACTGGCTCCTTCCATGTCGGCTCTTATCCTTATCACCCATGTACGGGATGGGGTCAGTATGGCCAGACAACATAAACTGGGAGAAGCCATTACCGATATCATTGCCCAGCACCATGGCCGCAGCCTTATCCGTTTCTTCTATGAAAAGGCAAATATGCTCAAGGGAGAAGCAGATCCTGTCAATGCCGACGATTACCGGTACCCTGGTCCAAGACCCCAGACGCGGGAAGCCGCCATTGTCATGATGGCTGATGTTGTGGAAGCAGCCTCCCGCACTCTGGAAAACCCCACATCAGCAAGGATTCAGGGACTGGTACAAAAAATGATTAACAGCATCTTTTCCGACTCCCAGCTGGATGAATGCGATATCACACTGAAAGACCTTCACAGAATAGCCCGCAGTTTCAATAAAATTCTCACAGGAATCTACCACCATCGCATTGAATATGCGGAAAGCGCTGCTCCCGGAGGAACAAAGAAAAAAAATGTCCATACAGATCGACAACTCCCAGAATCTGATGCCCCTCAAGGAAAAGGAAGTGATCCAAAAAGCGACGCGCATCTTAAACGCCTTGGGATGTCCTGATGCCGAGCTATCACTCCTTTTTGTGGACGATGCCGCCATGCGGGAAATCAACATGGAATACCGTCACCAGGACAAACCCACCAATGTGCTGTCCTTTGCCATGCATGACGGAGATTTCAGCCATATCAATCCCGATCTGCTGGGAGACGTGGTCATTTCAACGGAGACAGCCATGAGGGAAGCCCTTGAATGGGAAATGGACCCCATGATCCGCCTTACCCAACTTCTTGTACATGGCATTCTCCACCTCATGGGCTATGACCACGAACAAGGCCCCGAATCAGAAGCAGCCATGGAATCCAAAAGCACGGAACTTGTCCGTATGCTTGAAAACAACAACGATCTTGCAGGCTGGCTTGCTCCCTGAGCCTGAGAAGGAGGTTTTCATGCCCAAACTTGCCGTGAACGTGGACCACATTGCAACCATCAGGGAAGCACGAAAAACCAATTATCCCGACCCCGTTGCCGCTGCTGTCATTGCCGAACTGGCCGGCGCCGATGCCATTGTGGTGCATCTGCGGGAAGATCGGCGCCATATCAAGGAAAGGGATGTGCGCATCCTCAGAGATACGGTACAGACCCGCCTGATTCTGGAAATGGCTGCCACCTCGGAGATGCTGGAGTTTGCCCTGGAAGTGCTCCCCGATCTGGTAACTTTCGTCCCCGAGCGCAGACAGGAGGTGACAACGGAAGGCGGTCTCGATGTTCTCGGCCAGCAGGCAGCTGTCACCAACGCCATTGAAACCCTGCGAAGTGCCGGGATCCCAGCCTGCCTTTTTGTGGACCCGTCCATCTCCCAGATTGAGGCAGCCCATGCAGCCGGTGCCGACTCCGTAGAACTGCATACAGGGACCTTCTGTGACGCCACCGACTCTCTGGAAAAAGAAGAAGCCTTCACCGCCATCCTCCGATCGGCCCGCAGGGGAAAAGAAATAGGCCTTGGCGTTAACGCAGGTCACGGAATCTGCTACCGCACCATTCAGTCATTTAAAGGTGTTAAGGATATTGATGAATTCAGTATCGGTCACAGCATTGTTTCCCATGCAGCCCTTGTGGGCATGGAAAACGCCGTGCGCCGCATGGCTGAGCTGATAAGGAACCTCTGAGCATGGCCCGCATTGTTACAGCTTCCACCATGGCAGCCATGGACCGGGCCACCATGGATGAATTCGGGCTTCCGGGCCGCATACTCATGGAAACGGCTGGCCGGGAAGCAGCCCGGATTATCCGGCAGCACTATCCTTTGCGGGATACCCCCATCCTCATCCTCTGCGGGAACGGCAATAACGGCGGTGATGGCTGGGTGACCGCCCGTTATCTTCTCGGCTGGGGAGCACAGGTTTCGGTTCTGCTGGCAGGATCTCCGGAAAAACTCACCCAGAACAGCCTCATCAACCGCAGTCTCTACGAAAAAGCCGGGGGCTGTGTTCTCACGGCTGACAATGACAGCCGCCTCGCAGGCCACAGGGGCGCACTCCAACGGGCAGCCCTTTTTGTGGATGCCCTTTTCGGTATCGGCCTTGACCGTGATGTCAAAGGACACTTTGCCACCCTGACAGATACGGTCCGGGAGAGCGGCAAATCCCTGATCAGCCTGGATATCCCATCGGGAATTCATGCGGACACGGGTCATGTGCTGGGAACAGCCTTCCGGTCAGACCATACCATCACATTCGGCTTTGCCAAACCCGGTCATTTTCTGGAACCCGGCCGGAGCCACAGGGGTATTCTGCACACGGTGGATATCGGTATTCCGGAGGTCATCTACGGGAAAATTCCGTCCGATCTTGCCTGCACCGATCCTGAATGGGCCAAAGAAATCCTTACGATGCGCTCTCCGGAAAGCCACAAAGGCAACTTCGGCCATATTCTTCTGGTGGCCGGAGCTCCGGACACAAGGGGTGCTGCCGTTCTCGCCGCAACAGGAGCTTTACGGTCCGGAGCAGGCCTTCTTAGCCTTATGGTACCGGAAGCATCCCTTCCTCTGCCCGGCATCCCTCCGGAAGTCATGCTCCATACCGTTGGGGGTAACAACAGGACAGGATTTGATGACACAGCCCTACAGAGTGTTGCCGATCTTCTTGAAGGAAAGACTCTGGTCGCTGCAGGTCCCGGCATGGGAACCAGCAGCTCGGCTGCCCGTATCCTGCAAAGGCTTCTGGACTGCCCGCTGCCCCTTGTGCTGGATGCCGATGCACTGAATCTCCTTGCCCTCCACCCTGAACTGATGGAAAAATGCTGCCGTCGGCCCCATACCACCGTGCTCACGCCCCATCCCGGAGAAATGGCCCGCCTTTGCCAAACATCTTCAACAGCCATTCAGCAGGACCGTATTGCAGCCGCCGTCTGCCTTGCCACAGACAGCGGCTGCCACATCCTTCTCAAGGGAGCATCCACAGTGGCAGCCACACCCGAAGGATTCTGCCGCATTGTGACCAGCGGCAATCCCGGCATGGCCACAGGTGGGTCCGGAGATGTTCTCTGCGGTATTCTTGCAGGTTTAATGGCTCAGGGCCTGCCTGCAGACGAGGCGGTTCCTCTGGCGGCCTATGTCCATGGTCTGGCTGGCGATCACCTGGCAAAAAACAAGGGACCCATTGGCTATCTTCCATCGGAAGTGGCCCACACCATACCCCGTATCATCCAGACAACCTGTATACCACCCAACCGGGAAAACCCAGGCCATGAATAATCTCACCCTCATCAGCAACTCCCCAGAAGAAAGCCTTTGCATGGCCTGCAGGCTGGGAAGTCTCATTCAGCGCCCCTGCCGCATTGCCCTCTCGGGAAATCTCGGCGCAGGAAAAACCCATTTTGTTCAGGGACTGGCCAGGGGGCTCGGTGTTCCGGATCATATCTATGTCACCAGCCCCTCCTATGCCCTTATTCATTCCTATGAGGCCCGCCTGCCCCTTCACCATGCCGATCTCTACCGGCTCTCCCACCCGGATGAAATTTTTGACATCGGCCTTGCCGAACTCATGGCTTCCCCGGCCGTCACCGTTGTGGAATGGGCAGAACGCATGGACAGTACGGAAATCTTTGACATACGGATCCACATTGCCATCCAGGGAGAAAACCAGAGACAGATCCACGCACAGGCCTCTGGACTTCATTTTCAGGATCTGGTAAGGAGCTGGCAACAAGTCAGCCGTCCGGCCTGAAACCGATGTAAAGATACGTTCAGAAAAGCCTCTCCTGACGCAACCGAAGGAAAAGGCTTTTTTTAGGTTCGGACAAAAGCACCGGCAGCGGACCTCAGCCCGGCGCATCCATCTACAACGATATTTTTCAAGCCTCGAAGGAGGAACGCAGTCATGGGACTGATCGTACAGAAGTACGGGGGGACCTCGGTGGGTAGCATAGACCGGCTCCGGAATGTTGCCCGCAGGGTTGCCAAAACCTATGAAGCCGGTAACAACGTGGTGGTCGTTCTTTCCGCCATGTCCGGAACCACAGACAGACTCATCGCCATGGCCCAGGAAGCCTGTGACCGACCCGATAAAAGAGAGTTGGATGTTCTTCTGGCAACGGGAGAACAAACCACCGTGGCTCTGCTGGCCATGATTCTTACATCCATGGGATACAGGGCCACATCCCTTCTGGGATTTCAGGCGGAAGTCATTACAGACTGTTCCTGCGGGGCTGCCCGTATTCTCAATATCGGTGCATCCCGCATCCGGACCCTGTTGGAAGACGGCCAGATTGTTATTGTGGCTGGCTTTCAGGGAGCGGATATCCATGGCAATATCACCACACTGGGTCGTGGTGGTTCCGACACATCGGCCGTGGCCATAGCCGCAGCCCTCAAAGCAGAAACCTGTGAAATTTATACCGATGTTGATGGAGTATACACAACGGATCCCAATATATGCAAAAAAGCCCGCAAGCTTTCCAGAGTCAGTTACGATGAAATGCTGGAAATGGCCAGCCTGGGGGCCAAAGTGCTGCAAATCCGCTCTGTGGAGTTTGCCAAAAAATACAACGTGCCCGTACACGTCAGATCATCCTTCAAAGAGGAGGAAGGGACCATGGTAATGCAGGAAGATGCGGATATGGAACGCCTGGTGGTTTCCGGCGTTACCTACAATAAGAATGAAGCCAGAATTACCCTTAAGGGAGTTCCGGACCGTCCGGGTATTGCCTTCAGAATTCTCAACCCCATTGCCGAAGCCGGCATCCTTGTGGATATGATCATCCAGAATACCCGTTCCGGCAACATTACGGACTTCACCTTTACCGTTCCCAAAACCGACATACGGGAAGCACTGGATATCAGTAAAAAAGTAGCCGAAGAAATCGGAGCGGAAGAAGTGGTGGCAGATCCCAATATTGCCAAGGTTTCGGTTATCGGTGTAGGGATGAAAAATCATTCCGGTGTGGCATCCAGAATGTTTGCGGTCATGTGCGAGGAAAATATCAACATGCTCATGATCAGTACTTCGGAAATCCGCATATCCTGCATCATCGAAGAAAAGTATACGGAACTGGCCGTCCGCGCTCTTCATACCTGCTTCGGTCTTGATAAGCCCGAAGAAAACATATTAAGCTGACACCATGATATTGTTTACGAGAAAACAGTGCTGTTTTGCACTGATACTGGCGGTCCTGCTCTTTGTCCTGGCCCTTATCCGGCTGCCATCTCCGTAAGAATCTGGTCTGCTGCCCATCCGGGATCCGCCGCATCCCGGATGGGACGCCCCACAACCAGCATATCGGCCCCTGCCTTAAGGGCTGTTCCCGGCGACATTACCCGTCGCTGGTCATCCCCTTGCCCCAGACTCCAGAGAGGCCGGATTCCCGGTGTCACGGCAAGAAAGACGTTCCCTCCCACCCTTTTCACCTCCCTGGCCTCATGGGCGGAGCATATCACACCGGCAAGACCGCATTCTTTTGCAAGCAGGGCCCTTATCAGAACAAGGTTTTCCATACCCCCGCATCCTGACAGCATAAGTCCCGTCTGCTCCAGTGTCTCCGGTCCGCTGCTGGTAAGAACCGTTACCCCCAGTAATTTCATTTCCGCACCGGCAGCATCCGCAGCTCTGGACAGCATTTCCCTGCCCCCTGCCGTATGCAGGGTCAGATAATCTACCCCCAGCCTTTTCAGATTCCGGACACTTCTTTCCACGGTAGCCGGAATATCATGGAGTTTTAAGTCCAGAAAAACAAGGGCATCACTTTTTTCCCGAACTTTTTCTACAATCGAAGGCCCTTCTCCTAAAAAAAGCTCCAGACCGATTTTCACCACTCCCACCTTCCCAGCAAGCATGGAAAGTACGGGAGCTGCGGACAAAAAATCTGGAAAGTCCAGGGCAAAAATAAGACGGGACGAAACAGCCGTATGCATAAAGCCTCCAAAATAGTATACATTGAGTTAATCATACCAGGCTTGGGCGCCCTCCAACCCGTCAACAAACGGGCTCACAGAGATCAACGGCCTGCCACAACACCCTTTCTTAAAAAAACCTGTGATTCTTCACCACGATACAGAAGAGAACGGCAAGGCATTGCCTGCCGTATCCAACGGAAGAGATTTGCAGAGAACATTTTACAGGGCAAGGTCTTTTTTCCGGGTACAGGAATCGGGCTTGAATCCAACGCCTCTGAAATGGTATGTAGGAACGTTTTGCAATATTCCGGCAAAAGCCGGTAAACAATGGGAGTATTTATGGAATCCAGCATCCACTACGTTGCTTCGGGACAATTTCTCGTTGCTTCCGGTAACCAGCCACTGATCCTCAAAGCCCTTCTGGGAACCTGTGTGGGCGTATCAATTTATGACACAGTGGCAGGGGTGGGAGGACTTCTGCATATGCTGCTTCCCGAGCCTGTCTCCGGATCTTCCGGCACCCATCCGGGTAAATATGCCAGCACCGGTGTCCCCGCTTTCCTGAAAGCTCTCATTGAAAAAGGTTCACATCCCGATAACATGCGGGCCACCGTAGCAGGAGGTGCGCTGGTGGGACCAGTGAGCGAACAGGATATGGCCCTAGACATAGGCGGCCGCACAACGGAAATGGTCCATGAACTGTTGAAGCGGTACCAGGTTCCTGTTGTTGCATCGGAAACCGGCGGTTTTTTCACCTGTACACTGGAACTGAACCTTACCAGTGGCAAAACCCGCATCCATCCCTCCGGCCTTCTTCGGGATCCGGAGGAAGCCTTTCATTACGAACCTCCTTCCGCTGATGCCATTGCCGCCAGTGTCACCGCCCTCAAACCCATTCCTCAGGTGGCCCTCAAAATTCTTCGGATGATCACCTACGAGGATGCTGATTTCAGGGATATTGCAAAGGAAGTCCGTAAAGATCAGGTCATAACGGCCCAAACACTGCGTATGTGCAATGCAGCCCTTTATGCGGGCCGGAATCAGGTTGCGTCCATTGACGATGCACTTGTCCTGCTTGGCCAGCAAACGCTCGTTAAATCAATTATTTCAGCTGCACTTAAAACCTTTTACAAGCAAAGCGACTCCGTATATTCGCTCTGCAAAGGCGGCCTCTTTCACCATGCCATGGGTACTGCCGTTGTGGCGGAACACCTTGCCGTTGCCACGGGCATTGTTCATCCGGCTACGGCCTATACGGCCGGACTTCTGCATGACATCGGCATGGTTGTGCTGGATCAGCATATCACATCCGCCTGTCCGCTTTTCTACAGGGGTATGAAGAATGAAAAACACCGTATCCTTGAAGTAGAGCGGCGCATCCTCGGAGTGGATCACTGTGAAGTGGGTGCCAAGCTGGGACTGAAATGGGCCTTTCCGGAAAGTCTGATCCATGCCATCCGCCATCATCATAAACCCGAAGAGGGTCATGGGGTCAGTCGGCTTGCCTATATTGTTCATGCTGCGGATCTCATCATGGCCCGCTTCCAGTCCGGTGTTTTTCCGGAATCCAGCAAGGGGAGCATCACAGAACGTCTGGCCGTCATCGGCATGACACCTGCGGACTTTGAAAAATTCATTGACACCCTGCCCATGGATGTTTTTGGTATGCAACCGGAAAATGTCCTTTACCTGAAATCCGGGCCCTCCCGATAGGGCTGGCAGCAGAAAGTTGACAGAAAACCCATGAGCACCCAGCAACTTTTGCGGCATCTTCCCGGAGTAGACACCCTTCTTCTGGAAACGGACCATATCCGCTGCGGGGAGGATCTGCCCAAAAACCTCAGAACCCGCATTATCCGACAGGTTCTGGAGGCAAAGCGTAGGGCTATCCTTGAAGGCAGGCTGCAGGACATAAGCACTCTCGAGATTCCCCGGCTCATCGCAGAAATCCATCCGCTGTTCTCCGCAGCCATACAGCCCAATCTAAGGAGAGTCATCAATGCCACCGGTGTTGTCGTTCACACCAATATGGGCCGATCCCTTCTTGCGGAAGAAGCCCTCCAGCACATTCTCTCCGTTGCGAACCACTACAGCAACCTCGAACTCAATCTCGACACCGGGAAACGGGGACTGCGCTACACAGCCGTTTCCTCCCTTCTCACAGAGATCACCGGAGCCGAGGCTGCCATGGTTGTCAACAACAATGCGGCAGCCGTTCTTTTATGTCTGGACACCCTTACCCGAAACAAAGAAGCCATCGTCTCCCGGGGCGAATTAGTGGAAATAGGAGGCTCCTTCCGCATCCCGGACGTCATGACCAAAAGCGGAGCCATTCTGAAGGAGGTGGGTACCACCAACCGGACCCATCTTCAGGATTATGAAACAGCCATCAGCGAAAAAACAGGCCTTCTTCTCAAAGTTCATACCAGCAATTTTCAGATTATGGGATTTACCGCTTCCGTTTCCATGAAAGACCTTGCCGCTCTGGGCCGCAAACATGGAATCCCTGTAATGGATGATCTCGGCTCCGGTTCTTTCATTGATTTTTCTCCCTATGGCCTTACCAAAGAGCCTACCGTACAGGAATCCCTTGAAGCAGGCGCGGATATTGTCACTTTCAGCGGAGACAAACTCCTTGGCGGACCTCAGGCCGGTATAATTGTGGGGAAAAAATCCTGGATCGAAACCATTCGCAGCAATCCTCTGACCCGTGCCCTCCGTATCGACAAACTGATCCTTGCCGCACTGGAAGGAACTTTACGACTGTACCGGGATCCAGCCAAAGCCCTCACAACTATCCCGACCCTGCGAATGCTGACCCTTTCAGAAAACGCCTGCATCCGCAAAGCGCAAGAACTTCAGGACCAGCTTCGATCCCTTTCTCTTCCGGCAATGGATATCCGTATCCAGCCAAGCACAGCCAGAGCTGGCGGGGGCTCGCTGCCCACTCAGGATCTTCCCAGCCGCTGTGTAGTCATCCGGTGTTCTCACCTTTCCGCCGCAGCCCTTGAACGGCAACTGCGCAGTCACACACCGCCCATCATGGGCCGGGTGGAGGAAGATTCCTTTCTTATGGATGTCCGCACCCTGCAGGAAGAAGAAACGGCTATCATTGTTCAGGCCTTTGCCACCCTTTTTTCAACCCTATCCATCCATGAGCGCCCCCAAAAGGAGACTCCATGAAGGCCAGTGCCCTGCTACAGGAATCCCCGGATCCTTTTCTCCGCAGCAACGGGAATCCCGATCCTTCTGCAGCCCCCTCACCTTCTCAGGCAGCCACACAGCCGATCAAGGAAGAACCTGCACGGTTTCCGGATCCAAAAGCTCTCCTGTCCGTTATCGGGCAGGAGTCCTGCCTTCCTTTTTCTATCATGCTCCTCCGAACGGAGAGCCCCTGCCCTGAGCTGGAAAGGGAACTTGCCGGTCTTGCTGACACACCGGAGAAAAAAATCCTCGTTGCCCAGGAGCAGGATGTCTTTTTTATTTTTTTGCACCAGAAGGGATCTGCCGAGGCAAAGTGTATTTTTCACAGACTGAAACAGCATCAGCACGGCCTACTTTCGGCAGGCATATACTCCCATCCGCTGGCCAACTTTTCTTCTTCCATGGCTATCGGCTATGGTCGCAAAGCTCTGGCCCACAGTCTTCTTCTCGGCCCTGGCTCCGTTGCAGAATTTGATGCCGTGAGCCTCAACATCTCCGGAGATGAGGCATACCAGAAAGGCCATATCAAGGACGCCATTGCCGAATATGAAGCCGCTCTGACCCTGGACCCTGACAATGCCAATGTTCTTAACAGCCTTGGCGTCTGTTTTGGTGTGCTGCAGAATCTTCCCAAAGCACTGGATGCCTTTGCCAGAAGCCATGCTGCAGAGCCCACAGAGGCCATGCCCGTGTACAATGAGGGATTGATTCACGAGATGCAGGGAGAGACAGAAAAAGCAAGACAATGCTTTGTAAAAGCTCTCCATCTTCATCCGGATAGCTTTGAAAGCGCCTTCCACCTTGGGAAAAATCTTATGATGCAAGGCAAAACTGCCGAAGCCCTTCCCTGCCTGGAAAAGGCCCATTCTCTAAAGCCAGAAAACGGGCCCGTTCTCAAAAATCTGGCGGAAGCCTGCTTTCAACACAATGACCTTACCCGCGCTTTTGCCCTGTACAGGCAGGCCCTGCGCCGCATGCCAAGGGACCCTGGTGTACTGTCCGGTCTGGGGGCATGCTTCGATCTGAAGGGAGAAAATCCGGATATAGCAGCTACTTTCTGCGAAGAAGCCTTGAAGGAAGAACCTGACAATGGCTTATTTGCCCTCCGCCTGGCACGGATCCGCTTCCGTCAGAAACAGATAGAAATGGCACAACCGCTCTTTCGTCTGGCGCAGAAAAAAGGAATGGTGCTGACGGAGAGTGAAGAAACTCTGCTTGAAAATAATACCGAAGAATCTTCCTCTTCAGACAGCCATAAGCTTCTTTGACTCCGGAAGCAGAGTGCTTATTGTAGTAAGGTTTATACAGGTACCCGGATCAGGGCAAGCACGCAACCAGCCAACCCTGTAAAAAATGATTTTTTATATTTTTCAACTACTTACAAAAGGGAGGATACCATGCCCATCTATGAATACCATTGTCAGTCCTGCTCCAGAAAGTTTGAATCTCTGGTAATGAAACGGGATGAAACTCCCGGCTGTCCCTATTGCAACAGCGAAAATGCCCAGCGTCTGATGTCTGCCTGTGGTTTTGTCAGCAAAGGTACAGGTACCGGAGGAGAACCTACCGTAACAAGGAGTGCGGCCACATCCGGATGTTCCGGATGTTCTGCTTCCAGCTGCGCGGGATGTGGCGTGTAGTCAACCGTACCCATGGACATCAACCACATCGGCAACGTCTGCCAAGACAGACACTCTGGCCCTGAAGCCTTCCAGCACCAGGGTAGAACAAGGATTGATCATGAAACCCGGAAAAGTTTTTCTCGTTGGTGCCGGCCCCGGAGATCCCGGTCTCTTTACCCTGAAAGGTAAGGAATGCATGGCTCAGGCAGGAGTGATTATCTATGATTACCTTGCTGCCCCCCCACTTCTTGCGTTGGCATCTCCGGAAGCAGAATGTATTTACGTGGGTAAAAAAGGAGGAGACCACACCCTCTCACAGGATGCCATTAACCAGCTCATTGTGGACAAGGCAAGAACAGGCCGAACCGTTGTCCGCCTAAAAGGAGGCGATCCCTTTATTTTCGGTCGCGGTGGAGAAGAGGCTGAAGTACTGAAGGAAAACGGCATTCCCTTTGAAGTGGTTCCCGGTGTCACCGCTGGCATCGCCGCTTCAGCCTATGCCGGCATCCCCCTTACGCACCGGAAAATGACGGCTACTCTTGCCTTTGTCACAGGCCATGAAGATCCTGCCAAGGAAGACTCCAACATCAACTGGGAAGCCCTGAGTCGCGGCATCGGAACTATCGTATTTTATATGGGCGTTAAAAATCTGCCCCTTATCACAGCCAGGCTCCTTCAACACGGCAGGGATCCCATGACCCCGGTGGCTCTCATCCGCTGGGGCAGCACGACACGGCAGCAAACGCTTACCGGAAACCTTACAGACATTGAAGAAAAGGTCCGCATGGCAGGCTTAAAAGCCCCCGCCATCATTGTGGTCGGTGACGTGGTGCAGCTGCGCAACAATCTTGCCTGGTTTGAAAAAGAACGCCCCCTTCTGGGTAAACGTATTCTTGTTACCCGTGCCCGGGAGCAGGCCAGCGATCTTGTTCATCAGCTTACACAGCTGGGAGCCTGCTGCATTGAAATACCAACCATACGTGTTGAAAAGCCCAAGGATCTCAGCGCTATGGATGCGGCCATTGATACCCTTGACCACTATGACTGGCTGATTTTTACCAGCGTCAACGGAGTCAGGCATTTCTTCCACAGACTGTTTGAAAAGGGCTTGGACGTACGAGCCCTGCACCGGGTAAAAACCGCCTGCATCGGGCCCGTAACGGCAGAAAGATTGCTGGACTTCGGTATCCGCTGTGATATCCTGCCCCAAAGCTACCGTGCGGAATCTGTGGCGGATGCTTTCATGGGGGTTCCCATGAAAGGTCAAAATGTACTCCTGCCCAGAGCAGAAGAAGCCAGAAGTGTGCTGCCTGATGCCCTGAGGGAAATGGGTGCAAACGTAGATGAAGTTACAGCTTATGTGACCCTTCCCGTCACAGACCAGGCCGATGCCCTCACATCCATACTGGAAAAAGGGGATGCGGATTTCGTCACATTCACCAGCTCTTCCACCGTCAAAAACTTTACAAGTCTTATTCCTGCCAACCGATTTGAAGAACTTACCCGCCATCTCAAGGTAGCTTCCATTGGACCCATCACCTCTGATACGGCTATAAAACTTGGTTTTACGGTGGATATTGAAGCAAAGGAATTTACCATTCCCGGCCTGGTAGGCGCCCTTTGCGGTGAATTCAGCCATACGTAAAATTCAGATCGGAACAGCATTACCATTTCCATAAAAAAAGCAGGCCTGCGGTCATGAATATGATAGCAGGCCTGCTTTTTTTCTTCAAAATCTCCGGAAAGCTACCCCCGGTTCATTTTTTCCTGTCAAAAACCATACCGGTCTTCATTCCGAAAAACCCCAGCACAATGGCCAAGGGACAAAATCCCGTAAAAACAGCCTGCAGGAGGTTGCCCCCCACAAAAGCCGTCAGTAGCAGCCAGTAAGGACTATGTACCAGATAAAGTAACAAACTCAGAAGAATCATACCACCGGCAAAAGCCATTACCACTCGTTCAATATTCATTGAATGCCTCCTCTGTACTATCTGTCACCACTATAGATTTTCTTTATTCCATTGAAGTCTGCCCTTACCACCCGCCATCCCCCATCAGCAAGCATGGCAAGATCCCTTTCCACAGCCTTGCCGGGTGTGGTAAGAAAATCTCCTGTCATCAAGCCCGTAGCACCAGCGGTAAAAATAAAGGATTCCAGACTGGCAAAATTCTGTTGCCTCCCACCACAGACAATGAGAGGGGTTCTGGGCAATTTAAAACGAAAAGCCGCCAGAATTTTCAGACAACGTAAGGGGGATAAGCCTTCATAATGCCCTGTGGCTGTTCCCGCAATGGGAACCAGAAAATTCATGGGTACAGCATCCACGTTCAGACCTTCAAGGGTTCTGGCGAACTCAAGAATCTGCTCATCGCTCTCACCCAGCCCGAAAATTCCACCACAACAGATTTCAAGCCCGGCTCTTTTGGCAGCCTTCACAGTCTGCAAACGCTCTTCATAGGAATGCGTACTGCATACCGAAGGGAAGAGTGAAGCCGCTGTTTCAAGGTTATGATGATAGCGGCTGATACCAGCAGCCTTCAGACATTTCAAAGATCTTTCGGAGAGAATGCCCAAGGAAGCGCAATAGGCCATTCCCGTCTGAGGAAACTCCCGTAACGCATCCAGCAGCAAACGGAGCTCATCCTCCTCCATTCCCCTTCCACTGGTGACAATACTGTACCGGTCCAGGGGCCATGCTGACGCATCCCGGGCACTTCGAACCAACTCCATCTGTGACATAAGGGGATAGACATCAATATCACAGCTGGCATGAACGGACTGGGAGCAGAAACTGCAATCTTCTGAGCATCTTCCGGATTTGCCGTTGCAAATGGCACAAAGACGGACATCATCCCGAAAAAAGGTTCTTCGAATCCGATCGGCACCCGCCAAAATCGCAGCCATATCCGCCGCTTCTGCTTTAAGAATGGCCAGAAAAAAAGAATCCTCCACTTTTTGGCCAGCTACTACCTTTTCAGCTTCCTTCCAGGGATTCAACAACAACCTCCTGACCTCGTCCTCATTCATCACCCATGGAATCCATCCGCACGGCATCTCTTTGAGTACTCTCCAGACAGCCCTGCAACCTTATTCTCTGTGATTATCCATATGGAAAGACCGTTTTATACAGCACCCGGTCAGTACCCACCTCGCGACAAGTCTGCATGCGGCAGAGGCCGGGGCATGAATACATGGTCATCGCTGCACAGCAACCATACCATCCTGCAAAACCGGATGACAATGCCCCCACGATGGGCTGCTCCCTGAAAAAAGCAGATCCTACATTAAGTCCGCATCAGGCCGGAGCAAACATTTTGCACAAACCCTCAGAGCCGGAATACTCCCCTGACTCCGAATCAACAAAAGAACCGTATCCCGAAATATCTTTCTTCCTATGGCCCCGGGGCAAGGAAAGGATGCTTTCAGGATCGCAAATGTCGTCCGATATTGTCCAGAAGACGATCCGCTTCTTCCATGGTCCGAACCCGATTCACATCACCCGAGCCCTGAAGAGAAGGACAGTTTTCCTCATTATCAAAAAGAAAATCCAGGGGCTGGCCTTCATCAATCACGCGTATAACGGGTTCTGCCTGCATCAGCCCAAAGGCATAGGCTGTTTTACGAAAATAAAATCGGGTTCTGGAATCCACATCTGCTGTCATTTTTCGAAGGTCTACCACTACCATAAACCCATGGTGAAGATTTTCCATAACAGCCAGAATGGCATTGGAAATCATTTTTCCGGATCGCCTTTCCACTTTCCCGAAAATTTGAATGTAAAGGCGGTTTTTCCTTTCATCCATCCATATTTTCCAGGCTGCCTGATCTTTTTTACCGGAACGGAAAGTAGGGGGGGTTCGCCTTAACATACCTGCCAGGCGCTCAATGCGCTTCTCCGACTCGACCAGTGCTTCCTCCAGTCGGATAACCTCCCGCACAAGAAAGGGAGTGGCCTTCAAAACAAGGTTGATATCCTTAAGATCGGCAACCGCCTTGCTTTGGAATTTTTCTTTGAGCTCTCCAAGATCCATGGGATCCGACCCGCCTCTTCATCTGAGAAGTCCTTTCATCGGCCCGTACCAGCAGCCACTGACCTATGCTTTATCATATCCCAATTTTCATAGAATACAAACTTATAGGGGCAAAAAAAGGGAAAACACACTTCCTTCACCAAGGCGGCTATGGACCGCAACCCTCCCTCCATGGGCATTCATGATATGCTTGACGATGGCAAGCCCCAGTCCCGTACCTCCCAGCTTACGGCTCCTTGCCTTGTCCACACGGTAAAAACGTTCAAAAAGCCGCCCCAGATGTTCTTCGGCAATGCCCATACCGCTGTCCGTGAAGGTAATTGTAATCCCATTATCCTCTTGAAAGACACGGATATGAATTCTGCTATGGTCCGGTGAATACTTCAGGGCATTATCCAAAAGGTTTACGGCCGCATGTTCCATCAGATGACTGTCCATGGGAACCACACAGTCATCCGGGCATTCCATCAAGATTTCAATATTCTTTTCCTCTGCCTTAGCCGAACAGATCTGAATCGCAGCACTAAGACAGTCTTTAACAGATTTTTCTTCCAGAAGCAGATCTCCGGAATCTCCTTCCTGCTCAATACTGGATAGCTTTAACAGGTCATCCACAAGGAAAATCAGGCGGTTGACATTCCTGTCAATAATTGCCATAAACCGCTGCACCTCTTCGGGCTCCACACCACCGGCTTCCCGGATGGTTTCCACAAAACCCTTGATAGCTGTAAGCGGCGTTTTGATCTCATGGGAAACATTGGCCACAAAATCTCTACGCATATGTTCCAGTCTGCGCAACTGGGTTACATCCTGAAGTACAAAAAGGGTTCCCATACGGCGGTTATACCCATCCAGGAGTGGAGAACTGTGGGCATGCACCTTCTTTTTACCATACTGATAAAGATCCATATCCGCCTCAACTCCGCAGTCGGCAGCAAAAGCCCTGTCTACAAAGCGTAAGACCTCCAGATTTCTCACAACCTCGTACACATTCTTTCCTTCATAAGCCATGGGAGCCACGCTAAACATTGAGGCAGCAGCCTGATTAAGCCGCAGTATTCGCCCTTCTGCATCCAAAGCTATCACCCCCTCCTGCATACTGGACAGCACAGCCTCCAGCTCATTCTTCTGTCTGACCACAAGACGGATCCGCCCATCCAGATCGGAAGCCATACGGTTCATAGCCTCAGCAAGCGCACCCATTTCTTCTATGGCGGGAACAAACAGCCTGTGGGAAAAGTCGCCCCCTGCAAAACGGTTAGCACCATCCTTCAGAAGCAGAAGCGGCTGTGTCAGTTTACGGGAAATCAGCAAGGAAAGTCCTGCTGCAAAAACAAGAACCAGAGCTCCGCAGAGAAAAATCCGCATACGAAAAGCATTCATCAGACTGTCGATCGCCGTAATGGGTACCGCTGCCCTCAGCACGCCTGCCAGCTCTCCCCTGTTCTCAAGGGGTATGGCCACGTACATCATGGCATGATTCACGGTTTCCGAATATCGGGAAACCACTCCTATCCCTCCGGATGCCGCTTTCGCAATTTCTATTCTGTCTTTATGATTCTCCATGTCTGACGGTATTTCAAGACTGTCACCCACAACAAGGCCCGAAGCCAGAACAACGGTAAATCGGGTCTCAGAAACAAGCCCTGTTTCCCGGCAGATGCGATTCAGCTCATCATACTTTCTCTCTGACAGGAGTGAGATCATCTTTGGCTTTAAAATAAAGGCCTTGGCCATCAACTCTTTTTCCGTATTATCCAGAAAAAAAGTTTTCATGGTTCCCGCTGCATATAGACTCACCGCAACCAGACCAATGAAAATTACCAGAAAATAGGAAGGGTAGAGCTGCCACAAAAGAGTTCGTTTCCTCACCATATACTCTTTTTACTCCTTGAAACGGTACCCAACCCCGCGTACCGTTTCGATTCGTTTTCCATATGAGCGGAGCTTTTTCCGCAGACCCACAATCTGGACGTCCACGCTCCGATCCGTTACCGGATAATCATCCCCATGGATGGCATCCACAATCTGAGTACGGGTGAACACCCACCCCGGGCGGCGGGCCAGAAAATAAAGGATCTGAAATTCCGACCATGTGAGAACCAGAGCTTCTCCATCCGCAAGAACCTCATGACGTCCCGGATGAATGACAAGCCCTCCCATTTCCAGCGGAGGCTCCGCCTCCCCCTGCTGATCAACCCAAGGAACCTGCTGCCTCCGGAGTACGGAACGGATACGGGCCAGAAGAATGCGCGGGCTGAAAGGCTTGGCAACATAGTCATCGGCTCCGAGCTCAAGACCGGTTACTACGTCGGCCTCTTCTCCCTTTGCCGTGAGCATGACAATGGGAAGACTCCCTCCCCGGGCCTGTCTGCGGACACGGCGTGTTACTTCCAGCCCGTCCAGACCAGGCAGCATCAAATCCAGCACAACCAGGTCAGGAGGCTGATTTTGGATGAGACGTAAGGCGTCTTCACCGCTTCTGGCCATCTGAACTTGATATCCTTCCCGGCTGAGATGGTAACGGATCAACTCCACAATATCTTCTTCATCATCCACAACGAGGATCGTTTCCCTGGCCATATAACTCCCCTTATACCCGGGCCTGACTATGACGGACTATCTGCCCTTCAATTACATAAATCACTTCTTCGGCTATGTTGGTAGCATGATCGGCTATCCGCTCCAGGTGTCGTGAAATAAGGAACATATTAATGAGATATCCAACATTCTCAGGATCCCCCCCCATACGTTTTTTCACCCTGTCGTACACATCTTTATTCATGACATCCACTTCATCATCCATAGCCCGAACCGCATTGGCCAGCCCCGCATCCATAGTAACGAAGGCATCCAGGCTTTTCTGCAGCATGCTGCCAACCTTCGCAGCCATAGCCGTATAATCATAAAATGGCACATGCCGGGTTGCCGATGCCATGGTCATGACCCTACGGCCAATGTTCACAGCCAGATCAGCAATGCGCTCAAGATCATTATTGATTTTAATCACACATACTAAAAAGCGCAAATCCACGGCAACAGGCTGATACAAGGCTATAATCTTTAAACATTCCTCTTCAATTTCCACCTCCCGTTCATCAATTTCATGGTCAGTGGATACTACCTGTCTGGCCACTTCATGATCCATGGATACAATAGAAGTACTGACTCTGTGCACACGGTCTTCCACCATAGTCCCCAAAGAAAGAAGATTTTTTTTGAGACTTTCCAGCTCATTATGCAGAAATAAACTCATTGGTTATTCCTTTTCCCATCAACCAAAACGGCCGGTGATGTATTCTTCCGTTTGTTTGTTCTTAGGATTGGTAAAAATGGTGTCCGTATCACCTGTTTCAATAATATGCCCCATGTAAAAAAATGCTGTGACATCAGAAACCCTGGCTGCCTGCTGCATATTATGAGTGACAATAATAATCGAATAGACCTTTTTCAGTTCATGTATCAGCTCCTCAATCTTCTGGGTTGCCAGAGGATCCAGCGCAGAAGCTGGCTCATCCATGAGCAGAACCTCCGGCTCAACGGCAAGGGCCCTGGCAATACACAAGCGCTGCTGCTGTCCGCCGCTCATCCCAAGGGCTGACTCCTGCAGCCTGTCCTTCACTTCCTCCCAGAGAGCTGCCTGCCGCAGACTTTTTTCCACTTGCCCTGCAATCATATTTTTGTCCCTGACCCCGTTTACCCGTAGCCCGTAGGCCACATTCTCAAAAATACTCTTGGGGAAAGGGTTCGGTTTCTGAAAAACCATACCGATTCTTCTCCGAAGACGGACCACATCCACGGAAGGAGCATAAATATTCTCATCACCCAGCAGCACTTCTCCCTTAACCCGACTGATGGGAATCAAATCATTCATCCGGTTCAGACAGCGCAGAAAAGTACTTTTACCACACCCCGAAGGACCAATCAGTGCCGTTACATCCCTCTCCCGAAAACCCAGCTCAATATCGTACAGTGCCTGAAAATTACCGTAATAAAAACTCAGTCCTCTGGCCTGCATTTTCCATTTCTTTTCCATGGCTCACCCTTTATCTCACCATACCGGTAACCAACCTGTTCCCTCATTCTCAACGCATTTTTTTACGCAGCTTCGAACGGTAAACAATAGCCACAAAATTCATGCCCAATACAAGGGCTATCAGCACCAGAGCCGTTCCGTACTGCAGGGGTCTGGTCTGCTCAATATTGGTTCCCGCCGTTGCCAGAACGTAAATATGATAGGGCAGAGCCATCACCTCATCCATAATTGAAGAAGGAATCTTCGGAGTAAAAAATACAGCCGCCGTGAACATAACAGGAGCTGTCTCTCCAGCAGCCCGACTGACACCGAGAATTGCCCCTGTTAGAATTCCGGGGAGAGCTGAAGGCAGTACCACCCGCCATATGGTCTGCCACCGGGTAGCTCCCAGCCCCAGAGAAGCTTCCCTGTACGTGTCGGGAACTGATTTCAGGGCTTCTTCCGTGGCACCGATGATCACTGGCAGTGTCATGGCACCAAGAGTAAGCGCCCCTGCTGCAAGACTCACCCCCATACCCAGCATGATACAAAAAAATGCCAGACCAAAAAGTCCGAAAACCACAGAAGGAACACCTGCAAGGTTACTGATGCCCAGACGGATAATCCGCATAATTTTTCCCGAACTGGCATATTCGTTCAGGTAGATGGCTGAGGCGACACCGATGGGCAGGGCCACGGCAATGGCTCCCAGAGCCAGACCGAGCGTACCTATAATGCAGGGAAAAATACCACCAGCTGTCATGGAATCTCTGGGCGGCTGGGTGAGAAACTCCCATGAAATGGCCTGCCAGCCCCTGGAAAACATGAAGAAAAGTATGAGACCAAGGGCAAATCCGTTGATAAGAGCTGCCCCTCTGAAGAAAGCAAACCACAGCGCCTGTACCCTGCGCCGCCCTCCCAGGCCACCTCCCTTTTCAAAAATACTTACAAATCCAACTTGTTCATCCATAAGAGCCCCTTGGGACTGATCTCTCATAATGACGCCTCCCCGCTTTGCTTATAACGCTGTGCAATCTGGTCCGCCACCAGATTAAAAGCCATAGTGAACAGAAAAAGCACGATACCAATGGCAAAAAGCGCATGGTAGTGTTCACCCCTGAAGGGAGCCTCAGCCATTTCTGACGCAATGCTGGCAGGCATGGGCCGCACGGGATCAAAAATGGAACCCGGCAGCATGGCTGCCCCACCTGCCACCATGAGAACCACCATGGTTTCACCGATGGCCCGGCTCATACCCAAAATAATAGCCGTACTTATACCGGAAAGTCCTGCCGGGACAATTACCTTGACGATGGTCTCCAACTCCGTTGCTCCTAGAGCAAGAGAAGCTTCCCTCAGGGAATTCGGCACAGAATACAAGGCATCTTCCGCAATGGAACAGATGGTGGGAATAGACATGAACGCCAGCATCAGAGATGCATTGAAAAGATTCAAGCCGATGGGGATACCAAATGCTTTCTGAAGAAAAGGTCCCACCAGCACCATACCAAAAAATCCGATAACCACACTGGGAAGGGCAGCCAGCAGTTCCACAACAGGCTTCACCAGTTCTGCCACCCTTCTCGATGCAATTTCTGAAAGATAGACCGCCGTCATGACCCCAAGGGGAATAGAAATAACAGCCGAAAGCAGGGTAACGAAGAGAGAGGCGACAATAAGGGGAAAAATGCCGTAATCCGCAGGATCATCCGTAGGGTACCAGTAATGACCCAGAACAAACTCCTGCACCGTGACGGTCTTAAAAATTGGCAACCCCTCGTTAAACAGAAAGAACATGATCAGGACCAGAATACCGATGGAAACCATGGCAATACTCAAAAAAAGCCAATGAATCGCTTTTTCCGTCCTATTGCGTAAAACCGCCATGTTAATTTCCTTATGATAAATGTAAAAAAAGCGGTGTGTGCTTTGTCGAATCATCCACACACCGCATCTTTTATGTTTTGTATTATGACAATCAGTAAACAGATATGCTTCCAGCGGCCTTAACTTCTTCCTGCCCTTTTTTAGAAAATACAAAATTGATGAAATCTAATGTCACGCCTTCAGGCCAGCCTCTGGTGAACATGAAAAGAGGCCTCGAAATGGGATAGCGTCCACTGATAGTATTCTCCTCACTGCCCATCACGCCATCCACGGAAACAATCTTCACATCTTTATTCACATAACCCAGAGCAATATAACCGATGGCACCGGGAGTCGTTGAGATTGCCTGAACCAGACCACCATTGGAAGGAACTGTCAGGGCACTGGGCACCACACGCTCTTTATTCATCACAAGATCCCCCCATGATTCAAAGGTCCCTGATGAAGAATCTCTGGAGATGACCACTACGCGCATATCCCTGCCCCCCACCTCTTTCCAGTTCCGGATCTTGCCTGTGTACATATCCCTCAGCTGGTCGATAGTAAGATCGTTAACGGGATTACCAGGATGAACAACGGGCACGATACAATCAAGGGCAATGCGGAAAGGAACCGGATAGGTATCCTTTTCAACGGCCATTCTGACTTCACTGTTTCTGATAAAGCGCGAGGAGTTGCCTACGTGGGTAGTTCCGTCAATAATGGCTTTGATACCATTACCTGAACCTCCGCCCGCAACAGAAACTGTTACGTCAGGACGAACCTTCATGAAAGCTTCCGCAAGCTTCTGAGCTGCTGGGAGTACGGTTGTGGAACCGTTGATGGAAAGTCTTTCGGCAGAGGCTGCTCCGCTTCCCATGCAAAGGAAAGCAAGGGCAATAAACAACAGACCGGTTTTTCTGAGCATCTTTTCTTCTCCTTAATCGTATTGTGTAACCGGAACACCGAAGGGGTGTCAGCGCATCACTTGAGGCAGGATAAAAGAAATTTGTTCAGAAAAGATTAGGGGAAAATGCGATTTCTGTCAGCCTGAACAAAAAAGGTGCTCTTTTCCACCGGGGAAAAGGCACCTTTACTGTATAATCATCCAAACACAAACAAAACATCCTGTCAGTCATCAATACTGAGGGATATCATCAGACAATAAAAAAAGGCCGGAAAAACCGGCCTTTTTTCAACCAGCATCAGGCTTCAGCCACACCCGTTGCAACAGGTGCCGGATCAACAAATTCAATCAAAGCCATGGGTGCCGCATCACCAGCCCGGTTTCCCAGCTTAATGATACGGGTGTAGCCACCAGGCCGGTGACCGAAACGATCCTGCGCTTCAGCAAAAAGCTGATGGACAACATTTTTTTCCCTGATAACGGAAAGTGCCTGACGTCTTGCGTGCAGGTCTCCACGTTTAGCGAGGGTTACCATCTTGTCAACCCAGCGGCGCAATTCCTTGGCCTTCACATCCGTTGTACGAATACGGCCGTGTTTGATCATGGACGTTACCATGTTACGGAACATGGCATCCCGATGGCTGGATGTACGATTGAGTTTTACGCCTGCTTTTCTGTGTCGCATGCTCCGCTCTCCTACTCGTCGTCTTCCTCAGCCGCTTCATCTTCCAAGGGCACAAACCCCTCAAGTTTCATACCGAGGGACAGTCCCATGTCCGACAGGACTTCCTTGATCTCATTCAAAGATTTGCGGCCGAAATTCTTGGTCTTGAGCATCTCATTTTCACTTTTTTGGACCAGCTGCCAAATTTTTAAGATTTTAGCATTTTTCAGGCAGTTGGCACTCCGGACAGAAAGTTCAAGCTCATCCACATTCCGGTACAAGTGCTCGTTAAATTCACGGCTGGTACTTTCTTCTTCCTCAACAGAAGCTTCCGGCACAACCTCTTCATCAAAATTAATAAATACAGACAACTGCTCTTTGAGAATTTTTGCTGCGTAAGCAACGGCGTCTTCAGGAGCTACACTACCATCTGTCCAGACTTCCAGTGTCAACTTGTCATAGTCTGTCTTCTGGCCCACACGTGCATTGCCAACGGTATAAAGAACCCGCTGAATGGGTGAAAAGACCGAATCTATGGCAAGTGTTCCCACGGATGCTTCCGGATCTTTATTGGATACAGCCAGTGCATATCCCTTGCCGCTTTTTACGGTCATTTCAATTTGCAGCCGACCACCAGGATTGAGTGTAGCAATGTACTGCTCAGGATTCAGAACGCAAACCCTGCCGTTATCAGACACAATATCTGCAGCAGTGATGGCCCTTCCTTCAGCCACATCAATTCGGATAGTCTGAGGCTCAAGATCTTCCGTTTTCAGACGAACTTCCTTGAGGTTAAAAATAATTTCACTGACATCTTCCAAGACATGGGGAATAGTCGTGAACTCGTGCATTACATCTTCGAACTTAACGGAAACAATAGCAGCACCATGCAGAGAAGAAAGAATTGTCCTCCGCAGTGCGTTGCCAATGGTAGTCCCGAAACCACGCTCCAGGGGTTCGAATACAAATTTACCGTATTCTTCTGTTGTCTCCACCTGGATCTTATCGGGCCTGATCATGTCCGTCCAGTTAACATAAATAGGTTCGTTCAATGACATATGGCCTTATCTCCAATCGGTTCAGAGGATGCCCGATCTGTGGTTCGGGAAGCAACAGCCGCAGCCCTCCGGCCATATGGCCGGTGTTCACGGAGCCTACTTGGAGTACAATTCAACAATGAGCTGCTCCTGAATTGGCAGGGTGAGATCTTCACGAACAGGCAAAGATTTCACAGTCCCTTTGTGCCCGTCTTTATCCAACTCCAGCCACTGGGGAATTCCACGGCGCACTACGGCATCCATGGCTTCATTGACAGCCTGAACCTTACGGCTTTTTTCGCGGACTTCAATCACATCCCCTGCTTTCACAACATAGGAGGGAATATTCACGCGAATACCATTTACCATAAAATGATTGTGCCGGACAAAATGACGACCCTGGATACGGGAATTGACAAAACCCATGCGATAAACAACATTATCCAGTCTGGATTCCAGATGCACCAGAAGGTTGGTACCTGTAATTCCCTTTTTCTGCTCCGCTTTACCAAATGTCAGGCGGAACTGCTTCTCAGAAAGGCCATACAGACGTTTAACCTTCTGCTTTTCACGAAGCTGTATACCATAGTCGGAAACTTTACCTCGACGCTGGCCATGCTGACCCGGCGCATAAGGTCTGCGGTCAAAGCTGCATTTGTCCGAAAAGCAGCGATCACCCTTAAGAAATAATTTCATGTTTTCACGCCTGCACATACGGCAGACGGAACCGCGATATCTGGACAAGGTATCCTCCTTCAGACACTCAACACTACGCTACTATGGATTACCGATACCCGCCTGTGGCGTTGCGGTATGTTAACAAAACTATACCCGACGACGTTTGGGCGGACGGCAGCCGTTATGGGGAACCGGAGTGACATCTTTTATCATGGTCACGGTAAAGCCTGTTCCTTGAATGGCGCGCAAAGCGGATTCACGGCCTGAACCTGGCCCCTTCACGTAAATCTCCACATTCCGCATACCGTGCTCCTGGGCTTTTTTTGCCGCATCTTCAGCAGCCATCTGGGCAGCAAAGGGCGTGCTCTTACGAGACCCCTTAAACCCCATGGCTCCAGAGGAAGACCAGGAAACTACCCCGCCCGCCGTATCGGAAATCGTTACAATGGTGTTGTTAAATGTAGACTGTATATGCACAACACCCGTCGAAATATTCTTTTTAACTTTTTTTGTCTTTTTAGCAGAACGTGCTTTAGCCATAATCTAATCCTGTCTCCTGCTTACTTTTTCTTCTTGATGGCGGCTCTTCTCGGGCCTTTACGCGTCCGGGCATTTGTCCGGGTACGCTGTCCGTGCACAGGCAGTCCCCTGCGGTGACGCAGGCCCCTGTAGCAACCAAGATCCATGAGTCTCTTGATGTTCATGGAAACTTCAGACCGAAGCTCCCCTTCCACCTTAAACTCCCCGTCAATCGCTTTGCGGATGCCGTTTATTTCGTCATCCGTCAAGGCATCGACCTTAGTGGAACCATCAAGTCCCAAGCTACCGACTATTCTAGATGCACTGGTTCTGCCGATACCATAAATATAGGTCAAAGCGATATCAACACGCTTCTTTCTGGGAAGATCCACACCTGCAATTCGAGCCAAAGTATCCCCCTTTACCCCTGCCGCTGTTTATGCCGCTTGTTTTCACAAATAACACGTACCACGCCCTTGCGCTTCACGACTTTGCATTTAGTGCAAATCTTTTTAACTGAAGCCCTGACTTTCATGGCTAGCTCCTCATTTCTTAAACCAAATCCTATTTGGATCGGTAGGTGATCCGCCCCCGAGTCAAATCATATGGAGACAACTCAACCGTCACCTTATCACCAGGCAGAATCTTAATAAAATGCATACGCATCTTCCCGGAGATGTGTGCTAAAATCTCATGTCCGTTTTCGAGGCGCACGCGAAACATCGCATTAGGCAAGGTTTCAACTACTTCGCCCTGCACCTTGATTGCATCTTCCTTGGCCATTGAACCTCCTGGGTATTCGGATGGAATACCCGTGTCATGCAAAGACCCGAAAATATAGCACCGCACGGTGTCCGAGTCTATACTTATTTCCCTGCTGCCTTTTCGGGGCAGCAGGGAAAACCTGTTATCCGCGCCGCCCCCGGATTTTGCCTGTCTTCTTGTTCAAAAAACCTTCGTAGTTCCTGGTGATCATATGGGATTCCATCTGGGAAACCGTATCCAGAGAAACCGCCACAACAATCAGCAGGGCTGTACCGCCAAAATAGAAAGGCACATTAAACTGGGTAATGAGTATGGAAGGAAGAACACATACCGCAGACACATAAGCCGCTCCACTGAGCGTCAGACGAGTCAGCACCCTGTCTATAAAATCCGAGGTCCTTTTTCCCGGGCGGATTCCCGGTATGTAGCCCCCATTTTTTCTCATGTTTTCTGCCACATCCACGGGGTTAAATACAATAGCTGTGTAAAAGAAACAAAAGAAAAAAATAAAGGCTACAAAAACTATCTCGTACAAAAATCCTCCGGGATGAAGAGAATCCATGACCCCCCGCATCGCCGGCATATCAATAAACGTGGCTATTGTAGCCGGAAACATAATGATGGAAGAGGCAAAAATAGGCGGAATGACACCAGCCGTATTCACCTTGAGTGGCAGATGAGAAGTCTGACCACCATACATTTTGTTACCGACAACTCTTTTTGCATAATGCACGGGTATCCGCCGCTGTCCCTGCTCCACAAAAATAATGAAGCCCACAACAGCTACCATCATAACGATCAGAAATACAACCAGAAAGACACTCATCTCTCCGGTTTTCATCAGTCGGAAGGTATTTCCCATGGCAGAGGGTAAGCCGGCTACAATACCAGCAAAAATTACCAGAGAGATACCGTTACCAATACCTTTTTCCGTTATCTGCTCACCCAGCCACATAATAAAAGCCGTGCCGGAAGTCAGGGTAATAACCGTCATTAAACGAAAACCCCAGCCAGGATCCAGCACAACAGCACCACCGCCGGGCGCTGTCATACTTTCAAGACCGATACTGATACCAAGGCCCTGAATAACACTCAGAACGATTGTTCCGTATCGTGTGTACTGGGTTATTTTACGGCGGCCCTGTTCTCCCTCTTTTTTCAATCGCTCAAGGTGGGGAACTGCCACAGTAAGCAGCTGCAGGATAATTGAAGCGCTGATATAGGGCATGATTCCGAGGGCAAAGACCGACAGTTGTTCCAAGGCCCCGCCGGAAAACATGTCAAACATGGCAAAAAGGGTACCCTCTGTGCGAGCAAAAAGCGCAGCCAGAGCTTCCCTGTCTATGCCAGGCGTGGGTACATGCACGCCGATGCGATACACAACCAGCATCATCAGAGCAAACAGTACCCGTCGTTTTAATTCAGGAACCCTGAAAATATTCTGAAAGCCACTACCCATCATAAGTCATTTACCCTTCAACTTTGCCACCCGCCGCCACGACTTTTGCCTTGGCAGCCTGGCTGATCCGGGACACCTGTATGGTCAGAGGGACAGAGATGTCTCCTTTTGCAAGAAGTTTTACCCCGTCATACACCTGCTTAACCACGCCTGCCTGAAGAAGTGTCGCTTCGTCCACAAGAGAGCCCGCTTCAAATTTTGACAGATCCGAAAGATTGACAACAGCAAACTGGGTTTTAAAAATGCTTGTAAAACCGCGTTTGGGAAGACGACGATGCAAAGGCATCTGCCCACCTTCAAAGCCCGCACGTACCTTACCACCGGACCTTGAATTCTGACCATTGTAACCTCGCCCAGCCGTTGTGCCATTGCCGGAAGCCACACCGCGGCCCTTACGCTTACGCTTACGGGTCGAGCCTTCTGCCGGAGAAAGTTCATAGAGTTTTACCATCTTACACCTCCTCCACTTTCACCATATGGGCAATTTTGGTAATCATACCCTGTATAGCAGGATTGGCATCAAGGATGACTGTACTGTTCATTTTTGTCAGCCCCATTGCCCGCAGCACTTTACGCTGTTTTTCCGGCTTACCTACCAGACTCCGCACTAACTGAATATTAAGCTTGGTTCCCATTACGATATTCCCCCTTACAGATCTTCAATCCGCAGCCCCCGCCTTCTGGCGATCTGGGCCGGGCTTTCCAGTCTGCTTAGTCCCTCAATGGTTGCTTTTACCATATTGTGAGGATTGTTGGACCCAAGGCATTTGGTCAAAATATCCTTAACGCCGACAGCCTCAAGTACGGCACGAACGGGTCCGCCGGCTATAAGGCCGGTACCTTCTGAGGCCGGCTTGAGCAACACACGACCTGCCCCGAATTTGCCAACCACTTCAAAGGGAACGGAACCTTCTGCAGTCAAAGGAATTTTCACCATATTTTTCTTGGCCTGCTCAACACCCTTGCGGATGGCTTCGGGGACTTCCCCTGCTTTGCCAAGACCCCATCCCACTTTGCCTTCACCATCTCCGACAACAACAATGGCGCTAAAACTGAACCGACGGCCGCCCTTGACTACCTTGGCAACGCGGTTGATATACACAACCTTGTCGATATACTGTTTTTCACCCGTGTCTTTTTTAAACAAGGCACAGCCTCCTTACCTTAAAATTCCAGACCCGCTTCTCTGGCACCATCGGCCACCGCTTTCACCCGGCCATGATAAATAAAACCATTCCGGTCAAAGACCACCTGGCTCACCCCACCGGCCACTGCTCGCTCTGCTACTTTTTTGCCGATAGCTTTGGCCTGCTCCAGCTTGACCCCTGCGCTCTCTTCAGAACTCAGGATATCTTTTTCTGCACTGGATGCGGAAAACAGTGTGCGCCCCTCAATATCATCTATGATCTGTGCGTATATATGCCGGGCACTTCTGAAAACGCATAATCTCGGACGCGCTGTGCTTCCCCGGACTTTCTTACGAATACGGATTTTTCTTTTCAGCCGCGTCGCTTTTTTGGAATTGCTGCTCATTCCCTCAATCCTCTTTGGTTTCGAAACGTCCCACTACGGCCCCTTTGGGCCTGGGCTCGATCCGTCTTTACTTGGCGGATTTACCAGCCTTACGAATAATATGTTCATCCGCATACTTGATTCCCTTGCCTTTGTAAGGCTCAGGGGGGCGAACGGCCCGAATTTCCGCTGCAACCTGGCCAACCTGCTGCTTATCAATACCGGAAACCGTAATGTCGTTATTTTTCTCAACAGAAAGACTGATTCCATTCGGGACTGGATAGCCCACTGGATTGGAATAGCCCACAAACAAAGTCAAAACATCGCTTTTCAGTTCGGCTCTGTAGCCAATACCGTTAATCTGAAGGACCTTCTTAAAGCCATCGCTTACACCCGTAACCATATTGGCAACCAGTGCACGGGTCATTCCCTGAAACGCAACGGACTGACGGTCATCGGAAAGGGGAACCACATTGATGACCCCATCCTGAATTTCCAGATCCACTGAAGGATGAATTTCCCGGGCAAGCTTTCCAAGCGGACCTTCGATACCTACGGTTCGGTTGGTGTAGTTGACGGTGACCTTGGATGGAACCTGGATCGGTTTTTTCCCAATTCTTGACATGATCTCTCCTCGACTCCTACCAGACGTTGCAGAGCACTTCGCCGCCCACATTCTCGGTTCTGGCCTGCTTGTCGGTGAGAATTCCCCTAGAGGTGGAAAGAATTGATATGCCAAGTCCGTTGAGAACGGGCTTAATCTCACCAGCCTTTGCATAGGTCCGACAACTGGGCTTGCTCACGCGGTCAATGCCATAAATCACATGCTTCTGGCTATCAGTGTATTTCAGATAAACCCGAAGTATGCCCTGTTTGCCATCATCAACTTTCTTAAAATTCCTGATATACCCCTGCTCTTTAAGAACCCTTGCGAGCTCCAGCTTAATTGAAGAGCTGGGCATGTCCACACTGGCGAACTTTGCTTTTCCGCCATTTCTTATGCGGGTCAGCATATCCGCGATGGGATCTATGATTGCTGCCATTTATTTATCTCCGTTTTCGTCCCTTGATTCCGCTCCATGAGCCACCTTCTACCAGCTGGATTTGGTCACACCGGGCAATAAGCCTTCAGATGCCATCTTCCGAAAACAGATACGGCACAGACCAAATTTGCGAAGAAAGGCTCTGGGGCGACCACAAACAGGGCAGCGGTTATACGCGCGGACCTGAAATTTGGGCTTACGATTTGCTTTTGCGATCAAAGATTTCTTGGCCACTTTTTTCCTCCTAAATTACCCACGGGAACGTGGCATCAGTTCCGGAAGGGCATCCCCATGAGCCGGAGCAGCTCCTTGGCTTCCCCATTGGTTTTGGCGGACGTCACGATACACACGTTCAGCCCCTTGACTTTATCAATCTTATCATAGTCAATTTCCGGAAAAATGATCTGTTCCCGAATACCGAGCGTATAGTTGCCATTACCGTCAAAAGCCTTACCGGAAACCCCCTTAAAATCCCTCACTCGGGGCAGAGCCGCATTCAGCAGACGAGCCAGAAAATCATACATCCGCCCCTGACGGAGCGTCACAGTGCAGCCGATGGGCATTCCTTCTCGGAGCTTAAAGGCGGCAATGGATTTTTTAGCTCTTGTAATAACAGGTTTCTGGCCGGAAATCCGTGCCAGCTCTTCAGCAGCGGAATCCAGAATTTTACTATTATGGATGGCTTCACCCAGTCCCATATTCAGAACCACTTTTTCAATACGGGGAACCTGCATGGGATTCTTGTACTGAAAAGCCTCCATCAGCTGAGGAGCAATCTCCTCTTGGTACTTCTTCTTCAAATACGACATTCAAACCTCCGGCACGATCCTGAGTCATCCGCCCGGTTACGCATCGATGTTTTCATTGCATTTTTTGCATACGCGCACTTTTTTGCCGTTTTCCAGCATCTGAATGCTAATGCGGGAAGACTTCATGCAGTGATTGCACATCAGCATAACATTGGACAGATGAATCGGAGCCTCCTGTTCGATGATCCCGCCCTGCCGGTTTTTCATATCCGGCTTAACGTGGCGTTTCACCTTATTGATGTTCTCTACGATCACCCGGTTATCCTTACGGATCACCTTGAGGACCTTGCCGATCTTACCTTCATCTTTACCGGCAACGATCTTGACTTTATCTTCTTTTTTTATATGCGTTTTTACCATCATTTTGGACTCGATTCTCCTTACGGCCAGCCGGTTAGAGGACCTCGGGCGCCAGGGAGACAATCTTCATAAAACGCTTTGCGCGCAGCTCACGCGCTACAGGTCCGAAGATACGGGTGCCGATGGGTTCTCTGTTGTTGTTAATCAAGACAGCGGAATTATCATCAAAGCGGATTTTTGATCCGTCCGGTCGGGATATCTCCTTGGATGTCCTTACGATCACTGCCTTCTGCACATCCCCCTTTTTTACTTTTGAATTGGGGATTGCTTCTTTGACAGATACCACAATAACATCACCGATGCCGGCATAGCGCCGCTTAGATCCTCCGAGAACCTTAATACAGTATACTTCCTTGGCTCCGGAATTGTCTGCCACCGTAAGTCTGCTTTCAGCCTGAATCATGGCGATCTTTCCTTATATCAAGCCGTTTTATCGACAATTTTACTGACACGCCAATGTTTGCTCTTGCTCATGGGGCGGCTTTCCGTGATTACTACACGGTCCCCTGTCTTGCAGGCGTTTTCCTCGTCATGGGCCGCATACTTTTTATGCGATTTCACATACTTTTTATACAGTTTGTGCTTGATTACCCGCTCAACCCGGACAACTACGGTCTTATCCATTTTGTCCGAGACAACGACACCAAGCTGCTGTCGTTTCATTCCACGCTCATTCATTACGCATCCTGCCCTTTGGATTTCCGTTCCTGGATCACCGTCATGGCGCGAGCAATCCCTCTTTTTATCAGCCTGAGGGATGCCGTATTATCGAGCTGTGCCGTCGCATGACGGAAGCGCAGGTTCATGTGTTCCTGCCTGAAATCTTTCAGTTTTGCCTCAAGCTCTTTCACGCCAAGCGATCTCAATTCACTTACTTTCATTGCCAATCGCCTCTTTCTACGAACCGGGTTTTAACCGGAAGTTTGTAGGACGCCAGACGTAAGGCCTCCATGGCTTTCTCCCGGGGCACTCCTTCCATTTCATAAAGAATACGTCCGGGCTTGACTACAGCCACCCAGCTATCATGGGGGCCTTTCCCTTTACCCATACGAACTTCAGCAGGCTTCTTTGTGATGGGCTTGTCCGGAAAAATCCGAATCCACATCTTCCCGCCACGCCGGACATGGCGGGTCATGGCGATACGTGCGGATTCAATCTGACGGGAGTTGATATAGCCACACTCAAGGGCCTGCAGGCCGAACTCTCCGAAACTCAAAGTTGCTCCGCGCTGAGCTGCGCCCTTCATTCTGCCACGCTGCTGTTTCCGGAACTTAAATCTCTTGGGACTCAGCATGTCTCATAAACTCCTGAAGCGACCTACCGAGCGGCAGCCGCCTGAACTTTGTCCTTGCTCAGTACTTCGCCTTTGAAGATAAATACCTTCACACCAATCTGTCCGTATGTTGTCTTGGCTTCGGCGAAACCGTAATCAATATCCGCCCGCAGTGTATGCAGGGGAATACGTCCCTCTTTATACCACTCCGTCCGGGCCATTTCTGCGCCCCCAAGGCGGCCTGCACAAATAATCTTCACACCCTCCGCGCCAAAACGCATGGCGGAAGAAACGCCTCTTTTCATTGCACGACGGAAGGCCACACGCCTCTCCAGCTGCTGGGCAACACTTTCTGCCACCAGCTGTGCATCCAACTCAGGCTTACGTACTTCCTGAATATCAATCAGGACTTCCTGTGAAATCACCTTGCCCAGATCTTTTTTCAGCTGAGCGATTTCCGCTCCCTTTTTCCCGATCACAATTCCGGGGCGTGCCGTAAAAATTCGCAGGCGTACGCGTTTGTTGGAACGTTCAATTTCAATTTTTGATACGCCGGCATGTCCCAGACGCTTTTTCAGAAAAGTACGGATTTTAAAATCTTCATAAATAAAGTCCGCATAATTCTTCTTAGCATACCAGCGGGAATCCCAGGTTCTAATGACTCCCAATCTCAGTCCAGTCGGATTAACTTTCTGACCCAACCTCTCCTCCTTCCTAGGCCGTCTTCTCGGCAACGATGACCGTGATATGGCTGGTCCGTTTCAGAATCCGGGAACCCCTTCCGCGAGCACGGGGGCGGAATCTTTTGAGGGATGGTCCCTGGTCTACAAATACATTTTTCACATAAAGGGAGTCGACGTCGATTTCCTGCTGATCCGCATTGGCCACAGCAGACTTGAGCGTTTTTCCCAGAATCCCGGCAGCTTTCTGCGGCATAAAATGCAACACATTAATCCCCGCATCCACCGGCTTCCCTTTAACAGCATCGATGATCATGCGTACTTTCTGGGGAGAGATGCGTGCATATCGGGTAACTGCTTTAACCTCCATCTCCGCCATCCTTTACTTCCTCATTTTGGATTTTTTATCCGCAGCATGACCATAGTAAGTCCGCGTAGGTGAAAACTCACCAAGCTTGTGCCCCACCATGTTCTCCGAGATAAAAACCGGAATAAACTTCTTGCCGTTATGAACAGCCAGCGTAAGGCCGACCATTTCGGGAAGAATGGTTGAGCGCCGGGACCAGGTTTTAATAACCTTGTTACTTCTGGCTTCCTGCGCCGTAACTACTTTTCTAAAAAGACTCTGATCCACAAACGGACCTTTTTTCAGCGACCGAGGCATGAAAAATCTCCCTGTGCACCGGCATCACACCGGTGTTAGACGGTTATTTGGAACGCCGTCGTACAATGTACTTGTCGGTGGCCTTGTTCTTACGGGTTCTGTAGCCCTTTGTGGGTTTGCCCCAGGGAGTACAGGGATGACGCCCACCGGAAGAACGGCCTTCACCACCACCCATGGGATGATCCACGGGGTTCATGGCCACACCACGCACGCTGGGCCGAACACCCATCCAGCGTTTTCGCCCGGCTTTTCCCAGAGAAAGGTTGGCGTGTTCTTTATTGCCAAGCTCACCGATGGTGGCTTTGCAACGCAGAAGGACCATACGGACCTCTCCTGAAGGAAGCTTCACAAGGGCGTAGCCGTCTTCTTTTGCCATAAGCTGAGCGGAGGCACCGGCTGCCCGGACAATCTGACCGCCTTTGCCCATTTTTAGCTCAATATTATGGATATGGGTACCCAAGGGAATATTGGCTAGTGGAAGCGTGTTGCCAGGGCGGATATCCGCTGCTTCACCAGCCTGAACCGTGTCTCCCACCTTAAGATTGAACGGGGCAAGTATATAACGCTTCTCACCGTCTGCATAGTGAAGAAGAGCAATGCGCGCCGATCTGTTGGGATCGTATTCAATGGCCGCAACTTTAGCCGGAATATTTTCCTTGTCCCTTTTGAAATCTACAATACGATAATGCCGTCTGTGTCCGCCACCCCGGTGCCGACAGGTTATACGTCCATTGACGTTCCGGCCACCGCTCTTCTTGAGGGTACGCAGCAGACTTTTTTCAGGCGTGGTTTTGGTAATCTCGTCAAACGCAGAATACTCCTGACTTCTGCGACCCGCCGATGTAGGCTTTACTTTCTTAATTGCCATTGGATGCCCTCTGCTTATACGCCGTCAAAAAATTCGATTTTCTCCCCAGGCATTAACGTGGCAATCGCTTTTTTCCAATCTTTCCGCTTGCCTACAATTCTGCCACGCTGCTTCACTTTGCCTTTAATATTCAGGATGTGAACGGACAGAATTTTAACGTTAAAAACCGTCTCGATAGCTTTCTTCACTTCGATACGATTTGCCTCAGGAGCCACCTCGAAGGTAACCTTGTTGCCTTCTTCGAGAAGGATGTTGGTTTTTTCCGTGTTCAGGGGACGAATGAGAATGTCATGGGTATTCATAATGCGAACCTCCCTTCGATACTCTGAACCGATGACGGCACTAACAGGAGGTCATCATAGCGAAGAATATCATAGACATTAAGCCCCTCTGACTTCAGAACCTTCACACCCGGGATGTTCCGTGCGGACAATTCCAGATTCCGATTTTCCTCACTGATAACGATGAGAGTTTTTCGGGTTTTCAAGGCTTCCATTACCGAAACGAAATTTTTAGTTTTGATTCCGTCCAGTGAAAGGTCATCCAGCACCTTAACATTGTCATTCTTCAGCTTGCTGCTAAGCGCCATCTTCAGAGCCAGCTGCCTGATCTTCTTGGGCAGGCTGTACGCATAGGACCTGGGGTGCGGGCCAAAGACCACTCCGCCTCCTCTCAGCAGGGGTGACTTGATATCTCCCCGACGCGCACGACCGGTTCCCTTCTGACGAAACAGCTTCCGGGTAGAACCCTTGATATCGGACCGGTTTTTTACACACGCAGTCCCTGCCCGCCTTGTTGCCAGCTGCATTTTCACAACCTCATGCAGCACAGCAGGCTTCACTTCCACATTAAAGACGCTATCCGAAAGTTCCAATTCGGAAACTTTCTCGCCTTTTTGATTCCAAACATCAACGACAGCCATGGTGTTTCCTCATCATATCCAAACGCCGCAGTCCCGACGCACCGGACGGAAGCTATTTCTGGTATTTCCGCTTCTTGATCTCGAGGATTCCGGTTTTATGACCGGGGACTGCGCCCTTGATCAGGAGGAGATTATCCTCGGGGCGGATATCTACTATCTGAAGGTTTCTGGCCGTTTTACGCTCTACTCCCATGTGACCGGGCATTTTCTTGCCTTTCACAATACGGGAGGGCCATGCCGAACATCCTACAGAACCGGGTTCACGAACATTATGGGAACCATGGGTTACCGGTCCACGATGAAAACCGTGGCGCTTTACGGTACCAGCAAACCCCTTACCCTGAGTGGTCCCAACCACATCCACAAGATCCCCAACCTTGAAGAGGTCTACCGTGACCTCCTGGCCCAGCGTGAACTGAGTAGGATCTTCCACTGCAAACTCTTTCACCACAGAAAAGCAATGCTCTCCTGCTTTGGCAAAATGCCCTTTCATGGGCTTGTTCACACGCTGCTCTTTTTTAGGGCCATAGGCTACTTGCAGCGCATTGTACCCATCGGTTTCAACAGTTTTAATCTGGGTAACAACACAGGGACCGGCCTGGACGACGGTAACGGGAATGCTGTTCCCATCCTGGTTAAAAATCCTGGTCATCCCCAGCTTTTTTGCGATCAGTCCTTTGCACATGATCCAAGCTTCCTCTTACAGTTTGATCTCCACGTCTACGCCGGGAGACAGATCCAACTTCATCAAAGCATCGACCGTCTGCTGGGTCGGCTCCAGAATGTCAAGCATGCGCTTGTGAGTCCGGACCTCAAACTGCTCCCGGGACTTCTTGTTGACATGGGGAGACCGAAGAACACAAAACTTGTTTATGCTCGTCGGAAGCGGAATCGGGCCGACTATCTTGGCACCGGTCTTCTTAGCGGTATCCACGATATCCAGCGCAGACTGATCCAGCAACTTGTGATCGTAGGCCCGCAGCCTGATTCTGATTTTCGCGTTCATCATAGTATCAAATTTTCCATTGGTTTCTCTGTTAGCCTGCCATTGGCAACGCTACGGCAACTCCAGCCTGTCTTTTCTTCATTTCATGCGGAGTGTACCCAACCATTGCCCGCGGATCGAACTCTTACTCTTCGCGCCGGTCTGTCATATCGTTATTCTTTCAAGAATCCCGGCTATTCCGCTTACAGCTGCCGACTACCAGCGGTAATGGGCAAAGGCCTTGTTCGCTTCAGCCATACGGTGGGTGTCTTCACGCTTCTTTACAGAAGCACCACGCTTGTTGGCCGCATCCAGGAACTCGGCCGCCAGACGGCTGGCCATGGTTTTTTCACTCCGCGCGCGGGAGTAGGTGATCAACCACCGAATGGCAAGAGCCGTACGACGCTTAGGACGAACATCCGTCGGCACCTGATAGGAAGCCCCCCCTACCCTGCGGGATTTTACTTCCAGCATCGGCTTTACATTTTCCAACGCTTTTTCAAAGGTTTCCAGCGGAAGCTCGCCGCTTTTTTCAGCCAGAATATCAAAGGCATCATAGAGGATGGCTTCTGCTGTACTTTTTTTTCCATCCCGCATCAGCTTATTAATGAACTGACTCATGAGGACGCTGCCATACTTTGCGTCCGGAATAACTTTCCTCTCCGGAACTTCTCTTCTTCTGGGCATTCCCTATACTCTCTCTTTTCTCGTCACTTGGGTTTTTTAGCACCGTACAGAGACCGGCTCTTCTTCCGGTCCGCAACACCCAGGGTGTCCAGTGCCCCACGAACGATGGAATAGCGCACACCTGGAAGGTCTTTTACACGGCCGCCTGCAACAAGCACAACAGAGTGCTCCTGAAGGTTATGACCAATACCGGGAATGTAGGCTGTCACCTCAACTCCGGTGGTCAACCGGACCCTTGCCACTTTCCGAAGGGCTGAGTTCGGCTTCTTCGGTGTTGTGGTATAGACACGGGTACAGACCCCCCGCTTCTGCGGCCCGCCCTTCAGTGCTGGCGTACTGATCTTGCTGATCATACGCTTCCGCCCCTTGCGAACGAGCTGGTTAATGGTTGGCATTTTTTTATACTCTCCTTTCCAATGGACCCAAACACCATTACGACAAAATGTTTATTTTTATACATACATATTAAACTTGTCAATAACCTATTCTTCTTCTGCCATAGCAACAATATCTTCCAGGACCCGGATTTCCAGATTACGGTACTCGTCAACCCCTGTCCCTGCTGGAATCAGGCGACCCATAATTACGTTCTCCTTAAGCCCACGCAGGGCATCTGTTTTTGCCCTTATCGCTGCTTCAGTCAGAACTTTGGTGGTTTCCTGGAAGGATGCAGCTGAAATAAAACTTTCCGTCGACAGAGAAGCCTTCGTGATACCAAGAATCAGAGGCTCCCCCTGCGCAGGCATTCCACCTTTTGCCACCACATCCCGGTTCACATTTTCAAACACCTGACGGTCAATCTGCTCTTCAAGAATAAAGTCCGTATCACCCACATCTACAATTTTAACCATGCGCATCATCTGCCGGACAATCACTTCAATGTGCTTGTCATGGATACGCACGCCTTGCAGACGATAAACTTCCTGCACTTCGTCCACAAGGTATGCAGCAAGCGCAATTTCACCCTTAATGTTCAGAATGTCCTGAGGATTCACAGAACCACCGCAAAGCTGCTCTCCTGCTCGTACATAGTCACCATCATACACATTGATATGCTTACCTCGTGGAATCAGATACTCACATTTTTCTCCCACATCCACCGGCTTGATGGTGACCTTCTGCTTACCCTTGGTCCCCTTGGATATGGTCACGTAACCATCAATTTCACTCAGAACGGCTGTTTCTTTAGGCTTTCTGACTTCGAACAACTCCGCTACCCTGGGAAGACCACCTGTAATATCCTTGGTTTTAGTGGTGGCACGAGGAAGTTTGGCGAGAATATCTCCAGCACGAACCTCATCGCCTTCCTCGACCATCATAACGGCCCCGATGGGGAGAAAGTAGCGGGCCATACCGGAGCCCGTCGGCAGCACAGCCGTTTTACCACTTTCATCACGGATGGAAATACGGGGGCGAATATCCGCCAGTTTGGATTCGATGATTGTTCGGCTGGCCTTGCCAGTTACGGGGTCCACCTGCTCCTGCATGGTCTTTCCGGAATAAATATCCGCATATTTTACAACACCGGGTACTTCCGTAATAATGGGCGTTGTAAAAGGATCCCAGGCAGCCAGCAGATCTCCGGGCTTTACCCTCTGCCCATCCTCAACCTTGACGGTAGCACCATAAATAACCCGATGACGCTCCAGCTCTCGCCCCGTGTCACCCACGATGGCAAACTCACCACCACGGCGATTCATGACCACGCGATTCCCTTCTGCATTGGCCACCACCTGAATGCCGTCAAAGCGGACAACACCCTCCATGCGGGCTTTCAGGTCGGCCTGCTCCACCCGACGGGAAGCCGTTCCACCGATATGAAAGGTACGCATGGTCAGCTGAGTGCCTGGTTCTCCGATACTCTGTGCGGCAATTATACCCACCGCCTGCCCAACTTCTACAGGCAGCCCGTAGGCAAGATCCCGGCCATAGCAACGGGCACAGACACCCCTGTCGGCACGACAGGTAAGTACAGACCGTATTTTTATACTGTTAATCCCTGCATTTTCAATTGTTTCAAGAACCTTTTCATCTATTTCAACGTTAGCGGGAACAATGGCATCATCCGTAAAAGGATCGAGGACATCTTCAAGGGTAACACGGCCAAGCACCCTCTCCCCGAGACGCTGGATAACTTCTCCGCCTTCGGTGAGAGCCTGGACCTCAATACCATGTACGGATCCACAGTCCGTCTCCGTAACGGCACAGTCCTGCGCAACATCGGCCAAACGACGGGTAAGATAGCCGGAGTTGGCCGTCTTCAGAGCCGTGTCCGCAAGACCTTTACGGGCACCATGGGTGGAGATGAAGTACTGAAGAACCGTCAGTCCTTCCCGGAAGTTGGCAGTGATGGGAGTTTCGATGATTTCGCCGGAGGGTTTGGCCATAAGACCACGCATACCAGCCAGCTGACGCATCTGGTCCTTAGAACCTCGGGCGCCGGAGTCCGCCATCATGAAGATGGCATTCATGCGCTCGACAGCGCCTTCCTCAGCATGCTCGTGCCGTTTGGTCTTTTTCATTCCCTCCATCATGGAGTTGGCTATATCATCCGTTCCTTTGGCCCAGATATCGACTATCTTATTATATTTCTCACCCTGGGTAATCAGGCCTTCGGTATACTGACGATTAATTTCCGTCACTTTTTCCTCAGCCTTTTTGAGAATATCCCACTTATCTTCCGGAATGATCATGTCATCAATGCCAACGGAAAGGCCGCCCTGGGTGGAAATCCCGTAACCCAGATCCTTAAGCCGATCGGCAAGAATAACCGTACCCTTGGGACCAAGGTTTCTGTAGGCGTAATCCACTAGTTTACGGATCGTACTCTTATCCATGACTTTGTTCACTACGGAAAAGGGGATCTCCATCTGCCGTTCAAGCACTTCAAAGAAGTGGAATCTTCCGCCTTCTTCCATGGCCCCGCTCAAAAACCCAGGTTCCATGGCGAAGAGTTTCTGCACGGCCTCACCTTTCAGGGCAAAAATACGCGTAAATTCTTTAGGGTCAAGGAATCCGATATAGGCATTATGATAGACATCCGCACTCTTGGAATACTGTTGAGCGATCTCCGTAAACCGGGCTCCGCCCTCCAGGGCTTTAGCCACCCTATCACGGTCTTCCGGTGTAGTAACCATGATGTGGTTAAAACTCGACACCATACCATCAGGTATCAGCTCCCAGAGAAGAACGCGCCCGGTTGTGGTTTCAACACGCGAACCATCTTTCAGGCGTACCGTGACGGCTGCATGCATATCCACTTCACCGGCATCAAAGGCCTGTCGTACCTCCGTCACGTTAGCAAAACAGGCACCTTCGCCCCTAACACCCGCTATTTTCTGGGTCAGGTAATACAGCCCCAGAACAATGTCCTGAGTCGGTATAATTATGGGCTCCCCATTGGCAGGGCTTAAGATGTTATTGCTCGCCAGCATCAGTACGCGGGCTTCAATATGGGCTTCTACGGAAAGAGGCAGGTGGACGGCCATCTGGTCCCCGTCAAAATCTGCGTTAAATGCCGTACAGACCAGGGGATGCAAGCGTATGGCTTTCCCTTCAATCAGGACAGGCTCAAAGGCCTGAAGCCCCAGACGGTGAAGGGTTGGAGCACGGTTGAGCATCACTGGATATTCCTTGACCACTTCATCAAGGGTATCCCACACCTCCGGCGTCTCTCTTTCCACCATCTTTTTAGCACTCTTGACCGTAGAGACCAGGCCCTTCTGCTCAAGATGATGATAGATAAAAGGCTTAAACAGCTCCAGAGCCATCTTTTTGGGAAGACCACACTGGTGAAGCCGAAGATTCGGCCCAACAACAATTACGGATCGACCTGAATAATCCACACGTTTGCCGAGAAGGTTCTGCCGGAAACGACCCTGCTTGCCTTTAAGGGTATCGGAAAGTGATTTCAGAGGGCGCTTGTTGGTACCCGTAACCACACGACCATGCCGTCCGTTATCAAACAGAACATCCACGGCTTCCTGCAGCATTCGCTTCTCGTTCCGAACAATAATATCAGGAGCCTTAAGATCCATCAAACGTTTCAGGCGGTTGTTCCTGTTAATCACCCTGCGATACAGATCATTCAGGTCGGAAGTAGCAAACCGTCCGCCTTCGAGCGGAACCAGAGGCCGCAGATCCGGAGGCAGCACGGGAATTGCCTCCATAATCATCCATACGGGGTTCACTCCGGAATTACGGAAGGCATCCACAATGCGCAGCCGCTTCGATAATTTCTGACGTTTGGCTACAGAAGCAGTTGCCGCAATATCTTCACGCAGCTGATGAAATACCGTTTCCAGATCCAGGGTTTCCAAAAGGCGTTGAATGGCTTCCGCACCGATTCCAGCTTCAAAGGCACTGGCACCATAAAGATCCTGAGCTTCGTAATATTTCTCATCCGAAAGCATCTGAAGCCGCGCCAGGCCGGTCTCTTTGGGATCAATCACTACATAGGAATCGAAATACAGTACTTTCTCAAGACTTTTCAACGTAATGTCCAGAAGATTCCCTATCTTGCTGGGAAGACTCTTCAGAAACCAGATATGCGCCACAGGACAGGCCAGTTCAATATGAGCCATGCGATCCCTGCGTACCTTGGACTGAATGACTTCAACACCGCATTTTTCACAAACAACACCCCGGTGTTTCATACGTTTGTATTTGCCGCAGTTACACTCATAGTCTTTTGTAGGACCAAATATTTTAGCACAGAAGAGGCCATCCCGCTCCGGCTTGAAGGTGCGGTAATTGATGGTTTCAGGCTTGGTAATCTCACCAAAGGACCAGTCCCTTATCGTCTGGGGAGAAGCGAGGGAAATCTGAACACCCGAATATTTCCTCGGGTCCGTCGGCTTGGCAAAAAAATCGTACAGAGTTTCCAAGGGTCCCTCCTCCTTATGCGCCTTCGATCAGGTTGACATCAAGGCCCAGTGCCTGAAGCTCTTTCGTGAGCACCCGGAACGATTCCGGCAGCCCGGGCTCCAGCACGTTCTGTCCCTTGACTATTTTCTCATACATGCGTGTCCTGCCCGCCATGTCATCGGATTTTACCGTGATAAACTCCTGAAGTGCATGGGCAGCACCATAAGCTTCCATGGCCCAGACTTCCATTTCTCCGAGACGCTGACCACCGAACTGGGCTTTACCCCCAAGCGGCTGCTGGGTCACCAGAGAGTAAGGGCCAATGGAACGGGCATGCAGTTTATCGTCAACCAGATGGTGCAGTTTCAACATATACATTGTTCCCACGGTAATGGGCCCGTCAAAAGCTTCTCCTGTCCGGCCGTCATAAAGCGTAGCCTGACCCGAGGTGCTGACACCAGCCTCGGAAAGAAGTCCCTTGATCTCCGCTTCCTGTGCGCCGTCAAAAACAGGAGTGGCCATATGAACACCCCGCCTGTAACGGGCTGCCAAATTCAGCACCCCTTCATTATCCAGTTCAGCAAGACGCGTTTCCACTTCTTCCTGCCCCCTGAATATGCACCCCATTTTTTCCCGAAGAGCTGCCGTATCTTTCTTTCCGAGCATCTCTTCCACCTGATTACCCAAGCAACGTGCAGCGCGGCCAAGATGAATTTCAAGTATCTGCCCAACGTTCATACGCGATGGTACCCCAAGAGGGTTAAGAACCATGTCAACCGGCGTTCCATCTTCAAAGTAGGGCAAATCTTCCACAGGCAGGATACGGGAAACAACACCCTTGTTTCCATGGCGTCCGGCCATTTTGTCTCCGACGGAAAGAATACGCTTCATAGCGACATAAATCTTGATCATCTTGATCACGCCCGGAGGGAGATCATCCCCCTTCTCGTATCGACTGACCTGCTCCTCAAAAACCTGACGTGAATTATCTATCTCGCTTCTCCACCGGTCAATTACGGCATGAACCCGTTCCGTAACAGCCGCATCTTCCACCACAAGGCCCTCAAGCTGTACAACGGAAAGGCCTTCCATGGCAGCCTGGTCAAGCTGTGTTCCTGCAGCCAGCAAAACTTTTTTGGCCTTACGCAGATCACTTTGAACAATCTGACCAGTCAGGAGAACACGGATTCTTTCAAGGGCAGCATCTTCAATAATAGCAATCCGGTCATCCCGGTCTTTTTCATACTGACGTATTTCTGCATCCTCGATGCTTCGTGTTCGCTCATCCTTATCCACGCCTCGACGGGAGAATACTTTTGCATCAATGACTACGCCCTCAACTCCGGGCGGTACACGCAGTGAGGTATCTTTGACATCTCCGGCCTTTTCACCGAAAATGGCCCGCAGTAATTTTTCTTCAGGGGAAAGCTGAGTTTCACCCTTAGGCGTAATTTTACCCACAAGGATATCCCCGGGGACAACTTCTGCTCCCAGGCGGATAATCCCGGAATCATCAAGATCCTTAAGAGCCTCTTCACCCACATTCGGAATATCCCGGGTTATCTCTTCCTTACCCAGCTTGGTATCCCGGGCAACCACCTCGAACTCCTCAATATGAATGGAGGTGAAAACGCCATTCTGCACCAGGCGCTCGCTGAGAAGAATCGAATCTTCAAAGTTGTACCCTCCCCATGGCATGAAAGCTACCGTGAGGTTTTTACCAAGAGCCAGTTCACCCTGCTCGGTTGAGGGACCATCCGCCAACACCTCACCTTTCACAACGGACTGTCCCAGCTGGACAATCGGCCTGTGATTAAAGCAGGTATTCTGATTGGAACGGGTAAATTTGGAAAGGTTAAAGATAGTCACCTGTTTATCCAGTGACTCATGCTCCTCCAGCTCATGTTTAATGACAATTCTGGAAGCATCCACATCC
Source organism: Desulfobotulus pelophilus (assembly GCF_026155325.1). Lineage (NCBI taxonomy): Bacteria > Pseudomonadati > Thermodesulfobacteriota > Desulfobacteria > Desulfobacterales > Desulfobacteraceae > Desulfobotulus > Desulfobotulus pelophilus. The sequence continues at coordinate 80,774 of NZ_JAPFPW010000001.1, read as the reverse complement.
ACCACCACTCCATCACGACCACACACAATGGCAACACCAGAATCGCGGGCAACAACACCTTCTATACCCGTTCCCACAAGGGGAGCTTCACTACGGGTCAGTGGTACGGCCTGACGCTGCATGTTGGATCCCATAAGGGCACGGTTGGCATCGTCATTTTCCAGAAAAGGGATTAGAGAGGCCGAAACGCTCACAAGCTGGTTGGGAGAAATATCCATCATCTCCACATCCCCCGCCGGAACCATCTGAAACTCTCCGGCTATTCTTGCCGTAACCTGGGTTTCAACATACCTTCCATCCTCGCCCACCACAGCATTTGCCTGGGCAATGGGATGCTCTTTTTCTTCAAAAGCCGACAGCATACGAACATCCTTGGAGACCTGCCCCTCGCGCACCATGCGATAAGGTGTTTCTATAAAACCGAAATCATTTACCCGGGCATAGGTGCACAAAGAAACAATCAGACCAATGTTCGGTCCTTCAGGAGTTTCAATGGGACAAATACGACCGTAATGCGATGGATGCACGTCACGCACCTCAAAACCGGCACGTTCGCGTGTAAGTCCACCCGGTCCCAGAGCAGACAATCTCCGTTTGTGGGTGGTTTCAGACAAAGGGTTAGTCTGATCCATAAACTGTGAAAGCTGACTGGTTCCAAAAAATTCTTTCACTACGGCCGATACAGGCTTGGGGTTTACCAAATCGTGGGGCATGAGAGTATCTACTTCCTGCATGCTCATCCGCTCTTTGATAGCCCTTTCCATGCGCACAAGGCCGATCCGGTACTGGTTTTCGAGCAGCTCCCCGACGGCCCTCACCCGGCGGTTCCCCAGATGATCAATATCATCCACAAGCCCTTGGGTATCACGGAGCTCCACCAGTGTTTTCGCCGTAAGCAGAATATCTTCTTTACGCAGGGTGCGTACATCAATATGGGTGTTAATTCCAAGCCGATGATTCATCTTTAAACGACCCACACCCGAAAAATCATAGTAGGCAGCCTTGAAGAAAAGGTGGTCAATAAACTCCAACGCCACCTCTGGAGTTGCCGGGTTCCCCGGCCGTAGTCTCCGGTAAATTTCAACGAGAGCTTCCTCCCGGGATACTGTTTTATCTGCAACAAGGGTTTTGCGTATACAATCCGCACTGTAGTTGGCGTCCACGAAGAGCAGCTCAAACTCGGCAACACCGCTTTCCAGCATACGTTCCAGAATTTCTTCTTCCAGCATATCGCCGGCTTTTACTATAATTTCAGCGGTTTCAGGATCCAGAATATCTGCTGCAACACCGCGGTCAAGGAGCTCTTCCGGGTTCACCTTAAGTTCTGTTACACCCAGCGTGCGCAATTGACGGATGGCCCTTTTCGTAAAGAAGCGGCCTTTGCGGACAATCACTTCTCCAGTATCAGGATCCAAAACATCTTCACTGGCCCTCTGACCCTTAAGGCTCTGTTCATTAAAAGCCTTAAAATACTCTGAGCCCCGAACCTCTATGCGTTCTTTTAAATAAAAATAAGATAAAAGGTCTTCGTTAGTATACCCAAAGGCCTTGAACAAAATGGTAACGGGAAACTTGCGGCGTCGGTCAATGCGGATATAGACAATGTCCTTAGGATCAATCTCCATATCAATCCAGGAACCGCGGACAGGAATAACCCTCGCCGTATAAATAATTTTTCCGCTTGAATGGGTCTTTCCTTTGTCATGGTCAAAGAAAACACCGCTGGACCGGTGCAGCTGGCTGACAACGACCCTTTCAGTACCGTTGATAATAAAGGTGCCCCGTGGGGTCATCAGCGGAACCGTACCGAAATAAATTTCCTGCTCCTTGATATCCCTTATGGTAGTGGTACCTGCATCTTTATCAGCGTCATACACCACAAGACGCACCCGAATACGCACGGATATTTCATAGGTCATTCCACGGTGTATACATTCGCTGACGGAATGTTTCACCTCACCAAAATCATAGGAAACAAATTCAAGGGAAGCGGTTCCCGTGAAATCCTTGATTGGAAAGACTGATTTAAAAACCGCCTGCAGACCTATGTCCCGACGTTGGTCCGGCGACACATCCATCTGCAGAAATCTTTCATAAGATTCGCGCTGCATCCCTATTAAATCCGGGATATCAATGATGGTGTGTTTTCCGCCGAAACGCTTTCTCACACGCTTGTTTGCCAGAGGGCTTCCGGACATGGCTTCTCCCCGATTGCTTACGCAACAGCGAAACAAGTCCGCGAGCAAGAGCCCACGGACTGCGTTCCGCAAAAGCGTTTATGTGAACGGATGGTGAAAACGACAGGACAAGACAGGAGTCGGCTACTTGAGCTCGACCTTTGCACCGGCTTCTTCAAGCTGGGCTTTGAACTTTTCAGCTTCTTCTTTGGCAATGCCTTCTTTGACTGGAGCAGGAGTACCTTCCACAAGGTCTTTGGCTTCTTTGAGGCCAAGGCCTGTAATGGCACGGACTTCCTTAATAACGTTAATTTTTTTGTCACCAGCGGCCACAAGTATAACGTCAAACTCTGTTTTCTCTTCAACAGGAGCAGCTGCTGCACCTGCAGGCATGGCTGCCATGGCAACGGGAGCGGCTGCAGACACACCAAATTTTTCTTCCAGTTCTTTCACAAGCTCAGAAAGCTCAAGAACGGTCATGTTAGCAATAAAATCGATTACATCCTGTTTGGTAATTTCAGCCATGGATCAAGCCTCCAAAAAACAAGCGTTTTTGTATAAATTCATATAATAAGAAATAAGAGTTTGTCTCTATCAACCAAGCGTAAATCAGGCGGCTTCCTTCTGGTCCTTGATGGCCGTCAGGACATTCACCAGACCACTGGGAACTGCATTGATAACTCGCACAAAACCTGTAGGAACAGCAATCATGGCAGACAGAACCTGAGCAAGGAGCTCTTCCCTGCTGGGCAACTCTGACAATGCTTTCAAGTCAGCAACAGTCAAAGGCTTTCCTTCCAGAACAGCCGCCCGGATTTCCAGCTTTTCATTAGCTTCTGCGAATTTTGTAAGAACCTTTGCAGGCAGGACAGGATCTGTTGAGCTATAGCAGATTGCACTGGGTCCCGTAAAGTGTTCTCGTAGAAGATCTGCACTTGTTCCTTCGGAAGCACGTCTCAGCAGTGTATTTTTCACTACATGGATTTCTGCACCAGCTTCGCGCAGTTCACGCCTGAGACTGGAAAGCTTCTCAACATTGAGACCTTCATAATCCGTAATGATAGTAATCTGTGCGCTGGCGAGACCTTCCTGCAGTTTCTGCACAATCGCTTCTTTTTCGGATAACTTCATTTCCTAACACCCCCTTTCTTTTAAATTTCATGGAGGTGCCGGCCAAACCCAAAACATGATCTGTCTCGGTAGGTCGGCAACGCCGTTTACACACTCCATGTGTACCTACTGTCTTGGACAGTAACCGAAATTTCCGGCTATGAAAAAGCAGGGAGGAATTTACATCCTCCCGTCATTTCACCTGAATACAGACAGTTTTTACTTAAGAGCAAGGGTATCAACTCGTACACCCCGGCCCATGGTTGTGGAGATAGCCATCCCACGAATATAGGCACCCTTGGCAGCAGAAGGCTTCAGCTTCTCGATACTATCAAGGAAAGCCCGAATATTTTCTTCCAGCTTTTCAGGACCAAAAGATTTTTTTCCCATCGGAGCATGGACGATACCTGCTTTTTCTACCCTGAAGTCTATCTTACCTGCTTTCAGCTCATTGACTGCGCGGGAGACATCAAAGGTAACGGTACCTGTTTTGGCATTCGGCATCAATCCGCGAGGACCGAGAAGCTTACCAATACGCCCAACAAAACCCATGGTATCCGGAGTGGCAACGGCTTTGTCAAAATCAAACCAGCCGCCCTGAATTTTTTCAACAAGATCTTCAAGGCCTACATAGTCTGCACCGGCTTCCTCAGCCTCTTTAGCTTTTTCGCCTTTGGCAAAAACCAGCACACGTACTTCTTTACCAAGCCCGTTGGGCAAAATGCATGTCCCTCGGACCATCTGATCTGCATGCCTTGGATCGACCCCAAGACGAACAGCCACATCAACGCTTTCATCAAATTTCACGTAGGTAGCATCAAGGGCAAGCTCTATACCTTCCCTTAAGGCAAATCGTTCTGTGAAATCACGACCTTTACCGGTCTCTAGATATTTTTTACCGCGCTTCGGCATCTTTGACGACTCCTTATTTTACTGAACGATCTCGATGCCCATACTTCTGGCAGTGCCGGCAACAATCCTCACGGCAGTATCCAGGTCATAAGCATTCAGATCCGGCATCTTGAGCTTGGCGATTTCCTCAACCTCATTCCGGCTGATCTTAGCCACCTTGTTCAGCTTCGGATTGCTGGAACCCGAATTTATTTTCGCGGCCTTTTTCAGGAGTACGGACGCTGGTGGCGTCTTGGTGATAAAGGTAAACGTACGATCCTGGTAGACTGTAATCACGACGGGGATAATCATTCCCACATCATTTTGTGTCCGTGCATTAAAGGCCTTGCAAAAGTCCATTATATTAACGCCATGCTGCCCCAGAGCCGGACCGATGGGGGGAGAGGGGTTCGCTTTCCCCGCAGAGACCTGGAGCTTGATTTGCGCCATCACTTTTTTTGCCATCTTGCTCTGTACTCCTTAACCCTTAAAGCTTGGTAACCTGTACGAACTCCAGCTCAACGGGAGTGGATCGGCCGAAAATACTTACAAAGACCTTGATCTTCCCTTTTTCCGGGTTGACCTCTTCAACTGTACCATTAAAGTTCGTGAAGGGTCCGTCAATCACCCGAATTTCATCGCCGGGTTCAAAATGATATTTTGGCTGCGGCTTCTGTTTTCCCGCTTCCATCCGCCGGAGGATCTGCTCAACTTCTGCATCGGTAATAGGTGATGGCTTATCCCGCCCACCAAGAAAACCAGTAACTTTTCCGGTATCCTTCACCAAATGCCAGGTCAGATCCGTCAAGGCCATCTGAACCAAAATATAACCGGGGTAAAACTTGCGGGAAGATTCTTTTCGCTCCCCCTTTACCAACTCCACCACAGTTTCCGTAGGAACTATAATCTCGCCAAAATACTCTTTCAGGGGGGAACTTGCAATCCGTTCTTCCAGAGAGTGCTTTACCTTACCCTCAAAGCCCGAATAGACATGCACAACATACCATCTCTTAACCATATGCCCCCCCATAAATTCAATTTAATGCCAGCTGGACCAGCCTGGTGAGGACAGCATCGGCAATCCCGAGAAAAAAGGATAATATAATCACCAAAACAATCACAACCCCTGTGGACGCCATCGCTTGCTTTCTTGACGGCCACACCACCTTGCCGAGCTCTGCTCGAGCCTCCTGAAAAAATTCAAGCCACCTGGCTACAGCCGTCTTCTTATCAGGCTTGGCAACCGAGCGGCTTCCGGAAGGGATTTTGGGTGCTTTCTCTGCCTGGGTGCTGACCTCACCCGATTTACGGGCGAGTATATCTCCAGCGGGGGACTCAGCATTTTCTTCCTGGCTGGCTTTCGCCTTCAACCTCGTCTTCTGAAGCTGCTTATCCGTCTTTTTTTTCAGTAAGCGTCCCATAGCACCTTGCCCCGTTTTTCAGCCATAAACACCAATTTGCACTTTTGAAGGTGGCAGGCCAGGAGGGACTCGAACCCCCAGCCTACGGATTTGGAGTCCGCCGCTCTACCAATTCGAGCTACTGGCCTGCAAAAAAGTCTGCCGACGACACAAACACTGTCGACAGACTTTTCATATCCATCAAAAAAAAGAACCTACTTAGTTTCTCTGTGCTTGGTGTGATGCTTGCAAAATCTGCAATATTTGCTGAACTCCAGTTTGTCCGGAGTGGTCCGCTTATTCTTGGTCGTAGTATAGTTGCGCTGCTTACACTCTGTGCAGTTCAGCGTTACAATGACTCTCACCGGACTCTCCTTGGATTAGGCAATAATTTCGGAAACAACGCCCGCACCTACAGTACGGCCACCTTCACGAATGGCGAATCTCAGCTCTTTTTCCATAGCAATGGGAGCTATCAGCTCAGCCGTAATGGTAACGTTATCACCAGGCATAATCATCTCAACGCCTTCCGGCAAATTCATAATACCGGTAACGTCTGTCGTTCGGAAGAAGAACTGGGGACGATATCCGCTAAAGAATGGAGTATGACGTCCACCCTCTTCCTTGGAAAGGATATATACTTCCGCCTTAAACTTCGTATGCGGGGTAATACTGCCGGGCTTGGCAACTACCTGACCACGCTCAACCTCATCACGCTTGGTACCGCGAAGAAGAAGGCCAACGTTGTCACCTGCACGACCTTCGTCCAGAAGCTTTCGGAACATCTCGACACCGGTACACACTGTTTTAATGGTGTCACGAAGTCCGACGATCTCTACGTTGTCGCCCGGCTTGACAATACCACGCTCTATACGACCAGTGACAACGGTCCCGCGACCTGAAATTGAAAACACGTCTTCCACAGGCATAAGGAAGGTTTTATCAACATCACGCTCCGGCTCCGGAATATAACTGTCAACGGAATCGAGAAGGTTCCAGATGCACTTGCAGTCTTCTGAGTCTGGATCATCAGACTCAAGAGCTTTCAAAGCAGAACCCCGGATGATGGGGGTGTCACTTCCCGGAAAGTCGTACTTGTCCAGCAGCTCCTGAAGCTCCATCTCAACAAGCTCGATAAGCTCCTCATCGTCCACCATATCACACTTGTTCAGAAACACTACGATACGGGGTACACCAACCTGCCGGGCAAGAAGAATATGCTCCCGGGTCTGCGGCATGGGACCATCGCTGGCAGAAACCACAAGAATCGCACCATCCATCTGCGCGGCACCCGTGATCATGTTTTTGATGTAGTCCGCATGCCCCGGGCAGTCCACGTGGGCGTAGTGACGGGAAACAGACTCATACTCCACATGGGAAGTAGAGATGGTAATACCGCGCTCACGCTCCTCGGGAGCTTTGTCGATATTATCATAGTCAACTTTCTGACCAAGACCTTTCATGGAACAGGTTTTGGTGATCGCTGCCGTCAGGGTAGTCTTACCGTGGTCGATATGCCCAATGGTCCCGACGTTCACATGCGGCTTCGTGCGCTCAAATTTTGCCTTAGCCATTATTCGCCTCCTAAAAAAACCTGCTTGATCGTTTTCTCCGAAGGATTGCGTCCGCCTCTACACACGACGTCGGACCCACTCGAAAACCTCAAATAAAAAATAAGCAACAAATGGAGCCCATGACCAGAATCGAACTGGTGAACCTCATCCTTACCAAGGATGCGCTCTACCAACTGAGCTACATGGGCACACGCTTATTGCCTTCAAAACATCAGGCCAAAGACACCTGATAGATTTAACTGGAGCGGGAGACGAGGTTCGAACTCGCGACATTCAGCTTGGAAGGCTGACGCTCTACCAACTGAGCTACTCCCGCCCAAAAGATTCCTTTTGAGAACCTTTCTTTCGTTTTGCAGGCAGCCATGTAGTACAATTGCGGCTTGAATGCAAGCAGTTTTTGCAAACAAACCTTCTACAGGACCGTTGTGGTGGTGGGGGGAGGATTTGAACCTCCGAAGGCTTGGCCGGCAGATTTACAGTCTGCTCCCTTTGACCGCTCGGGAACCCCACCGTCTTTTATGGAGCCAACGAAGGGATTCGAACCCCCGACCCGCTGATTACAAGTCAGCCGCTCTGGCCAGCTGAGCTACGTTGGCCTAAAAAGACAACGCCTCCTTGTAAACGATCCAACCGGCTTTTGACAAGCTTTTTTTTTAAAAACCTGAAAAAAATGGCACCAATTTTTGGTTTTACCTTAATATAAACATTCTGACAATTATTTTATGAAAACACGTTCCAAATTATTCCGGCGGCTTCGCATCCCAAAAGCCATGACAACACCAGACCGATTTTTTGCCCGCCTGTGGTCCACCAACCAATTCTCCATTGACACAGCCAATCACCTTACGCTACTTTTTTTATGTTTTTGAAAAAAACAGAATCAATTCTCTGAAAACTACCGACTGCTTTCCCCTGCATCAGGGCTTACCACAAACATGCGCTGCAGGGAAAACCAGACTGCCTCACTTTTTATGAACAAGGCAATCGAAACCATCACAGGCCCTTTGCTGCCACACCGAGGCCCAGGCTTCAGACTCTGAAACCCACCATAGAGGTTAATCCGGCATGAAGCGTTTATTTCTTTGTTTTTTTTGCTCCAGCCTTCTTTTCTATTCCGGCTGCGCTTCCCTGCAAAATCCCACAGCCAGCAACTCCAAAACCACACCACCGGAATCAGCACTGGCCGATGAAGATAAAATCAGCAGCCCCGGCAAAGCGCAAAGCACACCTGCAGCTACTCCCGCATCCCGCAGAAAAACACCTGTAGTAATCGCAGAAAAAACCATAACCAGCCCCTTTGACCAGGCACTGGATTTTTACGACACCGCCAATGAATTCTGGATGGCGGGAGAATACGACTCGGCTCTGGAGTCACTGGACCAGGCCTACGACCTCATTATGCGGGCAGAAACCCTTACACCAACGGATCTTCAGCAAAGAGATGATATTCGACTGACCATAGCTCGTCGTATTCTAGAAGTGTACTCATCCAGAACCATTGGTGTGGAGGGAAAACAGAGCGCCATTCAAATCCCGGACAACGTATATGTGCAGCGGGAAATTGACCGCTTTACCGGCCAGGAACGCCTTTTCTTTGAAAGAGCCTATCGGAGATCAGGCATTTATATGGATATGATTCTTGAAAAACTCAATGAGGCTGGCCTTCCCGAAGAACTTGCCTGGCTCCCCCTGATCGAGTCCGGGTTCCAGGTCAAAGCCCTGTCCAGTGCACGTGCCCTTGGACTATGGCAGTTCATTCCATCCACGGGTGTCCGTTTCGGCCTGAAACGGGATCTTCTGATTGATGAGCGCATGGACCCAGAAAAAGCAACCGATGCAGCCGTTGCCTATCTCACCGAGCTACACAGACTTTTCGGTGACTGGCCAACGGTACTGGCGGCCTACAATTGTGGCGAAGGCCGGGTGCTCCGGACCATACGCAGTCAGAATGTTAATTACCTCGACAATTTCTGGGATCTTTACACCAAGCTCCCCAGAGAAACCGCACAGTACGTACCCCGATTTCTGGCAACCATTCACATCCTGCAGAATATGGAAAAGTACGGTTTTGACCCCAACCAGCTGGACGCCCCACCTGCCTATGAAAATGTGTCTGTGGAACGGCAGGTTACCCTGCAATCCATCGCATCTGTCACTGGCATAGCCTTGAAAGATCTCAAAGAACTCAACCCTGAACTCCGCTATGATCTCCTGCCCAATGAGACCTATACACTCAAGATACCCCAAGGATACACGGACCGCTTTCTGGCTTCCATTGAATCCATTGAGGAAGCCACACCACCACAAAGAGCCTATCTCCACCACAGGGTCAAGCCGGGCGAGGCCCTGTCAACCATTGCTGCACGTTATAAAGTGTCCGTTCGCCAGCTCATGACAGAGAACGGCATCCAGAGAGCCAACCTGATCCGGGCCGGCCAGGTCATAAAAATTCCTTCCGGTTCTTCTTCACAGACCGTTGCCGCTTCACCCGGTAGAAACATAGCCCCGTCTTCCGCCCAGGAACGCCAGACCCTTTCCTATACGGTGCAGAAGGGAGATACCCTCTGGGACATCTCGAGAAGATTCAACATATCCACACAGAACATTATTGCAGCCAACCAGCTTCCCCACACAAGGCTGCAGATAGGCCAGAGACTACGCATCCCAGGCGGTGCACAACAGGTAAAGAACCTTGATACCCAAAGACAGGCATACCGCGTCCAGGCAGGCGACACACCCTTCACCATTGCCCTGAAACACAACATGCCCCTGCAACGGCTTCTGCAGATCAACAACCTGAGCCGCCAGAGCACCATCTATCCCGGCCAACAACTCTTCATCGAATAATCTCTCCTTTTCCGGAAGACGGTTCTGTACGCCCTTCCGGAAAAGCTTACAGGGCAAACGCACAGACAGGCATTTTTCTTGCGCGCTTAAAAAAAATCCGGTATAAGATTTTTTTTGTTTGTCAGCCCCCGTAGCTCAGTGGATAGAGCATAGGATTCCTAATCCTTGAGCGCAGGTTCGATTCCTGCCGGGGGCACCACATTCGTGTACCGCCGTTTACAGACAGCCTGACAGCCAAGGATTACCACGTCCTTCCCGGGGCCTCTGCGGTCATCCCATCCAGAAACAGACTGCAACAGAGCAGCTCAGGGCTATTATGCAAAACAATCCGATCTCCCTGCCGAAGCCCGTGGAACTGCTGGCACCAGCCGGCAACATGGAAAAACTCAAAATAGCCATTGAATACGGAGCCGATGCTGTTTATCTGGGAGGAGAAAACTTCTCCCTTAGAAATTTCTCTGGCAACTTCTCTCTGCCTGACATCCAAAAAGCCATTACCTATACCCACCAGCGCAATGCAAAAGTTTATGTAGCCTGCAATGTCTACCCAAGAAATCACGAACTGGCCGATTTACAGCACTATCTTGAAGAGCTTGCGGCCTGCTCTCCCGATGCCCTGATTGTCAGCGATCCTGGTGTGATTGCCCTTGCCAGACAACACGCCCCTGGCATACCGCTGCACCTCAGCACGCAGGCGAACACCACCAATAGCGGGGCCGTACGCTTCTGGGCTGACAATGGTGTGACACGAATCAATGCAGCACGAGAACTTTCCCTTGCTGAAATCCATACCCTCTGCAAGGAAACAATTGAAGTTGAATGCTTTATCCACGGTGCCATGTGTATTGCATACTCCGGCCGGTGCCTTCTGAGCAGCTATATGGCAGACAGAGACAGCAACAGGGGTCTTTGCGCCCACCCGTGCCGATGGAGTTATGCCGTTGTTGAAGCCAAGAGACCGGGACATTATTTTCCTGTGCATGAAGACAGCAGAGGCAGCTATGTTTTTAACTCCAAAGATCTGTGCATGATCGACCATCTCCCTGATCTGATCCGTGCAGGCGTATCATCGGTCAAGATAGAAGGCCGCATGAAAAGCATTCACTATCTGGCTGTTACGGTTGGGGCTTACAGGGAGGCCATCGATCTTTATTACAAAAACCCCAGCACATACAAAACGGATCCCGAATGGCTCAGAAGACTGGACAGCCTTCATCACCGTGGCTACGGCACGGGTTTTTATCTGGGAAACAGCAAGGATACAGCCCCAGACACATGGAATACGGCTGGAAAAGGACCCAAGGCGCTCTTTATCGGCAACATACTGACCCCTGGTCTTGAAGGGAAGCATGAAATCATCTGTCGGAACCGTTTTGTCATTGGGGATGCGGTTGAAATTCTCCGCCCGGGACTCCCTCCTGCAACAGACCATATTTGTGCCATGACGACATCCGGTTCCGACTCCCCGGTTGACACGGCCCGCCCCAATGAACGCCTGTTGATCACCCTGAAAAACAACCACCCTCCATTCAGCCTGATACGAATTCTTCACCCCCCTTGCCAAAACCATTTTTTTACTGATATAGTTCCCTATAATGGATAAAACAGACGTTTCCCTATGTCTTCAGAATGGCCTGAGCCAGTTTCTGGCTAAAAAACGGGAAGCCGGAATGCTCCTCTTTCAGGAAAAAGATCTGCTTGTGACAACGGCAGACACTCCCGACTCCCCTCCTTACCCCTCACCCTGCTCCGCGTATTCCATGATCAGGCAGGGGAATACAATCCTTGATCCGTAACACCTGGAGGCGCACCATGATTTTCGAAGATGACGAAACCCTGCGCATGTATGTTGAAGAGTCCCTGGAACACCTCTCTGACATTGAAAATGATCTGCTGTCCATCGAATCTCAGGGTGCTGACATTGATGAGGATCTTGTCAATAACGTGTTCCGGGCGGCCCACTCTATTAAAGGAGGGGCTGGTTTTATGGGGCTTGGTACCATTAAAGATCTGTCCCATAACCTGGAAAATATTCTGGGACTCGTCCGCAGCCGTGAACTTGTTCCAACAGCGGAAACCATCTCTGTGCTTCTGCAGGCCTTTGACCGTCTCCGCGAGCTCATCCAGGAGGTGGAAACAAGCAATGATGTCAATATTGATCCCCTGCTGCAGGCGCTGGTTGCCATTACGGAGGATTCACTGCCGGAAGCGGAGAAAAAGACCGTGGGAGAAAAAGTCCATATTCAGCATCCTCTGGGAAGCGCACAGCTCGAAGCATCCCGCTTCGATCTTGATCAGGCATTCAAACACGGAAAATTCCTTTATCTCCTTGAATTTGATATGCTTCAGGACATCCAGAAAAAAAACAAAACTCCATTGGATGTCATCACGTCTCTCCTGAACAGCGGTATTATACTGGACTCAAAAATTAATTTTGAAGCCGTCGGTACTCTGGAGGATGAATTGCCCGGCAGAATTCCGTTCCTCGTTCTTTTTGCATCCATCATTGAGCCGGATATGGCCTCCATTCTTGTGGATCTGGATCCCGAATATGTTCACCATATTTCCCCTGAAGCCACACAGGAAAGACTGACGGTTACGGATCACCCCAGTAAGGTCGTTTCAAAAAGCCCACCGGCACAGGAGGCTCATCCCGCTACGCCAGCCCGGAAACAGGAAACCAGCACTAAGGAAATGCCTCCAGCCGCACCGGCAAGGCCTGCGCCTCCGATACCTCCCCCTCCGACAGTACCAAATGTTGCGCCACTTCAGGAAACCGCCGATGACGGAGATGATGAAGGCCTCGATATCACCCGGAATGACAAACAGAAGGTTCAGGCGTCCCTGCGTGTCAATGTAAATCTGCTGGATACCCTGATGACCCTTGCAGGAGAGCTCGTTCTCAGCCGTAACCAGCTCACGCAGGGCATCTCCACCAGCAGCTCCCAGGCAATTGAAGCTGCTGGCCAGCGGATCGACATGATCACCTCCGAACTTCAGGAAGCAATCATGCGCACGCGCATGCAGCCCATTGCCAACGTTTTCAATAAATTTACCAGAGTGGTACGGGATCTTTCCAAATCCCTCGCCAAGGAAATCAACCTCAAGATCGAAGGAAAAGAGGTTGAACTGGATAAAACCATCATTGAAGCCATCAATGATCCACTGACCCATCTGGTCCGAAACTCCGTGGACCATGGTATCGAAACGTCTGATATACGCCAGCGAAGCGGCAAACCCCGAGCCGGTACCATACGCCTGAAAGCCTTCCACGAAGCCGGACAGGTGAACATTGAAATCGAAGATGACGGCAAGGGACTTGATCCTGAAGCCATCTCCCGCTCTGCCCTTTCCAAGGGACTGATTACGGAGCAGGACGTACAGACCATGAGTGCCAAGGAAAAAATCAACCTGATTTTTCTCCCCGGATTTTCAACGGCCCAGCAGGTTACGGATGTATCCGGCCGCGGCGTGGGAATGGACGTGGTGAAAACCAATCTGGACCGTCTTGGCGGTATTGTGGATATTGATTCCAAAGTCGGATCCGGCACCATCATTCGCATCAAACTTCCGCTCACTCTTGCCATTATTCCCAGCCAGATCATTTCCGTGGGCAGGGAACGCTATGCCATTCCTCAGGTGAACCTCAATGAGCTCCTCCGTATTCCGGCCGCTCAGGTAAAGGACCGCATCGAGAAAGTAGGCAAAGCGGCCGTTGTTCGCCTCCGTGGCACACTGCTTCCCCTTCTGGATCTTTCGGAGGTTCTTGGCCTTCCCAAAACCTATATTGATCCTGAAACAGGGGAAGAAAAACCCGACCGGCGGGTCAACATCGCCGACCGTCGGTCTCCCCAGCTGGATTCTGATCAGGAAAAGCAATCCTCCAAAACAGAAAAATCCCCAAGAAAACAGACCGACCGACGGTTCAGAGCAGACAGCGCCATCAATATAGCCGTTGTGTCCACAGGAACCTTCCGTTATGGGCTGGTGGTGGATCAACTCCGGGATTCTGAAGAAATTGTCGTAAAACCCCTGGGCCGCCATCTGAAAGACTGCAAAGGCTATGCGGGAGCAACCATTATGGGCGACGGACGGGTTGCCCTGATTCTGGACGTGGCTTCCCTTGCGGAAATGGCCACTCTTTCTTCCAGCGGGGCATCCAAAACCCTGGCCCACGCGGAAAAAGAACTCATTGAAAGTACTCAGCGACAGGAAGACAAAGCCTCCCTGCTCCTCTTCCGCAATTCAGAAAAAGAACAGTTCGGTGTCCCTCTGAACCTCGTGGAGCGCATAGAACGCATCAAATACACCGACATTGAATACGTTGGGGGGAAACGGGTTGTGCAGTACCGGGGAGGTTCACTGCCTCTGCATGAACTGGGGGAAGTAGCCAATATCCAACCCCTGCCCGAAAGAGAACAGGTGGAGGTGATTGTTTTCAGATTTGCGGGTAAAGAGATTGGACTCATGGTCAGCCCACCTGTGGATGCCGTGGAAGCCACCCTCAACGTGGATGCGTCCACACTGAAACAACCGGGTATTATGGGCTCCATGATTATTGGCGGGAAAACCACCCTGATGGTGGATATTTTTGAAGTCGTCAAAACCCTGAACCCGGAATGGTTCACGGGGCTCTCCGCAAGTCCGGTTATGCTGGGAGGAGAAGGAAAAAGCCTGGGAGGTTCCAAAATTCTTTTCGCGGAAGACTCGGCTTTTTTCCGCAACCAGGTTACAAGTTTTCTGAAGGAAGACGGGTATGATGTGATTGTTGCCGAAGATGGGGTGGAAGCCTTCCACCTTTTGGAAAAACACATGGATGAAGTTACCCTTGTCCTCACAGATCTTGAAATGCCCAACATGGATGGCTTTGAACTTACCCGTAAAATCAAAGGAGATGTCCGATTCTCCCACCTGACGGTCATTGCCCTCACTTCCCTTGCAGGGGAAGGAGACATATTAAAGGGGCAGGCTGTGGGCATTGATGACTATCAGATTAAACTGGACCGGGAAAAACTGCTCATTTCCATACGGGACTGCATGGCCAGCAGCGTATAACCTGCCCCGTGGGGCAGGTCCATGCCCCAGAGGCTTTCCTACCGGTGCCTTGTGAGGAAAATAACTATGCAAAAACATGCGGAAAAAAACACTTCTGAAAACGGAATACTGGAACTGGCCACTTTCTATATCGGAGATGCCCTCTGTGGTATTGACATACTCAGAATCCAGGAAATCAACAAACAGACCGAAGTAACCACCGTACCCCAGGCTGCCGAATACGTTCAGGGCGTACTCAATCTCCGAGGCAGAATTGTCACTATCATTGACCTTGGCATCAAGCTCGGGCTTTCATCCATTGAGCCTGGCAAAGACAACCGTACCATCATTGTTGACTTCAAAGACGAACAGATCGGCCTCCTTGTGGACAGCATCAGTGATGTACTGGTGGCGGAAGCTTCCCGCATTGAACCACCGCCTTCCAATATTGGAGGAGTACAGGGTCGTTTCTTTCACGGAGTGTTCAAGACAGAAAAAAAACTCATCGGCCTTCTCGATATCAACGCCGTTCTGGACGAACACTGATAGCAAACCATCCGGACCAACCGCCATTGGCAGTCTGACCTCCCGGGTTACCGGCCCTTGATGTCCTTACCATGACCTTACTAAATGGAAATTATTATCCGTGAGCCAGCTTCGTGTTCTCGTTGTTGATGATACCATTGTATACCGGAAAATAGTCAGCGATATCCTTTCCACCATACCCGGCATACAGGTAGTTGGCAGCGCCAATAATGGAAAAATAGCCCTTTCCCGTATTGCATCCCTGAAACCGGATCTCATTACCCTGGATGTGGAGATGCCTGAAATGAATGGGCTGGAAGTTCTTGAGGAACTGAACCGTATATCTCCCGATGTTGGGGTGGTCATGCTCAGCACCCTGACCACCCGAGGTGGGGATATCACCATACGGGCTCTGGAACTGGGTGCCTTTGATTTTGTTCCAAAACCCCAAAGCGGCACCATGACGGAAAATCTGGAAGCCGTTCGCAGTATTCTGGTACCCATTATCCAGACTTTTCAGCGCAGAAAAGATATACGGCAGCGCCTGCGAGGAGTCACTCCTCCACCAGTGGGAAACAGCCTGCGCACAGGACAGACCGCATCCGTCACAGCCCGCAGCCCATCTCCAGCAGACATTACCCAGCGGATGCAGAAACTATCCATGCGCAAATCCCGTTCGGAGATTGTCGCCATAGGTATTTCGACGGGAGGTCCCAATGCACTGGCCCGCATGATGCCCATGCTGCCCGGTGATATGGGAGTCCCCATTCTTATTGTTCAGCATATGCCTCCTGTCTTTACCGCTTCTCTGGCCAAAAGCCTGAATGCCAAATGCACCATAGAGGTCAAGGAAGCGGAGCAGGGAGAAATCCTGCGGAACAATACAGCCTATATAGCACCTGGCGGCAGACAGATGAGGGTTGTCGCAGCAGGAGACGGAAAAAACCGAATGATCAAGATTACGGATGATCCTCCGGAAAACAGCTGTCGTCCTTCGGCAGACTACCTTTTCCGGTCTGTGGCCAGCCATTATGTTGGGCGGGCAACGGGTGTCATCATGACTGGAATGGGATATGATGGTGCAGCAGGCATTAAGGAAATGAAAAACTCCGGCGCTCACATCATCGCCCAGGATGAAGCGAGCTGCACCGTATTCGGCATGCCCAAAGAGCCCATTGAATCCGGAACAGCGGATATTGTGGTGCCCCTGAATGATATTGCTTCGGCTATTCTAAAAACCGTTCGCCCTTAAACTCCGGTGGCCCATGATTAAAATAACTCCCCAAGAATTTACCCTCTTTTCAAAATATATCCTCGAGATATCCGGCATTGCCCTTGCCCCGGGAAAAGAGTATCTGGTGGAAACTCGCCTGCACCCCCTTCTGGAAGAACAAGGGTGTAAAACCTTTACGGATCTTTACCAGAAAATTCAGAGGGATTTTCAAAAAACCCTTGAAAAAAATGTCATCGATGCCATTTCGACAAACGAGACTTATTTTTTCCGGGATAAGCACCCCTTTGATCTGCTTCAGCACAAGATTATTCCGGACCTCATTGACAAACGGAGTCGGGCCGGAAAAAAATTCGGAGGCAGAACTCCGATCCGAGTCTGGAGCGCCGCCAGCTCCACAGGTCAGGAAATCTATTCCATAGCCATGGTATTGAAAGAACTGGGACTGAACCTGAAGGATTATGATATCCACCTTGTGGGAACGGATATATCCGATGCTGCCGTTGCCCAGGCCAGCTATGGTCGCTATAATAAATTCGAAGCAGCCCGTGGTCTTACGCCGCAAAGACTGCAGAAATATTTCAACCGGGACGGTGAACATTGGCGCATCAAAGATGAAATCCGGGCCATGGCCTCCTTTCGTAAAATGAACCTCATGAGACCTTTTACCGGATTTGGAAAATTTGATATTATCTTCTGTCGGAATGTAGCCATTTACTTCAGCCCTCAGGACCGCAAACTCCTGTACCAGAAAATTGCGGGCGTACTGGAAACAGATGGTTATCTTCTCATCGGTTCCACAGAATCCCTAAGCAATGAAACAGCACTTTTTGAACCTAAAAAATACCTGAACTCCGTATTTTACCAGTTCAGAGGACAGCCATAGCAGCCTTTCAATGCCTTCACCTCTTCCGCCGGAGATAAAATATGACCAAAATCAGCATTTCTGAGTTCATTGATGAGCTGAAGTTCTGCATCTCAGGCAAAGATATGGTCAAAGCCAGAGCTCTGCTCCAGTTTCTTCCCAGAATTGAAGCAAAAAGTCAGATTCGCACCCTGTATGAAATCAGCAAAGCTGAAGACCGGGTGGTACACCCCGTTCTCTGCTATATGCTGGAGCTGCCCATAAACGATGCAAGTGTCAAAAACCGTCTTTACGACCTTCTGCTCGACAAATCCTGCGCCTGTCAGGATCTGCTGGTGCAGGAGCTGCGGGCTGAAAGCCTGGACAGGCGTCTTCCGCTGATTCGTATTGCAGGCGAGTTGCAGGTTAAAGAAAGTATTCCCTTGCTATCCGGTTTTCTTTCCCAAAAATCAAACCCGGATTTTCTCAGGGAAACCATTAAGGCTTTGAGCCTCATGGCCTCTCAAACCTGCATCCGCGCCATCGCAGACTTTATTTTCTACGGTGATGAGGAACTCAAACAGGAAGCCATTTTTGCACTGGCTCAGATAGGCGGCCCTACGGCCATACACCTTCTGTCCGAAGCCATACGGGGCAACAACCGAACGGACCAGTTGATCATTGAAGCACTGGGAGAAATTCAGGACCAGACCGCACTGGAACGCCTCACCGCACTGCTCAACTCCCACTATGTGGATGTTCGCAACTGGACCATCGATAAACTCGTTGCCATCGGTCCCAAAGCCGTACCCGTGGTGGTGGAGAATCTCAAGGAAACCGATGATGATGCCCTGGTCCACACCCTTAACGTTCTCGGTAATATCGGTGATAAAAGCGCCATTCCAGCCATTCAGAAAATTCTTTACCGTAAGCCGGACAATGCCAACGTGCGCTTTGCTGCCTACGAAGCCATGGAACGGCTGCCTGCTGCTAAAGCAGCCATAAGCCTGGCTACGGGGCTTGAAGATCCTGAAGAACAGGTTCGTCTGGCAGCAGCCCGTGCCGTGGATAAAAATCTTTCACCCATTCTGACCGCAGGTCTTAAGAACATGATTGCCGCAAAGGATGAAAGCGCACGTCAGGTTGTGGCCACCCTCATTGATGCCGGTGCAGATAAAGCCTTTGAAAACCTTATCCGTGAAGAGACCTTCAGTTCCATGGCAGTCATGCATCTCGCATCCACTGCCCATCCGGACACCCGTACCCATTATCTTACACTGATCCAAGGTCAGGGACTGGACGAC
Source organism: Desulfobotulus pelophilus (assembly GCF_026155325.1). Classification (NCBI taxonomy): domain Bacteria; kingdom Pseudomonadati; phylum Thermodesulfobacteriota; class Desulfobacteria; order Desulfobacterales; family Desulfobacteraceae; genus Desulfobotulus; species Desulfobotulus pelophilus. The sequence continues at coordinate 61,837 of NZ_JAPFPW010000001.1, read as the reverse complement.
CTGGCCCAGAAAATCATGGCAGCTGTTCCGCCCGAGAAAGAGGCAAGGGGTCTTAGAATCTTTGTTGTGGATGACTCCAAAATGATGCTGCGTATCTACAAGAGCAAGCTGCATGCCATGGGCCATACACCTCTTCTGTTCGACTTCCCGTCCCGGGCCATTGAAGCCGCCCTTCAGGAAAAACCTGATCTTCTTATCACTGATCTCAACATGCCAGATATCAACGGTATTCAGCTGACCAAAGAGCTGAGACGCCGCTACCCCGAAACAGAACTCCCCATCATCATGATTACCACCCAAAGCGACTTTGTGGGACAGCATTCGGGCCAGCCCAATGCACGCATTGATACGGAAAGCATGAAAGGGATAGGCATTTCCATGGTCATGCATAAGCCCTTTGATGATGCGGACCTTGCAGCCAGTATACAGAAACTGACCTGATAGATCTTACTGCCCATTGACGCCATGGACCTCGCGGCACTTTTCTGCCCAGGTCCATTTTTATTGACAAGGAAACCACATGAAACGAACCCTGCTGCTCTGGTGCATACCCGGGCTTTTTGTCGGCATGGCACTAGGGCTTACCATTGGCCTGATGCGGGACCTTCCCCAGATCAGTATACTGGAAGGCTATCAGCCCTCTGCTGTAACCCGGGTTTATTCCAGCGATGGGGTCCTCCTTGCCCAGTTTTATGCTGAAAACCGTCTGCCCGTAGCATCGAACCAGATACCGGAAGCGCTGAAACAGGCCCTTATTGCCACGGAAGACAGAAACTTTTACTCCCACCACGGAATTGATCCCAAAGGAATTCTCCGGGCTGTCATCAGAAACCTTCAGTCCAGAGGCTATGCCGAGGGTGCCAGTACACTCACCCAGCAACTGGCCAAAACCCTCTTTCTTTCACCGGACAAAAATCTGACCAGAAAAGTCCGCGAAGCTTTTCTGGCCCTTCAGATTGAACGACGTTACACAAAAGAAGAAATACTGACCCTCTACCTGAACCAGATCTATCTGGGCAGTGGGACCTATGGGGTGGAAGCTGCCGCCCGGCGGTATTTTGGAAAAAATGCAAAAGACCTCACTCTGGGGGAATCTGCCCTGCTTGCAGGCCTGCCGAAAGCACCCTCCCGATATTCCCCCATTGCCAATCCTGAGAGGGCAATGGCACGCCGTAATATGGTGCTTCGCCAGATGCAGGCAACGGAGATTATAAGCCCTGAAGAGCTTCATGGGGCTTTATCAGAATCACTGCAACTTGTGAGTACCCCCCATCCTTCCAGTCGTCGTGCGCCATGGTTTCTCGAACAGGTACGGTCGGAACTGGAAGAAGTAGTAGGACCGGACAACCTGTACCGATCCGGACTCACGGTTCATACCAGCCTCGACAGCCGTGTACAGACAGCTGCTGAAAAAGCTGTTGAGGTACATATGGCCTCGCTGGATGCACGAATGCAGAAACAGGGGAATCAGGCACAGCCGCAGTGCGCGGTTCTCGCCATCGATGTCCATACGGGAGCCATCCTTGCCCACGTAGGCGGCAGAGACTATGGACGCAGCCCCTTTGACAGGGCTTTGCAGGCCAGAAGGCAGCCCGGATCCGCTTTCAAACCACTGATTTTTGCCCTCGCCATAGAGAAAGGTGCGGAGCAAACCCAGATCATCAGTGACACCCCTGTGATCTTTTCCCAGAGTCGGGGCCGCACATGGGCACCAAGGAATTTCTCCCGTACTTTCATGGGCGATATAACTCTGCGAACCTCACTGGCCCTTTCCCGCAATATCCCTGCCATACGGCTCATCGACCAGATCGGGCCGGAAGAAGCCGTCCGTTTCGCCCATAGAATCGGCATAGACAGTCCTCTACAACCCAATCTTTCCCTTGCTCTCGGGACCTCGGAGGTGACCCTTGAGGAGCTTACCCGCGCCTATGCCGTCTTCCCTTCCGGAGGCATGTTACACCGCCCCTGGCGCATCATCCGCGTTGAAGACAGCAATGGCAGGCATATGTATTCATCTCCACGGGAAAGCCGTGCTGTTATGGACCAGGAGAGTGCGGCCATTATGACCGATATGCTTCAGGCAGTTATTCATGAGGGAACAGGCCGCCGTGCACAGGCAGCGGATCGGGCCCTGGGCGGTAAAACCGGCAGTACGGACAATTACAGAGATGGACTTTTCGTTGGTTTTTCTCCGGCCATGGCCATGGGTGTATGGACAGGCTGTGATGATAACTCCACCCTTGGTCATATGGAAACCGGTGCTCGAACGGCCCTTCCCATATGGAGAGATATTATGGTTGAAACAGGCCCCTCGACCCGACCGGAATATTTTTCCATACCTCCAGGTCTGAAACGCCACATCCCGGAAACAGGCAGCCCGGTGCTCTTGCGCAGACCATCCTGAACGACACCTCTGTAACATTAGGCTTGCCGCACTGAGCAAAAAGACGTAAAGGATTTTTTTTAAACTTTTTATCCTCAGGGAGAACAGAGAATGATCCGGCATGCCACAGTGAAAGATATTCAGTCCATATACCGGTTACTGCAGCTTTTCGGTAACAGGGGAGAAATGATACCCCGGCCGCTGAGTGCACTCTACGACCATGTTCGGGATTTTGTGGTCTATCTTTCACCGGAAACCGGTGCTGTGGCGGGTTGCTGTGCCCTGCAGTTCTGCTGGGAAGATCTGGCAGAAATCCGTTCCCTTGCTGTGGACGAAACCCATCAGCGCAAAGGCATGGGGAAAAAACTGGTGGAAACTCTGGTGGAGGAGGCCCGGAGCTTTGGCATCACCCAGCTCTTTACCCTGACATACCAGCCCGTCTTCTTTGAGAAACTGGATTTCAAACGTATTGACAGAGCCGACCTGCCACTAAAAATCTGGTCCGACTGCGTCCATTGCGTCAAGTTTCCCGATTGCGATGAAATTGCCATGATGCGGGAGCTCCATTACGCATAAATCAGGTTCACAGGCAGGGGGGGGTACATCCAGGCATCCACCATGGGCAGAATACGCTGGGATCCCACCGTAACCCAATACGGATCCGGATTGATTTCCCGGAGCTTTCCGTCCTCAGGAGGCTTGGCATGCTGGGTACGGGAATAGAGAACCTGCAGGACAAATACCGAATTTTTCCCTTCCCTTGCAACGGCATAATGCTTCCGGAAAGTGGATACGGACATATGATTTTCATCCGCAAGGGTGCGGGTTTCCTCATCGGAAAACCGCACAAGGGTGGATTTACTCACTCCCCGTTCAGAAAGCCGGATCAGAGAACGGGACTCACTGCTCCCGGCATATACCGTAGAAATACAGGGAAGTCTGCGCAGATACTGAGCCGCCACAATGGCTGCTGTCCTTCGTCCTCCAGCCATTACGGGCTGGGCATAGTATTCAAAAAACTTTTTCTGAACATCTTCTGCGTATTTGTCTCCTTTCTCATATAAATCCTTGGAAATATATCGGAGCCTGCGCGCCATGTCCTCTGCGGCATCGGCAATGGGCCAGTCAATACGCACATGAAAATGGGAAAGACTGAAGCGGTCACGCCCCCTGCTCATGGGATCCCGCTGAACCAGAAGAGCATAGTCAACGGGAAGAAGCTCCCTCAGCACATCCATAAACTGAGCAGATTCAACATACTTCTGACTCCGGTCAAATTCATTGGCAAGGGACAGGGTTTTCGTACGGAGAAGATTCACCTTTGTCGTTTTGTTATCATCAAAAAAACGGATATATTTTTTATGGATGGCGGGGATGGTGTCTTCCACAAAAATTACCAGAAAAGCATTCTGGGCATCATACTCAAGGCTGGGAATCCGGGCTTTCGGCTTCAGCTCACGGCGCTCTACAAAGGGATAGGGAACCTTTCTCGCCTTGAAATTGGCATAGGAATCCACAAGGGCATACTGAATAATCTGATAATCCAGCTGATCCCTCAGCAACTCATAATACGACCTGCGAAGCCGGTTCGCCATGCTCAGATGTTCCCGATAAGTCCAGAAGCTCAAGCCATTCTCCTCCCTGTCATCCTTCTAAAAAACAGTTACCCATACACATAACCCTTATCTTTTGGCCCTTTTATCTCAAATTCCACCGGAGAACAAAATAAACAACTACCACAGGACGCTGCTTTCATAAAATATTTTTTATAAAACAAGCACCGTCATTTCCCGGGCTCATTGTTCCAGAGCATTCACCGCAGGCAGGGATTCTCCCTCCAGCAGCTTCAGGAAGGCCCCTCCCCCTGTGGAAATGTAGCCCATGGCCTCGGCAACACCCGCTTTATGAATAGCCGTATCCGTGTCCCCGCCGCCCACAATGGTCAGTCCATGGCAGGCCGCCACGTGCCGGGCCAGCCCCATGGTCCCGCCGCTGAAGGCTTCCAGCTCAAACACACCCATGGGTCCGTTCCATACCACCGTTTTGGCATTGGCAAGGGCGGCGGCATAAAGCCGTACCGTCGCCGGACCACAATCGGCTACCTTCCAGCCTTCTGGAATTTCCTGTACGGGGACCACCATGCCAACGGCATTTTCTGTGATTTCTCTGGCCACCACGGCGTCTACAGGCAGATAGAAACGCACCCCCCGCTTTGCAGACTCCGCCATGACAGACTTTGCCGTTTCCAGCATATCGTCCTCAACCAATGACTCTCCCACAGAAAGCCCCGAAGCTTTCAGAAACGTGTTGGCCATGGCACCGCCAATCAGCACCTTATCCACACGATGGAGAAGGTTTTTCAGGGCTTTCAGTTTGCTGGAAATTTTGGCTCCCCCCACAATGGCCACCAGAGGACGGGCGGGCGCTCCCATGGCCGAATCAAAATACCTGAGCTCATCCATGAGCAGATGCCCTGCCGCCTTTTCCTTGACAAAACCACATATGGCATGAACAGAGGCGTGTTTCCGGTGGCAGACTGCAAAGGCATTATTGATATAGACATCACAGAGTTCCGCCAGCTCCCGGGCAAAATTCTGATCATCCGCCTGCTCTTCCGGATAAAAACGAAGGTTCTCCAGCATCAGGATCTCTCCTGACGCCATGGAGGCTACGGTATCGCTGACAGCAGCTCCGATGCAGGCGTCCGCCATCAGTACTTGTTTCTGCAAAAGACCGGAAAGGTGATCGGCACATTTTTTCAGGCTCAGGCCTGGCACCACCTGCCCTTTGGGTCGGCCAAGGTGGGAAGCCACAATGACCCGAGCACCGGAGTCCGCAGCAAAACGGATACTTTCTAACCCCCTGCGGATGCGGGTATCATCGCTGATGTTCCCTTCCTTATCCATGGGTACATTAAAATCAACGCGTATCAGCACCCGCTTACCCGCCAGTGGCAGATCCATGATCCCTTTCACAGCCCGTCTCCCTTTTTATCGTAGGTTGCCATGCTCCATGCCGACAATACGGCTATTTTCCCTTCTTCTGATTCAAGGACTTGCGCCTTGACCACCGGCCCAGAAAACCAAGGTGCCCTGCTGCATAGGCTCTGTTTACCTTTTCCTCTTCCGCCTTCCAGCCTTCGGCTCCATCAAGGGCGGCCCGCAGGCAGGCTGTTTTTTCTTCACAGGCCAGACATTCTTCCGGACTTTCCCGCAGGCCTTCCGGTCCCTTGGGAAAAACCCTGTTCAGACAGCCATAACATGCTTTTTGCTTTACAGGCCCTTCCGCAATCACTTTCCTGCCCATTCTCCCATAAACCGGGATTCTGCATCCCTGATCTCCTGATGCAGAGTATCTATTACGCCATGCTCGGCAAAACTGTAATAGGCGTTTCTTCCTATAATCAAGTGCTCATGCACCCGCACATTCACCGGTGCAAGAGCCTGTACCAGACGTCTTGTGATGGCGTAATCCTCCCTCGATGGCGATATATCGCCGGAAGGATGGTTATGCACAAAAATAACAGAAGCGGCCTGATGTGCCAGAACAGCGCGCAAAACTTCCCTCGGATAAACGGGACTTGCGGAAAGGCTTCCCGTAAAAAGGGTTTCTGTCTCAAGAAGCCGGTTTTTAACATCCAGGTACAGAACCATAAAGGCTTCTCTGCTGCTTTCCCGCAATTCATGGTACAGATAGTCCAGAACGGCCTGGGGTGTTCCCAAGAGTATTTTCTGGCCGAGCGCCCGCTGTTTTAAAAAGCGATCTGCTGCAGCCTTGACCAGTTTTATGGGAATGCCATTGGTTTCTCCCATCCCGGTGACTTCGCAAAGCTCTGCAAAACTCGCCTCAAATACGGCGGGAAGGGTTTTGAATCGTCTCATAAGTTCCCAGGCAACAGGCTTGCAGTCTTTTCTGGGAGTGGCAAGAGTCAGCAGCAGTTCCAAAACTTCATGATCTCCAAACCCATCCAGCCCCGATTCGCGGAAACGTTGCCGCAAGCGTTTTCTGTGACCATCCTGCGTGGGTTTCTCATCCATGGATTTGTCCTTCCGGAAACCGTAGGCCCTTGAAAGCCTCTGGCAGATCAGGCCCTTCAACGGAACTCACATCAGGTCATGGAATTCCTGTTTTAACGTCCGGTTCATCAAACGATCCACAGCTTCACGGGGTGTCGTACCTTCGTACAGTACACGGTACACTTCATTGCAGATGGGAAGCTCCACACCCAGCTTTGCAGAAAGATTATACACAGAGCGGGCAGACTTTACGCCTTCCGCCACCATCCGCATTTCTTTCAGAATGGCATCCAGCGTTTTCCCCTGACCCAGCAGCTGGCCTACGGTATGATTCCGGCTCAACGAGCCTGTACAGGTCAACATGAGGTCTCCCACGCCGGAAAGACCGGAAAAAGTATGATGGCTGGCTCCCATGGCAACCCCCAGCCTCCTGATCTCTGCCAGCCCCCGGGTAATCAGGGCAGCTCGTGTATTCAGCCCCAGCTCCATGCCATCCACCACCCCTGCTGCAATGGCAATAACATTTTTCATGGCACCGCCAACTTCCACACCCATGACATCTTCTGTGGTATAAACTCGGAAAGCAGGCCCGGCAAATATTTCCTGAACCCTCCGGGCAATATCGCTGCTGCAGGAAGCCACCGTTACCACCGTAGGCCTTTTTTCCCCAACTTCGCGGGCAAAACTGGGCCCGGAAAGTACGACAAGCTGTTCTTCGGGAATATGAATCATTTCTTCCTTCAGAATACCCGTCATGGTTCGGTGGGTAACATTTTCTATGCCTTTGGAAGCCGTCACCAGAAGCGTTTCCCTTGCTATCTCCCGGGAAACATTTCTGGCGGTTTCTCTCATCACATGGGAAGGCACCACAAATAAAACCATGTCCTTTTCCCTTACGGCAAGAGACATGTCTGCTGTTGCCGTAAGGGTATCCGGTAAAGCAATTCCAGGCAGATAGCTCCTGTTTTCCCGGTATTCCACAATTTCACGGGCCACTTCCGCCTCATATGCCCAGAGAGTTACGGAGTATCCCTTGTCAGCCAGCAGCATGGAGAGAGCTGTCCCCCAGCTGCCGGCACCCAGAACACCAATCTGAAATTTTTCAACGTCCCTGTGCGGCATCCATCCACCCTTACAAACTGTCTTAAGCGTTACAATTCGTCTGCTTCGGAACTTTCACTCGAAATCCTGCGGCTCACAGACACCCTCATTTTCATCTTCTCCGTCTTCGCTGCGGGTATCTTCATCCAGACGGGCAGCATCAATCAGTCTTTCTCCCTCTTCCAGCTGAATCAGGCGAACGCCCTGGGTAGCGCGTCCGATAACAGAAATGCTACAGGCCGACATCCGTATCAGACGTCCCTTGTCCGACACCAGCATCACGTCATCGGCTTCATCCGTCAGTACCATGGCCACAACCCTGCCGTTACGCCCGTCGGTACGAATGCCGATAACGCCTTTACCACCACGGCGCTGCATGGGGAAAGCATCGATATCCGTCCGCTTCCCATAACCGTTTTCCGTGGCCGTGAAAAGTGCGCTGCCATGCCCTGTCACTTCCATACCCACAATATGATCATCTTCTTCCATGCGAAGTCCCCGCACTCCGCGGGAAACCCTGCCCATAGGCCGGACATCGGATTCAGCAAAACGGATGGTCTGACCTCCCGCAGAACTCAGGAGTACATCCTGACTACCATCGGTAATCCGTGCGGCAATGAGCGCATCTCCCTCCACCAGATCAATGGCAATGATACCTCCGGCCCGAGGTCTGGAGTAGGCCATCAGGTCCGTTTTTTTCATAAGTCCCTGCCGGGTGGCCATAATAATAAATCGCCCCTCCTCAAAATCAGGAACTGCCAGCACCGTACTGAGCCTTTCATCAGGAGCCAGATTCAGAAAGTTTACAATGGCCTTGCCACGGCTGGTTCTTCCTCCCTGGGGGAGCTCCCAGACCTTGGACCAGTAGACTTTGCCGAGGTTGGTGAAAAAAAGGAAGGTATGATGGGTGGAAGCCACAAAAAGCTTGGTGACAAAATCTTCATCACGGGTGGTCATGGCCGTTTTCCCACGGCCTCCACGACGCTGACTCTGATAGAGAGTGATGGGATTGCGCTTGATATAACCGCTGCGGGTAAGGGTGACCACCATGTCTTCCTCGACAATAAGATCTTCCATGCCGATCTCGCGGGTGGACTCCACAATTTCCGTACGGCGGTTGTCACCGAACTCTTCCTTCAGGCTGATCAGCTCTTCCTTGATAAGATCCATGACGATGGCTTCGCTGCCTAAAATTTCCTTAAACCAGGCGATATCTTTCAGAACGGCACCATACTCTTCCAGAATACGATCCCGTTCCAGCCCGGTGAGCCGCTGCAACCGCATATCCAGAATGGCCTGGGCCTGTAACATGGAAAGCCCGAAACGGCCCATCAGGCCTTCCTTGGCCTCCACAGGAGATGCGGATTTACGGATCAGGGCCACCACTTCATCAATATTATCCAGCGCTATTTTGAGCCCTTCCAGAATATGGGCCCGCGCCTGGGCTTTTTTCAGATCAAAACGGGTCCGGCGAATAATCACTTCTTTTCTGTGACGAATGAAGTGAGTCAGAATCTCTTTTAAGGTCAGAAGCTCAGGCCGGTTGTTAACCACCGCAAGGAAAATGATGCCAAAACTGTTCTGCAGCTGGGTATGTTTGAAGAGCAGATTGGACACGACCTCATGCATGGCGTCCTTTTTCAAACCGATGGCAACACGCAGGCCATCCCTGTCGGATTCATCCCTCACGTAGCGGACACCCTCCAGCTGCTTGTCACGAATCAGCTCGGCTATTTTTTCTACCAGACGGGCCTTGTTCACCTGATAGGGAAGTTCTTTCACCACCAGGGTTTCCATTCCGGATTTCGGATCGGTTTCCAGATCCAGCAGGGCACGGACACGGATAATACCCCTGCCAGTCCTATAAGCTTCCACAATACCGGATTTGCCGTAAATCACCCCGCCTGTGGGAAAATCCGGCCCCGGGAGAATGGAGAGCAGTTCTGTGACATCAATTGCCGGATTCTCAATCAGTGCAATGATGGCATCGGCTACCTCCCGCAGGTTATGGGGAGGTATATTGGTAGCCATACCCACGGCTATTCCCGAAGATCCATTCACCAGCAGGGCTGGAAAACGGGTGGGCAACACCATGGGTTCTTCAAGAGATTCATCATAGTTGGCAACAAAGTCAACGGTATCCTTATCCAGATCCGCCAGCATCTCCTGAGCAAGCCGCTGCATACGAATTTCCGTATAACGCATGGCCGCCGGAGAGTCGCCATCAATGGAGCCGAAGTTTCCCTGCCCGTCCACCAGCCGGTAACGCATGGCAAAGTCCTGGGCCATACGCACAATGGTGTCATAAACAGCTGCATCACCATGGGGATGGTATTTACCAATCACATCACCCACGATACGGGCAGATTTTTTATAAGGCCGGTTCCAGTCATTTTTGAGTTCCCGCATGGCAAAAAGCACACGCCGATGTACCGGCTTGAGACCATCACGCACATCCGGCAAGGCCCGCCCAATAATCACGCTCATGGCGTATTCAAGGTAGGACTGCCGCATCTCACGCTCGATGCTGATTTCCGTACGCAACTCTGTATCGGTCATGGACACATCCTGCTTTCCCTGGGAGAGCACATTTCCTCGGATCAAAATCCGTGGCAGCCCTCTTTTTATGAATTTTTCTTATGTACCCCTCACGCCTCCAGCGGTTCCTGTATGCCCCCGCATTGATAAAGTATCGGCGCAAACATGCTATCATACCATCCTTCCGAAAACCCTGCGACCCTTTTTCAGGCCTCCCATAAAAAAAGGCCGCAACCGTCCGAAGACGACTGCGACCTCTCAGGCAAACACCGCTGGAAATCGTTACAACCAATTCCCTATACAAGAGCCATCCGCAGAAAGCTCATAAGCTACACACGCTCCACGATCATGGCCATACCCATACCGCCACCAATACACATGGAAATAATGCCCGTGCCATAATCCTTGCGCTGCATATGATACATGCCCGTTACCATCTGCCGTGCTCCTGTGGCTCCGATGGGGTGACCAATGGAAATACCGGAACCCAGCTCATTGGGTTTTTCAAAGTCGATTCCCAGCTCCATCATGCAGCCAATGGCCTGACCGGCAAAGGCCTCATTGAGCTCAATCATATCCATATCGCCCATCTTCATACCGGTGCGTGCAAGAAGTTTCCGGATGGCCGGAACGGGTCCCAGACCCATGAAGGCCGGATCCATACCGCCGGAAGCAAAACCCTTAATTTTAAGGATGGGAGTAAGACCCAGCTCCTTCGCCTTGTCTGCCGTCATCATCAAAACAGCGGCAGCACCATCATTGATACCGGAAGCATTGCCTGCGGTGACAGAGCCATCTTTTTTGAAAGCGGGTTTCATTTTCGCCATCTTTTCCATGCTGGTTTCCATGGGCCGCTCATCCGTATCCACAACAGTATCCCCCTTGCGGCCTTTGATCACCACAGGGACAATTTCCTGCTTGAAGGTACCGTTTTTAATGGCTTCCATAGCCCTGGCATGGCTGAGAACCGCTACCTTGTCCTGATCTTCACGGGAAATACCATACTTTTCAACAATATTTTCTGCCGTAAGCCCCATGTGATACCCATAAAAAATCTCGTAAAGACCATCATACACCATCAGGTCATGCACAGGACCCACGCCGGTCAGCTCCATTCGATGTCCCCAGCGGGCCTTGAGCAGGGCCATGGGCGTATTGCTCATGCTTTCCTGTCCGCCGGCCAGCACCACTTCCGCATCGCCGGTCATGATGGCCTGGGCACCCAGAGCAATGGCCTTCAGCCCGGACCCACACACCTTGTTCACCGTAAAAGCAGGAGTCTCCTTGGATAACCCTGCACGAATCATGGACTGACGGGCCGGATTCTGGCCCTGACCAGCCTGCAGCACATTTCCCATAATCACTTCATCAATGGCAACGGGTCTGAGAGCCTCGTCATAATCATAGCCACCCGCTTCCAGCTCAATACGGCCAAGACCCTTGAGCTTATCCGGGCAATATGACTCCATACCCGCGCTGGGCTGGGGACGCAGCCCTGCCTTTTTCATCACTTCCTTCATGACCGTGGCTCCCAGCTCCACGCCGGAAACGTCTTTGAGAACACCACCAAAAGCACCGACTGCCGTCCTGGATCCGCTGACAATGACAACTTCTTTCATGCCTTTATCCTCCTTACGATGACGAGTGCCCCCGCACCATGGTTGCATTTTTCCCCGAGTTCTGAGAAACGCTAACCGGATACTGCGGGAAAGTCAATAATCAGGTGAACAAAGCAAGCAGACAAAAAACGGCGTTGCAGCTAAACCATAAAAAGCCCTGCCATCCCGAATGACAGAGGATTCCAAAGGAAAAAGAAAACCCATGTGCCTCATTCTCTTTGCAGTGCAGCACCACCCCGACTGGCCCCTGATTGTAACAGCCAACCGTGATGAGTTTCACAAACGCCCCACAGAACCCGCCCATTACTGGAAAACAACCCCCCCTTTTCTTGCGGGCAGGGATCTCCAGGAGGGAGGAACATGGATGGGCATTGTACCGAAGCCCCTTTATTTTGCCGCCCTCACCAATTTCAGGGATCCTTTTCTCAAAAAAAACCCTGCCCCCTCGAGGGGCCATATCGTGGAACAGGCCCTTGGGTCCGCTGAAGATACGGATTCTTTTCTGAAAAAGCTGAAAGAGGAAGGCGCTGCCTTCAACGGATTCAACCTGATCTGCGGCACCCCAGAAAAACTTTTTTATTACAGCAACCAGACAGAAAAGAGCCTTGTGATTCCTTCCGGCATGCACGGCCTTTCCAATCATCTGCTGGACACCCCGTGGCCCAAGGTGACAAGGGGATGTGACATGCTGGATCAGGCCCTTAGCAAGGGGGCCGGGGAAGAAGATTTTTTTCTTCTGCTGCAGGACCGCTCCATACCAAAAGACAGGGATCTGCCAGATACGGGCATGGGACCTGAGTGGGAAAGAATTCTGGCCCCCCTTTTCATTGTGAATAAGCTTTACGGCACAAGGAGCAGCACGGTGCTGAGGGTACACCGCAGCGGAGAATTTTTTTTCACGGAAATCAGCTGGGATGAAAGGGGAAGGGAAACGGGGAGGGTCCGCTTTACGGGTCAGTCCGGTGTCAGACCATAATGAAAGCGGAACTGGATACGGGCAGACGCAAAACCTCCCTGCGAAGGCTTTTTGACAGCCCTGACTTGCAGGGGCACCCCGGCTGCTCGCAAGTGACGTTGCCATCGTTTCGGATAAGAGCTTCGCAGGCCTGTGCCTAAAGAATCGGCAACTGTCCGCAATCGGCACAAAGGGCAGCGACCCCAAGCCTATATACCAATACAAAAGATCAACCTGCCTGTGCCGACAAGTTTTGCCGATTCAGCACAGGGCAAGAAGCCCTAAGAATAAAATTGCGTCACGGGCAAGCAGCCTGGGTGCCCGTATACTTATCCGACAGATACGAGAATCAAAAACAGGAACAAACACAGAGTCATCAACCATTAAGCAACAGACAAATTCCTACGACTTCTTACGGGCAGCTTCCCGGATTCTGCGCCAGCCATCCATACGCTGGCCTACCAGTTTTTCATAGCCACGGTCCGTAGGATGATAGTATCTGTCCTGCAGCAGATCTTCGGGGAGATATTCCTGAGGTACATAGGCATCCGTAAAATCGTGGGCATACCGGTACTCCCTGCCATAGCCCAGATCCGCCATCAGGCGGGTGGGAGCATTGCGAATGTGCAAGGGGACAGGCGGTGCGCCCGTTTCCCTGATACGGGCGACCACGGCCTTCTGCGCCATATAGACAGCATTGCTCTTGGGTGCTGTGGCCAGATAGACGGCTGCCTGAGCCAGGGCACCTTCGCCCTCCGGAGAACCCAGGAAACGATAGGATTCCAGAGCGGAAAGGGCCAGTGCCAGTGCCCCCGGATCGGCCATACCCACATCTTCCGAGGCAAAACGAACCATACGCCGTGCCAGATAAAGGGGGTCCTCTCCGGCTTCCAGCATCCGGAAAAGCCAATACAGGGCTCCATCCGGATCACTGCCCCGCATACTTTTATGAAAAGCGGAAATCAGGTTAAAATGGGAATCTCCGGCTTTATCATGGCGCAGGACCCGATCTCCAAATACAGCCGCCACATCTTCCTTTGTAACCACTCTCTCCCTGCGGCTTCCATCGCCGAGGCAGTGAAACACCGCCATCTCCAGACCGGACAGAGCCGCCCGCATATCGCCGTCCGCCATCTCCGCCAAAAGGGCAAGTTCACTGTCCGCAGCGGCAACACCCAGCCTGCCCAGCCCCCTTTCTCCATCTGCAAGAGCCCGTCTCAGCACAGTAACACAGGCATCTCCCGATACGGGATGCAGCACCAGCACCCTGCAGCGGGAAAGCAGAGCAGCAATAACCTCAAAAGATGGGTTTTCCGTGGTGGCACCAATGAGAGTGATCAGCCCCTCTTCCACATGCTGCAGAAACGCATCCTGCTGAGCCTTATTAAACCGGTGAATCTCATCCACAAAAAGAAGGGTTCCCCTGCCCTGCATACGTCTTCGGGTCCGGGCTTCTTCTATAATCTTACGGACCTCCTGCACTCCGGAAAATACGGCAGAAATCTGAACAAAACCCTTACGGGTCTCCTTGGCCAGTATCCTGGCAAGGGTTGTTTTACCGCAGCCAGGAGGCCCCCAGAGAATCATGGAAAAAAGCCGGTCCTCCTGCACGGCACGGCGCAGCACCGATCCTTCCGAAAGAAGATGATCCTGACCAGCCACATCTTCCAGAGAATCCGGACGCATTCTTTCTGCAAGGGGCTTTTCCGGATCAGCCATGCTGTCCCGGGCAAAAAGATCTTCCATACAGCAACCCTTCACCTTTCAGCAAACCGGAATGCAACACACTGGCTGACAACGGGATAAGCACGCCTGTTCAGCCATTATGATTTCTCATTGCTACACGGGCTCAGCCACAGCTTACGGACCCGGCTGTTGTCTGACCATGGTGCCTAGCGGGTATTTTTACTCCCTGCTTTACAGGGCCACCCTTTACGGGTGCCCGCTGGCAAGCGCAAGATCTGGGCATGTCATTATTCTGGCGCAAGACATGACTGAAAGTCGTGGCAATCAGATTATGATTTGAATCAGCAGAAAAGCCAACAGGCCCTTATACGGCACCCCTGACAGGCCCAAACCATAACAGGACGGGCTTGCCAGAAAGAAAGAAGCAAGCCGGAGAAAAGCCAACTCCGGCAATCACGGGATCTGCCTAGCGGTTCCTGCGCTTACGGCTCCGCCTTTTTGCCTGTAGCTTACGAAGAAGCTCCGGCGAAGGCTTTGATCTTTTATCACTGTAATCCGTTCGACCGCTGCGCTCCTGAAATTTAATCCGGATGGGCGTCATATCCAGACCCAATGCCTCGCGAATCTGGTTAACCAGGTATCTTTTATACGAAAAATGAATAGCATCGGGATAGTTGGTTACGAGAGCAAAGGTAGGAGGCGAGGTTCGTACCTGTGAGGCAAAGTAAAACTTAATACGCTTACCGTTGTGAAGCGAGGGCTCTGTCCGTGCCGTGGCGTCTTCAATAATCCGGTTGAGATGGCTGGTTCCGACCCTCGAAATATACTGCTCATATACCTTATCTATCATTGGAAACAGCTTGATCACCCGTTGACCCGTAAGGGCGGAAATGGTCAGCACAGGAGCATACCCTAAAAATTTCGCCTCCATGGCAAGCTCTTCTTTCATGCGCTTCACATCTTTTTTTTCCGGTGGCATCAAATCCCACTTATTGCATACAAAAATGCAGCCACAACCCCGGTCGCTGGCATAACCCGCCACCCGGACATCCTGATCCGTGACCCCCTCGGAGGCATCCAGCAGTACCAGGGCCACGTCGCATCGCTCCAGGCTTTGCAAAGCTTTAATTACGGAATATTTTTCAACCCGATGGGTAACCTTTCCCTTTCTCCGGATACCTGCCGTATCCACAAAAAGGTAGGTTTTTCCTCCATACTCCACCAGAGAATCCACGGAATCACGGGTGGTTCCGGCCACTTCACTGACCACCATGCGCTCTTCTCCCAGAAGACGGTTAATCAGAGAAGACTTACCCGCATTGGGCCTTCCCACCACCGCCACCCGGATGGGGCCTTCAGGCTGCCCGTCATTCCCCTCATCTTCCAGTGGCATGTCTTCCGTAAGGGCGTCCATAAAATCCGAAAAACCATACCCATGCTCAGCGGAAACAGGAAAGGGCTCTTCAATTCCTAAGGCATAAAAATCAGTAAGAGCAATCTCATGGCGCTCCCCGTCAATTTTATTGACTATACAGAAAAACGGTTTCCCCTTTGCCCGCAAAAGATCAACAAGATCCCTGTCGTAATAAGAAACCCCGCTTTTACCATCGAGAACCAGCACCACATGGTCCGCGTCCTCCAGAGCCATCTCCACCTGTGCCCGGATGTGGGCAGCAAAAGAATCCGCATCATTGGAAAGAAACCCACCCGTATCCACCAGAACAAAAGGCCGGCCTTCCCACATGGCTTCACCAAAATGACGATCCCTTGTCACACCGGCCATATCATCCACAATGGCATCACGGCTACGGGTCATTCGATTGAACAGGGTGGATTTTCCCACATTGGGACGGCCCACAAGGGCAACCACTGGTTTCATATTTCCATTCCTTATATTGATATATCCCGAAAGATGCGGAACGATGAAAGCCCGCCTGAACCCTTCCATCCATGGTGAGACCAACCGCTTCAAAAATCAAACATAAAAAAAAGGAGCTACCTTTTCGAGGTAACCCCTTTTTTCTTACATATGGCGTCCCCAAGGGGATTCGAACCCCTGTCGCCGGCGTGAAAGGCCGGTGTCCTGGACCGGGCTAGACGATGGGGACTTATGGGTGGTGGGTCGTGTTGGATTCGAACCAACGACTCTCTGCTTAAAAGGCAGATACTCTACCGACTGAGTTAACGACCCTTGCAACCGTCAAAAACGAGTGCTTATCTACCCGTGATGCCACCATGTGTCAACACAAAAAAAACACAGGCTTGTTTTTTTTTACCACATGCTCCATCAATACCTGAAAATACAGCCTTTTCAAACGATAACAGGTTTCAGCCAATCTTTAATTCCGCCAGAATTCGGGTACCAGAAAAATAATCAGGGTATAAATTTCAAGACGCCCCATCAACATTAGCCAGGAAAGAACCCACTTACCCGCCTGGGGGATACCCGCATAATTTTCCGCAGGTCCCACCCCTCCGAAACCGGGCCCCACATTACCAAGGGCGGATGCGGCCGCTGTCAGAGCCGTTACCGCATCCGTACCCTGAGCAGCCAGCAGAAGGGAACCCGCCACATACACCCCAAGGTAAAGGGCCATAAAACCCAATACACCATGAATCACCCCTCCGGGCACCACTCTGCCGCCCAGCTTTACTTCCCGCACGGCCCTTGGATGCACCAGAAAAAAAAGCTCCTTGTATCCATACTTCCCGCAGATCATCAGGCGCACCGTTTTCATACCACCGGATGTGGATCCGGCGCAGGCCCCCGTGAACATGGCAAAGAGAAGTATCAGCTGAGCGGCCGGTGCCCAGAGAACATAATCCGCCGTGGCAAAACCTGTGGTGGTCACAATGGAAATCACCTGAAAAGCTCCGTAACGAAGACTTTCTCCCGGACTTTCATAGGTAGCCCCCCAAAGAATCCAGAAAACACCAACCATGATAGCCAGAAGCAGCACAAGAAAAAAACGGCACTCCGCATCGTTGAAATAAGAGAAACCGCCCCTCCGTAAAAATTGAAAATGCAGGGTGAAGTTGATACCTGCCAACACCATAAAAGCCATGATCACCACTTCTATATAGAGACTGTCGAAGTGGGCAATGGAAAGATTCTTTGTAGAAAAACCACCCGTTGGCATAGTAGTGAAGGTGTGGCAGAGGCTGTCAAATCCGCCCATGCCACCGGCGAGAAGCAGAAAAAAAAGCAAAAGGGAAAAGAAAAGATAAACCTTCCACAGAATTTTTGCCGTTTCCTGAATCCGGGGCTTGAGCTTATCCGGAACGGGGCTTGGCACCTCAGCCTTATAGAGCTGCATTCCGCCCACTCCCAAAAAGGGCAGAATGGCAATGGAAAAAAGAATGATTCCCATACCACCAATCCACTGAATCTGGCTGCGCCACAACAAAAGCCCCTGTGGAAGGGACTCAATGTCTTCCAGAACGGAGGCTCCTGTTGTGGTAAAACCCGATACGGATTCAAAAACCGCATCCGTAAAACCCCAGAAAAAACCCGAGAAAAAAAAGGGGAAGGCACCAAAAAGCCCCACAGCCATCCAGCCCAGCCCCACAATGGCCATCCCTTCTTTCTGGGAAAAACCTTCCCCCAACGGTTTTCGCAATGGGAAGAAAAGCAGCCCGCCCACAACCCCGCACAAAGCCATGGACAGAGCAAAGGCGCGACTGCTGCCGTCTGCACAGATCAGGGACCAGACCAGAGGCAAGGCCATGGAACACCCCAGAGCCGCTATCAACACCCCCGTCATCTGTCCTATGATACGCCAGTTCATGCCCTCTCCCTGCTTACAGTTTCACAGCTCCTGGTAACCCCACCATCAGACGGACGCTCCTTTCTAAAAATACTCAAGCTTCACCGTAAGGGCTTTTTCAACTTTTGGAACGGACTTCCTTCTGGCAAAAATAACAACCCTGTCATCGGGGGCAATCACTGAATCACCGGAAGGAATAATGATTTCATCCCCTCGGATAATTGTGATTACCAGTGCACCTTTGGGAAAAGACAACTGGCTCAGGGGCCTTCCCACAATATCGGAAGTGGGAAGGGCCACGGCCTCCATCACCTCGGCCTGCTCCCCCTGTATGGACAGAGTGGAAAGAACCTTACCACGCCGGATATGCTGCAGTATGGAATCTATGGCAGAAAGCCTGGGACTGACTATCTGGTGGACACCGATAGAGGACATCAGAGGAAAGTAGGCAAAACGGGTAAGACGGGTAATGGCAGCCCCCACTCCCATTTTCCGGGCCAGCAGAGAAACAAGAATGTTGGTCTGCTCATCTCCCGTCAGTGTAACCATCACGTCCACCCCCCGCACATTCTCTTCCGCAAGAAGGCTCTGGTCCGACCCGTCTCCATGGAGAATCACCGCCTTCTCAAGCCTTGCTGCCAACTCCCGGCAGCGATCCGACCTGCGCTCTATAATCTTGACCTGATAATGATCTTTTTCAAGACTGGCCGCCAGCCGGAGACCCAGCCTGCCCCCTCCGACAATCAGGACTCTCCGGACAGGTTTTGATGCCTTTCCAAAAGCCTCCATCACCTGCAAAAGATGTTTTTTTCCGCTCACAAGGTAAACCAGGTCTCCAGCCTTAAGGAAGTCTTTACCCGAAGGAATAATCAGCTTCTCATCCCGGAGCACCGCCGCCACCAGTACTTTTGCTGAACCCAGATATTTTGGCAGCTCAGGAAGCGGCATCCCGTCCATGGATGAACCTTCATCCAGCCGGATACCCACAAACTGCACAAGTCCCCCCACGAGCTCCCCCGCTTCCACCGCTCCGGGAAGACGGATCAAACGTTCAATGGTTCGGACCGCCTCTATTTCCGGGTTAATAACGCTCTCAATGTGCGGAGCCCCTTCCCGCAGGAGCGAATGGCAGGCATCGAAATCCGCATTACGAATCCGTACCAGCTTGCGCGTATTGGGTGACAGCATGTCCGTTACCAGACAGGCCACAAGATTCACCTCATCGGAATCCGTCACCGCCAGCAGAATTTCTGCCTCACGGATACCCGCTTCCTGCAGCACCAGCGGAGAACCTCCCTCTCCCCGAACCACCTGCACATCCAGAGAATCGGAGACCCTGCGCAGGGCGGCACCATCCCTGTCCACAACCACCACATCCTTATGTTCCAGGGCCAGCCTGCGGGCAACATGGTAGCCAACTTCACCGGCTCCGATAATGACAATTTTCAATGTAAACCTTTCCAAAGTTTTTTCGGGACACACCAGACAGACTCCATACCTCCCCCTGTTTTTACGCCCCTTTTTACCCGTGACCAACAAAAAACTGCCAGCTGTTCCTTTTTGGATCGCCTAGCCCACTGGTCAGGCCATCCATTGCTACCTCTGTCCCGGCCCTGGATCTTGCGGAGACCCTCCTGCATCATGGGCGAAGGCCTCCGTGAGGGCAGTACGCCTGCCATCAAAAAAAATACTTGTCCATGGCTTCCTTTGGTGCAAGACTTTCTACCTTACGAAAACAATAAGGATATTTACCATGACGCCACCCTCTCCCCTTTCCACAATTCCCTATGGTAAACAGAATATATGCAAAGAAGATGTGGAGGCCGTACTGGATGTACTGCATTCCGACTTCCTGACCCAGGGACCAAAGGTTCCGGAGTTTGAACATGCCATGGCCACTGTATGCGGCGCAGCCCATGGCGTTGCCGTTAACAGCGCCACTTCCGCCCTTCACCTTGCCTGCCTCGCCCTGGGCCTTGGCCCGGGCGACACCCTCTGGACCAGCCCCATCACTTTTGTGGCTTCAGCCAACTGCGCCCTTTACTGCGGTGCTTCCGTCGATTTTGTGGACATTGACCCCGCAACCTGGAATCTCTGCCCAAAGGCACTGGCAACCAAACTGGAAAAAGCGGAGAAAGAAAACCAGCTGCCTAAAATCGTAGTGCCTGTCCACTTCTGCGGCCAACCATGCGACATGGCTGCCATTCATCAGCTGTCCCTTCAATACGGTTTTTTCATCATAGAAGATGCCGCCCATGCCACCGGCGCTTCCTACAGAAAAGAAACCGTTGGCAACTGCCGCTTCAGTGACATCACCATCTTCAGTTTCCATCCCGTAAAAATCATCACCACGGCGGAAGGAGGTATGGCCCTGACCAACCATCAGGATCTGGCGGAGAGGATGGCCCTTCTCCGCAGCCATGGAATCACAAGGGATGAAAAGGAGATGACGCAGCCTCCGGACGGCCCCTGGTATTATCAGCAGATTGCCCTTGGCTTCAACTACCGCATGACGGAAATACAGGCAGCCTTAGGCATCCGCCAACTGGACAGGCTGGATGCCTTTGTGGCCAAACGCCGCATGCTCCGTCAGCGCTACGACAATCTGCTGTCACACCTTCCCCTCCGCCTCCCCTTCTGCCATGGGGACTGTGACTCCGCATGGCACCTCTATGTCATCCGCCTGCAGAGAGAGCGGATCACAAAAACCCGCAAGGACGTATTCGAAGCCTTACGAAAAGAAGGAATAGGCGTCAACCTTCACTATATTCCGGTGCACACCCAGCCCTGCTACAGAGCCATGGGCTTTCGGGAAGGACTGTTTCCCGAAGCGGAGCGCTATTACCAGGAAGCCATTACCCTGCCGCTTTTCCCGGATCTCCATGAAACGGACCAAAACAGGGTGGTGAATGTCCTTGCCCGTATCCTGAAACAGACTCCATGAATACTCCAGACAATCCACATCCAGGGATCTCCGGATCATGCGGAGCTGAACAGACAGACACCGGTAAACAGGAAAAGAAGAGGCCGCAGACAGAAATTCTTCAAGACCGCTGGCCCCATGAACAAAGAAAATAATTACGGCACCTTTTCCCTGACGCGCATCGGCGGGGAAGATGGGCAGGTCATGGTGGGATCGGATACGTTGATACGGGCAGACACAAGGCCTGCTCCTGCGAGAAGTGTTCACATACCTGCTTGTAAGGTCACCCTTCAGGGAGGCCCGCTGGCAAGCACAAAATCTGACCGCCCAATTTTTCTGGCCTACGGTTCGCATGAGTGGATGATCGTGGTAATCTGGTGGGCAATTGGAAAGACAAAAACTTGCTTTTCAGGCAGACCGTCAAAAAAAGGGGCCATCCAATAAAAAAACGTACCATTGGTATCCGGAGCTTTGAAGTCATGTGTTCAGAACACCATGACTACATGGATAAAACCTTTTTTATGATAAAAACCTATGGATAGAGGCTGTCCGAAAAAACCTGCCCGGACAATATCACAGATAGCATATGGTATATCACGTGCCGCTGGCTATCAAAATTGGTTTTCGGACAAGCTCTCAAGAGAGTAACAGTATTTATCTCATTACTATGGTACTTTTCAAAGGGGAATCGCAATATCAATAACTTTGAGGTAAGATCCCTGCCATGAAAGAAAACAAACTCTCCATACTGGCATCCGCCTCCTTTTCACCAACCCTGCATGCTGAAAGCTCCCCTTCCAGGCATCAGGAAAAATACATGAACCTGCTGAAAAACATCATCCTTTCCAGAATCAACCGTAAGGAGGTTATGGTTTTTCTCTTTGGTTCGAGGGTTTCCGGCAGACATGGCAGCCGGGCCGATGTGGATATTGGTTTTCTTTCCCACGGGAAGCTGCCCGCTTCTCTGCTCCATGGAATCCGCAATGCCATTGAGGATTCCATCATACCCCTTGAAGTAGATCTTGTGGACTTTACCCGCACAGACACCCATTTCAAAAATGAAGCCATGAAAGAAATCATGATATGGAATCTTCCGGAGCATATGAACAAAAACTTCTGAAACGGAAACAGACCATAGACACCTTTGAAAAGGCGCTGGCCATTTGCCTTTCACCATTCAGCTCCATTGAGCAAGACACCCTTACAAGCGGACAGATACAAAAATTTGAGGCCTGCACGGAGCTTTTCTGGAAAACGGCCAAAAAATTTCTGTACGACATCCATGGGCTGGAAGCCCTGTCCCCAAAATGACCTTAAAACTTCTCTACCTGACGGGTTACACCGATGTAATTCCGTACGAAAGCCTCCTTGAAATGGTCAACGACAAAAACCGATTGAGCCATATTTATACTGACGAACAATTCCACCTGATTTACGAGAGGCTTCCTGCCTATCTGAATCTAATGAAAACAGTGCTGATAAAAAGCAGAGCATAAAATCCGGTCATGCTTACCCAAATAATCTGAAACCCGTTTCCCGAATACTACTTTTTAACTAAAAGGCCAACATGGCCCCTGTTTTGCAAAAACAAACACCAACACTAACCAGGGAGGGCAGCCATGTTCGATCAAAAATCCATACTCATCACAGGTGGCACAGGATCCTTTGGAAAACAATACACAAGAACCCTGCTCTCCCGGTACAGCCCGTCCCGCATAGCCATCTATTCCAGAGATGAACTGAAACAGTATGAAATGGCACAGGAATTTGATGATCCCTGCATGCGATTTTTTATTGGAGATGTACGGGATAAGGAAAGACTTGCCATGGCCATGCGAGGTGTGGACATCGTCATCCATGCGGCAGCCCTCAAGCAGGTACCTGCGGCAGAATACAACCCCATGGAGTGCATCAAAACCAATATCAACGGTGCCCAGAATGTCATTGAAGCGGCCTTCGCCAACAATGTCTCCAAAGTGATTGCCCTGTCCACGGACAAGGCCGCCAACCCCATTAATTTATACGGGGCCACCAAGCTGGCCTCGGACAAGCTCTTTGTGGCCGCCAATAATATGGCGGGGGGTCATAAAACCGCCTTTTCCGTGGTCCGCTACGGCAATGTGGTAGGGTCCAGAGGCTCTGTGGTACCTTTTTTCAAAAAACTCATTGAAGAAAAAAGTGACTACCTTCCCATCACCGATCCCCGCATGACCCGATTCTGGATTACCCTGCAACAAGGCGTTGATTTTGTTTTAAAAAACTTTGAACGCATGCGGGGTGGTGAAATTTTTGTTCCTAAAATCCCTTCCGTACGCATCACGGATCTCGCAACCGCCATGGCTCCGGATCTGGAGCAGCGCATTATCGGTATCCGACCCGGAGAAAAAATCCACGAAACCATGTGTCCTGCGGATGATTCCCATCTGACACTGGAATTTCATGATCATTATGTTATCCGGCCTACCATTATTTTTTCCAACCGGAACAATCTCTTTGATGTCAATATGCTGAAGGAGAGAGGACAGCCCGTGCCGGAAAATTTTGCCTACAACTCCAGTACCAACCCGGTCTTTCTTTCGGTTGAGGAAATTGGTGCGTTCAACCACAGGGCTGAAACAACAAGCTGTACCTGACCCGCATGTTCACATCTTTATTTACCCTGGCAATGCACCAGGAACAGTCCCAGAGGGAAAAAATGACCATCGCCATCATCCCTGCAAGAGGTGGGAGCAAGCGCATCCCTGGTAAAAATATCCGTCCCTTTGCCGGAAAGCCCATGATTGCCCACAGCATTGAGGCGGCCATCCATTCAGGACTTTTCGATCACATTATCGTTTCAACCGACTCTCCCGAAATTGCAACCACAGCCCGTCAATATGGCGCGGAAACGCCTTTTGTACGCCCGGCTGAACTCTCCGGCGATCATACACCCACAGCACCCGTGCTGCAGCACTGTCTTCAGTGGCTGGAAAAGAAAACCACCGTTCCGGATTATGCGTGCTGCATCTATGCCACAGCCCCTCTGATTCAGCCCTGCTTCATTAAAAAAGGCTATGAAATCATTACAGCCAGCAAAGTTTCTTCCGTATTTTCCGTCACAGACTATGCCGCGTCTGTTTTCCGCGCTCTCCGCCTAACAAAAGATGGACATCTTGCCATGTTCTGGCCGGAGCACGAACTGACCCGTTCCAACGATCTTCCCGAAGCCTTTCATGATGCAGGACAATTCTACTGGTTTGACTGCAGAAAATTCATGGAACATCCGAAATTATATACTGACGACGCCCTGCCCGTGCTGCTGCCCCGTCATCTGGTTCAGGATATTGATACGGAAGAAGACTGGCAAAGGGCGGAATATCTTTACAAGACCCTGCAAATGGAACAGAAACAGGCGAAATCAAGCTATCATGCCAGTTAACAGCTTTGTTCAGACAGGAAAACAAATGACCCATAAAAAATATCAGACGGAGCAGGAAGATTTCTGGGCTGGTTCCTTTGGCACAGAATACATTGAAAGAAACCGGACACCCCAGCTTCTTGCCTCCAACATCCACCTTTTCTCAAAAATTATTGCTGCCACAAAAGGCGTAA
Source organism: Desulfobotulus pelophilus (assembly GCF_026155325.1). Classification (NCBI taxonomy): domain Bacteria; kingdom Pseudomonadati; phylum Thermodesulfobacteriota; class Desulfobacteria; order Desulfobacterales; family Desulfobacteraceae; genus Desulfobotulus; species Desulfobotulus pelophilus. The sequence goes on along the minus strand of NZ_JAPFPW010000001.1, from coordinate 37,258 downwards.
ACAGTTTTTTGGAAGTCGGCGCCAACATCGGCCTCAATATTGACGCCATCAACCTGCTCTGCCCCGGAAAAAATACATCTGCTCTGGAACTGAACGAAAGAGCCTTCAAGTCCTTAGAAGAAAAATGTACGGGAAAAGCATACCACGGGTCTATTCTGGATCTGAATGCGACAGAGTTCCCGAACTTTGATTTTGTTTTTACAAAGGGCGTGCTCATACACATCCATCCGGACAAACTGCCTCTGGTTTATGAAAAACTCTTTACCCTTTCTTCTCAATATATCTGCATTATTGAGTATTATAACCCAACCCCCGCTGCTGTTGACTACAGGGGCTTCCAAGACAAACTTTTCAAAAGAGATTTCGCAGGAGAAATACTTACAGCATATCCCACCACCACTCTGGTTGACTATGGTTTCCAGTACCACAGAGACCCTGCCTTCCCACAGGACGACCTGAGCTGGTTCCTTATGGCAAAAGAGATATGACACACATAGTTTTCAGAACAGATGCATCGGTAGAGATAGGAACAGGCCATGTCATGCGCTGCCTGACCCTTGCCTCTGCCCTGAAAGCCAGAGGTGCGGACTGCTATTTTCTCTGCAAGGACCACACAGGCCATCTTATGGATAAAATCCATGCATTGGGATTCCCGGTGTTCCCCCTTGTTATGGAAGAACAGAACCCGAAAACAGCCGATTCTGTTCACGGCCACTGGCTTGGAGGATCGTGGAAAGCGGATGCAACGCAGTGTCATTCTTTTTTAAAAAAAATACAACCGCACTGGGTAGTTGTGGATCATTACGGCCTCGACATCCGCTGGGAAAAAGAGATCCGGCCCTGTACGGGAAAAATTTTTGTGCTGGATGATCTGGCTGACAGATGCCACGACTGTGACATCCTTCTCGATTCCGGCAGAAAACCGAAAAGTCAAGATTATCAAGATCTCGTGCCTCCCCATTGCATCCTGCTCCTGGGCACAGACCATCTCCTTTTACGGGATGAATTCATCCGGATGCGCCCGGAAAGCCTGAAAAGGCGTATCCACACCACTCTCCGACGCATCCTCATCACCATGGGCGGCATGGATATGGGCAATGCCACAGGACGCATCCTGAATACGCTCCGCTCCTTGCCCTTCATCAAAGAACTGGAAGTGGATATTGTGCTGGGGAGTAAAGCCCCTCATCTGGAAACCGTCCGGCAACAGCTGGATTCTTTTCCCTGCTCGGTACAGATGCACATCGACACCCCGTCCATGGCCGAACTCATGGCCCAAAATGATCTGGCCATCGGTGCTACGGGCAGCACGGCCTGGGAGTTCTGCTGCATGGGGCTTCCTTCCATCCTCTTCTTTCTTGCAGAAAACCAGAAAACCATCGCAAACCATCTGAAACAACATGAAGCGGCATGGATTTTTGAAAACATAGAAAGAGGCCTTTTTGAACTCCCCCTGCTCCTTGAGAGGATCAAAAAAAATCCTTTATCGCTGCAGGCAATATCAGTGAAAAGCCAATGCCTCACTGATGAAAAAGGCACAGACAGGGTTGTACGGCATTTTTTTACCGAACCCCATAGGGGTACAAAATGACTTCCTCTCCCGACAACATTCTTTTCTTAGGCCCTCCGGATTCTCCCCTTCTCATCTGGCTTAAGAATCAGGGAGAAAATATCCTCTCAACCACAGAAAAAATCGATACTGGCTTCATTGTAAATAAGCATATTGATTTCCTGATTTCCTACGGATACCGTCATATTCTTAAAAAAAATATTCTGGATCTTCTGCCAGATCAAGCCATCAATCTTCATATTTCCCTGCTGCCATGGAACAGGGGTGCCGATCCCAATTTCTGGAGCTTTGCTGAAAAAACCCCGAAAGGCGTTTCCATTCACCGGCTTGATTCAGGACTTGATACGGGAGATATTCTTCTCCAAAAAGAAGTCTTCTTTGATCCCCAGAAAGAAACCCTTGCCTCAAGCTATGAAAAGCTCCACCATGAAATCCAAAGGCTTTTCATGGAAAACTGGGATAAAATCAAAACAGGTCAGATTAAAGGCCAGAAGCAGCAGGGACAGGGAAGTTTTCACAGGCTCATCGACAAAGAATCCCTTTTCCACCGTCTTCCTCAGGGCTGGGAGACCTCTGCATCTCTTGTTGAAAGTCTCTACTCCCATGAAAGGACAGGCCCATGACCCTTCCATCCATCAGCATACAGGGCAGACGCATCGCCTCCAATGCGCCTCCCTATATCGTTGCCGAACTTTCCGCCAACCATAACGGCAGCCTGAAAAGGGCGATCACCATTCTGGAAACCGCCAAAAAGTGCGGTGCGGATGCGGTGAAACTCCAGACCTATACGCCAGACACCCTCACCCTCAATTGCAACAGCGAAGACTTTCAGATTAAAGGGGGCCTCTGGGACGGAAAAACCCTGTATGAACTTTATCAGTGGGCCCACATGCCCTGGGACTGGCACACTCCCCTCTTTGACCGGGCCAAGGAGCTGGACATCACCATTTTCAGCACCCCCTTTGACAGAACCGCCGTGGATCTTCTGGAAGATTTAAACGCTCCGGCCTATAAAATAGCCTCCTTTGAAGCCGTGGATCTTGCCCTGATCCGCTATGCCGCTTCCACCAAAAAACCCTTGATCCTTTCCACTGGCATGGCGGACATGGAGGAAATCGCCGAAGCTGTTCAGGCTGCTGAAGATGCAGGCTGCACGGAGCTTGCCCTTCTCCACTGTGTCAGCGGCTACCCGGCACCTCCCGAAGATTACAACCTGAAAACAATCCCTGACATGATGACCCGCTTCGGCAAAGTCACAGGGCTTTCCGATCACACCCTGGACAACGCAACAGCCATTGCCAGCGTGGCTTTAGGCGCCGCCATCATCGAAAAGCATTTTACCCTTGACAAAAAAGGCGGGGGGCCAGATGACAGCTTTTCCCTGGAACCGCCCCAGCTCGAAGCCCTCTGCCGGGATGCAAAAACCGTCTGGCAGGCTCTTGGAAAAGTGGATTACGGCCGAAAATCCTGTGAACGGGCCAATGTTCTATTCCGAAGATCCCTCTACTATATAAAGGATATGAAGGCCGGAAAGATTTTGGATGAGGAAAGTGTAAGAAGCATCCGCCCGGGCTACGGCCTTGCCTGTAAACATCTGGATACCCTTCTCGGCAAAAGACTCAAAAAATCCGTAGGCAGGGGAACTCCCGCAGCCTGGGAAGACATTGACATCTAAAAGCATTTCCTGGATGTAAATTACCCGGGAAAAGCCCCCTCACTCCTCCCATCTCCCAGAGGGAGATGGGAGCATCAGGTCCCTGACTCCGACCATGTCTCAGGCCGAGAGAGTGACGCAAGGTATTCTTATTTCATGAAATCACCCAACATCCAACGGGAGGTTTTCCGTGACATCCTTTTTTGCATCCAATATGGCTCTGGTGGAACAATACCACCCCCACCTGCTTCCTCATTTAAAGGGCCTTACCCCCTTTCCTGTAAGTTCTGAGCATCCGGAAAACTTTAGGTTCAAAAACATATGGATGCATGATGTCCAAAACCCGGGTAACGAATGCCACAGTCACTTTAACACCGTGACCCCACAGCAAAGCGGCGCAGTCATACTCCTTGGAATGGGTCTTGGGCACGGCGCCAGCAGGCTCGTGGAACAGAGACCCGGCATCGCTCATTTTTTTATTTTTGAGCGCCATCCGGAAGTTTTTCTTCAGGCCCTCTGCCAAAAAGATCTGTCCCTGCTTCTCAAGGATAAAAGAGTCCATATTTTTCTTACGGATCCAGAGGATATGGCAGAGGCCATAAGCCCGGCCAACCGTATTTTAAAACTGGAAAATGCCTTCATCCTTCCCCACCAGCCCTCCCTTCAGATGGATCCGGATGGGTACGAAAACCTGCGTCAGGATATTTACAAACGCCTCAACCAGCTAAATGTGAGCGGCAGCACCCTCATGCTCCATGGCAGCACCTTTTTTAAAAACCGTATGAGTATCCTGCCCCTTATTCAAAAAAACCGCCTTCTGCAGGAGCTGGCCAACGCCTTTCAGGGAGTACCGGCCATCCTCATAGCCGGTGGGCCTTCCTTAACCCAGGAGCTGGACACCTTAAAAAAGTTTCAGGGCCGTGCCGTCCTCTTTGCCGTGGATACGGTTCTGCCTGCCCTTGCCTCCAACAATATTGTCCCTGATTTTGTTACCTCTCTTGATTATCAGGAGCTCACCTATGAAAAAATAGCGCCTGCAGCCCCTTTTTTTGAGAATCGGGTTAATCTCATCTCCATGCCTTTTGTCACACGAAAAGTACCCTGTCAGTTTCCCTTTAAAGAAATATTCTGGGCCTTCAGCACAGCCAATCTGGAGCGCTGGATCAACCACCTCATGGGCGGGAGTATGGAAAACGGCGGTGCCGGAACCGTTGCCCACATGAACATGATTGCGGCCATTTCCCTGGGCTGTTCACCCATTGTGCTGCTGGGGCAGGACCTCTGCTATCCCATGGGCAAAAACACCCATGTGCAAAGTACGGTTCTTTCCTTTGATGAATCCGGCAAAATAGAGGACAGGGTGAATATTCAAACCAATAACGGTATACCCGCCTTTACAAACAGGGGTTTTTACGACTTTAAAGTATTTTTTGAACAAATGATCAAAGCCAATCCGGGCCACTATATCAATGCCACGCTGCCCGGTGCTGTCATTGAAGGCACGGAAGTCATGCCTTTACAAGATATTCTCCCTGCCTTCTGCACAAAAGAAGTCTCCGCAGAGACCATCATCAACCAGTCCAGCCAGCATGTACCCTGGAAACACGCACCAGAAGCCACTGAAAAGGCGTTGAGAGCCACCCTGAAAAGCATTCAAAAACTGGAAAAGGTTCTGAGGGTTTGCCAAAAAGAAGGAAACTCGGCACTGCAGGGTGTGGATAAATTGATACACGCAGGCAAACAATATCCATCCCTCACCACCCTCCCCTCCCCCCTGCACCGGGCCATTGAGGCAGCAGACAAAGCCCATAAACAGGCAGACCGGGAAAAAATATGGGCTCTTATGGATGATATTACCCTGGAAGGCCTGCGAACCAGCGAGCGTATGCTCATGGAAATTGACCGCCTTGCGGAAAACGGTCCTTACCTCCAGTGGCTCCGCCTCAGCCTTGAAAGACTCAACGAAATCAGCCGGGTCAGAATGAACAGCCTGTCTCTTATGAAATCCGGTGTGGAAAGTGCCATCCAGTCCATGGAAAAAAATCCCGCTTTCCATCCGGAAAAAAATCTTTCTCTTCTGGAGGCACTGCGGTTTTTCCATGAAACGGACGATCTGGCTTCGGCCCGTAAAGTGATCAGCCAACTGTCAGATGAAGAAAAAAATATGGATGAGGTACTCCTGATACGGGGAAAAATTGCTGCCACATACATGGATTATGAAAAGGCCAATGGTTTTTTTTCCAAAATCCATCCCCCCCCCCTGCAAAAAGAAGTGGATAAATTCAGAAAAAAGTGGGGGGATACCTATACGGACTTTGCCGCACTCAGAACATCAGCCAACATCAGGGTAAGCCTGCGCATGCTGCAGAAAGGGCTTGCCATGGCTCCAGATCATTACGGACTGACGCTTCTTTTACAACGCCTTTTCCGCAGGATGCTGCACAGCCTGCAGCAGAGGCTGGAGCAGGGACCAGCCCTCCTTACCCTATGGGAAGACTGGCTTTCCGATAACCCGATGATCCAAAATCTCCTGCCCCCTTCGGATTTTGCCACATTCCTGGAAATAAGGGCAGAGAAGGAAGAAAAAGACAGACAGCCGGAAAAGGCCCGTGTTCTTCTGGAACTTGCCCAGACAAAAGAAGAAACCGCCCCCCGTCACATCAAGCTCATGCACCTCTGCTTCAGCCTTGAATATTTTACTGCAGGCCTGCAGCACCTTCAGGCTGCCACAGATCTGGATGCGGAGATGGCCGTACACTGGGAAAGCATTGGTGACAGGCTGGAAGCAAACGGCGAGGATGCTAGTGCTCTGGAAGCTTACGGTAAAGGTCTGGCACTTCTGCCCCTGCATGCTCCTTTGCATTTAAAAACAGGACAGATTTTTTTACGCCACGGAGATATTGATCAGGCGAGACATCATCTTACCATCTATAAAGAGCTTCTGGAAAAGCCTGCACAAGCCCCAGAGGCGGGCATACGGAAAGAAGCGGAACAGCTCATGGCCAAAGAAAAACCAGAAGAAGCCCTCCAGCTACTCATTCCCCTGCAGCACACCCAAAATAATGATGCAGACTTCTGGAATCTCTTTGGCTGCGCCTGCCATCGCACCGGCCGCATGCAGGATGCGGAGCAATGTTTCCGAACAGCCCTGTCCCTTACACCCGACCACAGTCTTGCCCATTATCATCTCGGCCTCCTTCTTCAGGAAAACGGATACTTCCGTGAGGCAGAAGCAACCTATTCGAATGCCCTCCGTGCAGACCCTGAAATGACATCCGCCCTTACCAATCTGGGTGTGCTCGCATTCAACCGGGGGGAGTATGAAGCTGCCGCAGGTCATTTTGAAAAAGTGCTGGCCTTTCAGCCCCTTTATCCTGATGCATTTTATAATTATGCAAAGACCTTAGAAGCCATGGGAAAAAAAGAGCAGGCACTCAAAGCCTATGATCTGGTTCTGGAGCTAAACCCGGATCACAGCATGGCCCTTTCGGCCCAGGATAATCTTCGTCAGAATAAAAAAGCCTGACGAAGAAACATCAAAAAAACATTAAAGAATTTACCGTCTCCCTCCGAAAAGCCTATCAGAGCAACCAAACCGGGCGCATGGACGCGCCCCACTCAACCACAAGGAGGGAACCATGGGTCTTCGAATTAATACCAACGTGGCAGCACTCAATGCCCACAAAAATCTTGGTGCCACCGACGGAAAAATATCCACATCACTGGAACGTCTTTCCTCGGGCATGCGTATCAACCGTGCATCGGACGATGCCTCCGGCATGACCATTGCCGACTCTCTCAGGTCCCAGCACATGGGCCTTGGTCAGGCCATTCGAAATGCCAACGACGGCATCAACATCGTACAGACGGCGGATGCGGCACTGGAAGAATCCATCAACATCGTCAACACCATCAAGGAAAAATCCATTCAGGCCGCCCAGGACGGCCAGACGTCCGAATCCAGGGCCGCCATCCAGGCAGACATCGACAAACTCCTTGAAAACCTGGACACCATTGCCAAAAACACATCTTTCAACAATCAGAAGCTCCTTTCCGGTAACTTCACCAACAAGCAGTTCCAGGTAGGCGCCTACTCCGGCGAGACCGTGAACATCTCCATCGGCGCTTCCCAGTCCAGCAAAATCGGGCATACCACCACCAGCAGCCTCACCCTGAAGGACAATGCTCCCGGCACCGTGGATCTGGCCATCTACTCCAACACCCTGGACCAGACCTTCAACATGGAAGCCATTGATGTGAAGTACAACAATGACCGGGAAAACGGCATGGGTGCCGTGGCAGACTCCATCAATATGCTCAGTGACGTACTAGGAATTTCCGCCACAGCCTTTGTTTCTTCCACCACGGATCTCAGCGTGGCCGAAGGCCGTACGGACAATGATTTTTTCATCAACGGTACCCGTATTGGCGCCGTAGACGTACAGAATAACGATGCCAACGGTGCTCTCGTCAGGGCCATCAACCAGAAAACCGCCGAACATGGCGTATTTGCCTCAAAGGACACCGAAGGAAAGCTCACCCTCACCTCCACGGATGGCCGGGCCATTAAGGTGGATACGGGCGGCGAGGGTACGGAAACCGTACTCCGCGGCACAGACATGAGCACCGTGGGCCACATCCAGCTCACCCAGATGACTTCTTCGGAAATCATTATCAACAATGTGGGCGGCGGGGATGCCGTTGCCTTTGAAAATAATATCCAGATTCAGGGTAACTCCGGCACCACCACCTTGGAATCCACCCTCAAGGAAGGCTCTGTTCTGGCCCAGAACAGTGAGCTGGCCGCTGGTTTCACCACAGGTCAAACCATCACCGGAGCAAACGTTAAAAACAGCAGCATCAACACCAGTCAAGAAAGTCTTCTGACGGAAGGCTCCGTGATTGTGGCCAACTCCGTGCTGGGTGCAGGCTCCGTCATGGGTGGCCAGGTACGCATTGATGAGACCCAGGCCACCACCCAGGCCAGCACCCTTGCCAAAGATTCTGTCATCAAGGCGGATTCCGAGATTGCGGCCAACTCCACTCTGGGCGGCAGGGCCACCGTAAAAACTGAAACCGAAAGCACCAACGGAGATTCCCTCCTTATGGCAGGCTCCCGGCTGGAAGAAGGAACCATTATTGCGGCAGACTCCACCCTGGGTGGCAATGTCCAAATCACCGGCGACACAGGCTTCACAAGCAAAGAAGCCCATATCACCACAGGTTCCAAGCTCACATCGGGCTCCGTCATTGGCAAGGATACCGTACTGGGCGGTCAGGTAACCCTCGCATCCGCACCTTACAGCCAGACCACGACGGACAGCGTGATTACCGCCAACAGCAAAATAGGCTCCAGTTCCATCATCGCAGCCGACACGAAGCTGGGCGGGGATGCCACACTGGGTGCAACCACAACGGCCATCGGGGATAAGGGAGGCTTGGCAAAGCAGGGGTCCAGCCTTGCAACAGGCACCCTCATAGCCGCAGGATCCACCTTTGGTGGCAATGTGGCTATCTCAGGCGCTGTCGAAATGACAGAAGAAAGCACCATTGCCCGTGGTTCTGTACTTGCATCAGGCAGCGTGATCGGTGCCAATACGGTGCTCGGAGGAACGGCCACCGTCAGTGGCACCACAACAACCTCAGACCAGAGCTTCAATATAACAGGTACGCTGGCTTCAGCCAGCGTGCTCAGCCAGGACACCGTGCTGGCTGCAGGTCAGGCCATAGGCTCAGGAACCCTTACAGGCTTTGGTGACGCAGCCACCACAGCCCTTACCGGCGATGGCAACCTGACACTGAAACAACTCATTGAGGCACAGGGCAAAAGCATTACAGGCGATCTGACAGTTGCCGCAACCGAAACTCTCGATCTCAATGACGGCGGCATTCTCATGTTGGGCATAGGGTCAGAGATCCATGAAGGCTCCGAACTGAAAGCCGGTTCTCAGGTGGGTGGCCAAATCACCTTGGACGGTGATATGGATGACATCAATAACGATATGGTCCTGCAATCCGGATCCACGCTGGAAAATGGAAGCGAGATTGCCAGAGGTTCAACCCTTTCTGTGAACGCTTTCGTTGCTGCGGGTGAAACGCTTAATCTGGATACAGATATGACCCTCACCCAGGGCTCCAAAATTGCTGACACCAGTGTACTCAAGGAAGGATCCAGAATTGATGCAGCCATAACCCTTGGCGCCGAACTTGAGGTCAAGACCACAATGACCCTCAATGCTGGCTCCACCCTGTTCTCCAAGGCCGGCCAAAAAACAGTTCTGGAACAGGGCTCCAGAATCAATGCAGACATCACCGTTTCCGGTACGACAACCACAACGGCAGATATGACCCTGCAGGCTGGCTCCATGCTGAAAGCAGACTCCGTCCTGAACACAGACAGCCGTATTGACCAGACCCTTACCATCAAAGGAGGCACCACCACCGTTCTTGAAAAGAACATGACCCTCAAAGGTGATTCAAAGATAGCCGCCGAATCCCGCCTTGAGACAGGCTCCAATGTGGGTGCCAAGATCACCCTCAAAAACGACATGCGTCTGGATCAGGACATGACAGCCAACGCGGGCAGTATCTTCAAAGGCGACACCCGCCTTGCCGCAGGCTCTGTGATCGGTGCGGATGTCACCACCCGCAACAACATGACCCTTACCCAGGATGCGGCCGTTAAAGAAGGCTCCACCCTGATCACCAGCAATGCATTCAAAGCGGAAGCTGGCTCCACCATCGGCGGCCGGGCAGATCTGGCCACAGACCTTGCCATCACCGCCGACTTCACCCTTGCCAAGGGTTCTGTGATGGCCAACAATACGGTGCTTGCCAACGGCTCCACCATCGGCGGCACCATTACCCTGAGAAACGATGAAACCGTGTCTCAGGAAACGGATCTTCTGGTGGCAGCAGGCAGTACCCTCAAGGCCGGATCTTCCCTTGGGGTCAACACCCTGCTCACCATGGACGTGACCGACTCAACGGGGAACCTGCACACCGCAGGGACCGTACTCACCCAGGCCATCACCCTGGCTGAAGATCTCACCCTTACACAGGACATGACCCTGCAGGGTGGTTCTCAGATCAAGGCAGGTTCCACACTGGCGGCCAACAACGCCAGCTCCGATTCGGCCACGGCCCAGCTCGGTGAAACGGAAATGCTGCGGCTCTCTCAGGTGAATGTTCTCACCCAGGAAGGCGCTCAGAAGTCCATCGCTGTGGCAGACGCGGCACTGAAGGATCTGGATAAGATCCGGGCAGACCTTGGTTCCGTACAGAACCAGCTGACCTCCACCATTGCCAACGTCTCCACCACCCGGGTGAACGTAATGGCCGCCGAATCCACCATCCGTGACGTGGACTTTGCGGAAGAATCTTCCAACTTCACCAAGATGCAGGTTCTGATGCAGGCAGGCACCTTTGCCATGGCCCAGGCCAACGCCAGCTCCCAGAATGTCATGAGCCTGCTCCAGTAAGTCTTAACCCTGATTAACCCTTAACCTTAAAACCCCCCTCCTGCCGGAGGGGGGTTTTTTGCATCATAAAATCATCGGCTCATTGCCAACAGAAGGTTTCCCATATAATTTATTCCGCCATGGGTTTTTGTGTAGGCCCCCCGTGGTTGCCCACAACAGGGCAGGCTTCGTTATAGCCCACCCTTCAATCTGGCATTGATATTGCTTTATTTTTTTACAGAAAAACAAAACACAGGGAGAAACCCTGTCACAGAGCAATTTTTCCATGAGCCAGAAGGAGGCATACCATGAGCATCCCGATATCCAGCAGCCAGATCCCCCCTCCCGTACACAACACCAGAAATACCGCACCGGCAAAATCTGCCGCTGAAGCTCCTGTTCAGGAAAACCATGTCCTTCAGGATAAAACCAGCCTTTCCCGAAGCAGCATGGCTGCACCGGCTGCCATGCTGCCAGTACGTCTTGGGGAAGAAGATGCCAATATGGCAAAAATTGCAGGATTTTCCAAAGCAGAAGGCCTTGCCTCCGCTCACAAACCCATTAGCTATGAAAGGGTAATGCAGCTTCTGGAAGGCTGAATACCCGACACCAGCACCCCTTCCGCAACCGGAACGGATCAAAGCCCCGAACCGCCAAGGGCGGCAGGGGCTTTTTTATGGCTACCGGGAGTTTCGCATCTTTTTTTGCCTGCCAAAACCGGAATATTTTGCCCACCTTCTGCCAGAGCTACCAGCCATACCTTTCCCCCGAACAGAAAAAACGCAAAAGACACCTATATAAATACATGAAATTCAACAATAAAAAGACAAGAAAAACAATGGCATCTTTCTTGCTAGTCACATCAGCAGGAATACACGCCAGGCCAGAGTGGTACCCGTACCCTCGGGCAACAGGACCGAAGATTTATCCGCCAAAGGGGGAAAAACCATGGGCTTTCGCATCAACACCAATATCTCATCACTGAGTGCACACAGACACCTTACCCGGACCGACGGCCACCTTTCCACCTCCCTTGAACGGCTGTCTTCGGGCATGCGCATCAACAGAGCCGCCGATGATGCCTCCGGCATGACCATAGCCGACTCCCTGAGATCCCAGCACCTGAGCCTGGGGCAGGCCATCCGGAATGCCAGTGACGGCATCAATATAGTACAGACAGCCGATGCGGCTCTGGAAGAATCCATCAGCATTGTCAATACCATCAAGGAAAAATCCATTCAGGCCGCCCAGGACGGTCAGACCACGGAATCCCGTGCCGCCATCCAGTCCGACATTGACAGGCTGCTGGAAAATCTGGATGCCATTGCCAAAAACACCTCTTTTAACAACCAGAAACTCCTCTCCGGAGCCTTTACCAATAAAAAATTTCAGGTAGGTGCCTACTCAGGAGAAACGGTCAATATTTCCGTTCCCGCTTCCCAGTCCAATAAAATCGGCCACACAACCGTCAGCCGCATGACCCTGAAGGATGATCAGCCCGGCACCGTGGATCTGGCCATTTACTCCAACATTACGGATCAGACCTTTGATCTGGAAACCGTGGAGGTACAATACAACAACAGCCGGGAAAACAGCATGGGGGCCGTGGCCGATTCCATGAACCGCTTAAGCGATGTCTTAGGCATTTCCGCAACGGCCTTTGTATCCTCCACAACGGAACTCAGTCTGGCGGCCGGAACCACGGATCATGACTTTGCCATCAATGGTGTCACCATCGGTGCTGTCGATGTGAAGACCAATGACAGCGACTACGCCCTGGTGAAATCCATCAATCAAAAGAGTTCCCAGCACGGGGTGGTGGCATCCATCAATACCAGCGGGCAGCTCACCCTTACCTCCAATGATGGCCGTGCCATTGGCGTTACCGCCGGAGAACAGACCGAAGCTGTTTTCCGGGGCACGAACATGAGCACTGTGGGATATATTCAGCTTACCCAGATGAGCGCATCGGAAATCATAGTACACAATGTGGGTGGCGGTGACGCGGTTTCCTTTGAAAGACCCATCGAAATTGAGGGAAATTCGGATCGGACAAGCATGGAAGCCCTGCTGAAGGAAGGCTCCGTTCTGGCTGTGAACAGTGAGCTGGGTGCGGGATTCACTACGGGGCAGGAAATCACCCATACCCTGATCAAAGATAACATCCACACAAGCAAAGAATCCCACTTCAAGGCAGGCTCCGTTCTGGCAGCCAATTCTTTTCTTGCGGCAGGGTCTGAACTGGGTGCCCGTACCCGCATTGCCAAGACAGAACCCACCACATCTCCCAGCCGCCTTGCCATAAACTCCATTCTGGCCACAGGCAGTATTATAGCCGCAAACTCCACGCTGGGTGGACGGGCCGTTCTGGCCGAAGATTCCCAGCGGACCAACGGAGACTCCTACCTCACACAGGGGTCACGGCTGGAATCAGGCAGCATCATCGCCCCGGATTCCACCCTGGGAGGCCCCGTAACCCTTGATGCCAATACGGGCTATACCAGCAAAGAAACCGTCATTACAGCAGGATCGGAACTGGCATCGGGATCTGTGATCGGAAAAAACACCCTGCTGGGAGGAACCATCACCCTGCAGGATCCTACTCCTCCTCCCTACAGTAAAACCATAGTGGACAGCACCATAGCCAAGGGGAGCAAACTGGGTCAGGGATCGATTATTGCCGCCGGAAGCAAACTGGGAGGGGACTGCACGGTAAATGCGGCCACCCAGGCCACATCGGGCGAAGACAGCCTCCTCAAAATGGGTTCCACCATTGTGGCGGGCTCCACCATTGCCAAAGATTCGGTCTTTGGTGCCAACATTCAGATCACGGGGATGCAGGCCACCGTACAGGAAAGCACCCTGGCACCAGGCTCCATTATCGTTGCAGGCAGCGTTATCGGTGCCAACAGCACCCTCGGTGCGGATATCACCCTGTCTCCGGCTGTGGTCACCACGGATATCAGCACGAATATCACAGGAACTCTCAACGCAGGCAGCCTTCTTTCCTGGGATACGGTTCCTGCCAAGGGTCAGGCCATGCCCATTGCGCCCCCCGTAACGGGCAACGGGACAGCCACCCTGCGACAGCTGGTGGAAGCCGAAGGGGGAACCCCCACGGGCTCCACTGCGGCCCTTACGGGGGCAGCAACTCTGAATGACGGAGGCATCCTCGTTCTCGGAATCGGTTCAACCATTGATGATGGTTCCACACTGGGCATGGGTTCCAGCATTGGTGCTGCCATAACAGCCAGTATCACCTCCGCCCCCCTTACCAATTCCATGGTACTGGAAGCAGGATCCCAACTTGCGAATGAAAGCACCGTAGCCCGGGGATCCGTTCTTTCCGTAGGCGTGGAGACCCACGCCAATGCCCTCCTTGTAACGGACATGGAACTCACCCAAGGGTCCCGCCTGGCTGCCAACAGTATCCTGAAGGAAGGTTCCACCCTCCATGCGGATATCACCCTCGCCAACACCGCAGATATCAGCCAGACCATGACCCTGAAGGCAGGCTCCACCCTTTCCTCCACGGCCGGTCAGAAAACCGTACTCACAGCCGGTTCCAGGGTAGATACGGATATTATCGTATCCGGGTCTGCCACCATAGATAACAACATGAGCCTTCAGGCAGGCTCCATGGTAACCGCAGGCTCCCGCCTCCAGACAGACAGCAGGCTGGATGTGGAAATCACGACCGCAGGTGTCAGCATCCTTGAAAAAGAAATGGTTCTGAAAGGAGACTCCCTCATCGCTCAGGGGTCCCGCATGGAAACGGGCAGTCGTATAGGTGCGGAGATTAAACTGGAGTTTGCCATGCGGCTGGATCAGGACATGGTGGCACAAACAGGTTCTGAATTTGAAAACGATACCCGGCTTACCGCAGGCTCTGTTATTGGCGCCAAGGTTCATATCCTTGACAATATCATTCTCGAACAGGATGCCACCATTAAGGAGGGATCCACCCTTCTTACGGGAAGTGCTTTCAAGGCTGCCGCAGGCTCCACCATTGGCGGGAATGCGGTGCTCACCCGAAACCTTGCCATTGAAGATGACTTCGTCCTTGCCGAAGGTTCGGTCATGGCCAGCCGAAGCCTCCTTTCCAGCGGGTCCACCATCGGCGGCACCATTACCCTGAAACATGACGAGGTGGTTGCAAGGGATGCGGATCTTTTTGTCCGGGCTGGCAGCATACTGACCGCAGGCAGCACCATAGCCGAAAATACGGTGCTCACGGCGGACATGACGGATGCGGCAGGCAATTTTTACAGGGCCGGAACCATCCTGACCCAGGAGATCATCCTGGGAGAAGACACGGAAATTCCCAATAACATGACCCTGCAGAGCGGCTCCATACTCAAAGCCGGGTCCGAGCTGGCCCCCAACAACGCCATCTCCGGAACGGCCGAGGCCGAAATAGGAGATACGGAAATGGTACGGCTTTCCCAAATCAATGTACTCAATCAGGAAAACGCCCAAAAGGCCATTGCCGTTGCCGATGCGGCCCTGAAGGACCTGGACAGAATCCGGGCAGACCTCGGTTCCGTGCAGAATCAGCTGGCCTCCACCATAGCCAATATCTCCACCACCAGAGTGAATGTGAATGCTGCCGAATCCACCATCCGGGATGTGGACTTTGCCGATGAATCCGCCAACTTCACCAAAATGCAGGTGCTCATGCAGGCAGGTACCTTTGCCATGGCCCAGGCCAATGCCAGCTCCCAGAATGTCATGAGTCTGTTGCAGTAATCTCTCCGGGCAGGAGGGGTTGCATCGTGCAGCCCGAAGAGGCGGCCTTCCCCCCATGGAAGACCGCTTTTTCATTCCGGAGTACCGGTATGGAATGGATATTTTTTTGCAAATACCTTAAGGTTTTCAAAGAAACAGACCGATAGATAAATCAGAAAGTCAACAGCTGCCCTGAACCGGAAGTGGGGGCATGCTTCCCCGCATAAGGAGGACACCATGGCACTGGGAACCATCAGCACCGTCGGACTGGGATCCGGCCTCGAACTGCAGCAGATGCTGGAAGATCTGCGCTCCATCGATGAAACCCCCATCAACAGGCAAAAAGATCAGAAGCTTCTTCTGAAAAGCCAGGCGCGTACTCTGGATACCCTCAATGCCAGCCTCATGGGTATACGGGCTTCCGCCCGTACCCTGTCCCTGGAATCCTCCTTCCTGAACCGCAAAGTCACGTCAGGCAAAGACGATGTGGCAACGGCCACCGCATCCAGCGGCATTGCCGAAGGCAGTCATACCCTTGATGTGCATTCTCTGGCCAAAAAAAGCACATGGCAAAGCAGTGGGGGCTTTTCCGATCCATCGGCCACCTTCTATGACCATCCCAAAACCGGGCTCCTTTCCGGAGACAGCATAGCGCTGGAAGAAGCAACCACCGTTCATCTCACCTTCGGAAGCCGGGAAGAAAAAATAAGCGTGGAGATTCCCGCCGGGGCCACCCTGAATGAAGTAGCAGAGGCCATCAACAATGCTCCCGGCAATCTGGATGAAAACGGCAAGCCCCTTATGAGGGCATCCCTGGCCACAGCCCCTTCCGGAGACAGCTATCTCTACATTCAGCCCGCCGATCCGGATGAAACCGTTCATCAAAACATCATCATTGAGGGAACGGAAGAAGGACCGGATCTCAGTTTTCTCAAATCAGACATCACCTTTTCTTTCAAAATGGGCGATGAAAACGAGCCCCTTTATGTGCGCATACCTCCGGGAAGCAGCTATCAGGGCATGGTGAATGCTATCAATGAACAGGCGGAAAAACATGGGATGGATGCGTCCATTATCAATGACGGAAGCTCCAAAGATCCCTATCGATTCACCCTGACCGCAAGAGAAACCGGGGAAGCCAACCGTATTTTTTTAAGCCCCAACTTTGCCGGCATCATGGATGAAGTGCAGGGTGGGGATGAAGAATCTCTGAATGCGAAATTCACGGTTAACGGCATCCACTACCAGCGCAACAGCGACAAAGGTCTGGAGGATGTGATTGCAGGCCTTACCCTAAATCTGGAAAGTGAAGGAAAAACAACCATATCCATACGGCCGGATCACGATGAGGTAAAAGATGACATTGTCAAGATGATGGAAGATCTTGTAAAGTTCTCCGAAGATCTTGCCCGCCACATGGTGCGTGAACCGGAAAATGAAGATGAAGGACTGCTCTACAATGTCTCATCCGTAAAAAATGTACAGAGCCAGCTGAGAAATCTTGTCTCCCAGCCCATGGGAAAGGGCAGTGTCACCACACTGGCCGATCTGGGACTTACCATGGACAGCTCCGGTCGCATGCATTTTGATGAAAAGAAACTGGATGAAGTCATGGCATCGGATCCCGAGGGCGTCAGGTCCTTTTTCATAGGAGACAAAGAAAAGAGTCAGCAGGGCTTCGGTGATATGTTCAATGAGCGCCTCACTCAGATGACATCCGACACCGGCCCCCTTTCCCTGGAAAAAAACACCATGGAACAGCGGGCGGAAAGAATGGAAAAAAGTATAGAGAGTGCCACCGCAAGACTGGACCGTAAATATGAGATTATGACCCATGAGTTCATAAGGCTGGACAAGGCTATCAGCTCCCTCAACAGTCAGGCCGATTTCATGAAGAGCATGTTCGATTCCTTTACCAACGCCCAGAACAATAATAGAAAATAAATGCAGCCAACCCTGAGCTATGTCAGGAGGGAGTTTATGAGCGCAGCAACCGCATACAAAACCTACCAGAGCAACCATTTTGAAGGCATGGATCCCAGACGTCTCATTCTCATGCTGTACGATGGAGCCCTGCGTTTCCTGAAAGGGGCAAGGGAAGGAGCCCTTGAAAACAACCCTCAGAAACGGGGTGAAAATCTGGGCCGGGCCATTGCCATCATCAGCGAGCTTCAGAATTCTCTGAATCCCGCCATGAACGACGATGCCACGGAGTTCCTCCGGGGGCTGTACACCAGCATTCTGGCCGAACTACCCACCGCCTCCATCACCAATAGCGTGAAACCCATTGAACAGACAGAACGATACATCGCCCAGTTACGTAAAATATGGGCGGAAGAAGTGATGGCCCTTCCGGCCACAGAAACCGATGCCGTGAAAACAACACTGAACCCACATGCAACGGCAAAGCCGGAAATACCCCCGAAAGAAAGGGCTACCAGCCCATCCTCTGTTCCGCAGCCCTCACCCGGATACCCTCCGGCACAACCGGCGGCGGCAGCCACAGGGCAGGGCTATGGCGGCAAAGGACAGGCCATACGGAATTACGGACGAAATTTTACCGCATAGGAGGAGGGTATGGATTTTTTACCCGAAAACCTGCTGAATTTATTCAACAGATACACAGAGATGCAGGAACAGCACCTTGAAGAGCTAACAAAGCCGGAAACGGACATGGAATCCATGAACTTTGAACGCTCCAGAAACTTTGCCGCCCTGGAGCAGGAGTTGCGTCATCTTCTGCGACAGATGCAGAATGCAGCCTTTAGCGACGAAGTAAAAGAAGAAATGGCAACGGCCTGCAAGCAAAGAATCGGCAGCCTGCTGGAAACGGATACGCTTATCACAGAAAAAATACAGAAACGAAAAGAAGACGTCTCCCGGCAACTCCGGGAAATGAAAAAAGGACAGCATGCCATGGCCGGATACGGTTCAGGCTTCAAAGCAAAAACTCTGGTCCGGCTTTCGGGCTAGGCAGCCAAAAAAGGGGGATCCCATGGACATATCCGCAAGCCAGGGAATCAGGCCGACCGGCGAGATGCAAAAGATCCGCAATGTTTCTGAAGCCCAGATCATTCAGGACAACAAGCCCAAAAGCAGCCATGAAAATACCCACCACAAGGCAGACCCGAACAGGGAAAAACCCACTGCCAAAGAAGATGTGGAAAAGGCCACCCGGGATCTGAACCGGTATATGGATGAACTGAAAACCAGCCTTGGTTTTTCCATCAATGAAAAAACCAAGGAGCTGATGGTCAACATCATCAACAGGGAAACCAAGGAAGTCATCAAACAGATTCCACCGGAAGAGCTGGTCACCATACGGGAAAAAATGGCCGAACTTGCCGGAATCCTTCTGAGTGAAAGGGTCTGATCCAGTCATGGAATAACAGACCCTTCCCCCTCATACAACAGGATGTTCAAAGGAATAGTGGGTGTCATACATCACCACCTGCACAGCCTGTCTTTTCTTTGCATTCACAAGAAGGGGGCTGACCAGATTCGCCACCAGGCGAAGAGCGGCTTCTTTTGCCGGATTTTCGGCCTCTTCCGCATACATGCGGACCACAACGTATAAAAGCAGATCCCCATCGGGTTCTTCTGTCCATCCCATTTCTTCCCGGACCGGAACCAGATCCACACTGTAATCCGGTTTGAAAAGGCAGGGATCCATCAGCATAAGGGCAATGTCCGGAACATCCACGCATTGCAGCCAGCAGAAAGGCCTGGAGTCTTCCTTATCCAGAATCACAAATCGTTCTTCTCCGGGAAAACCCGCCAGACCATAGGGCAGATGAAGTATTTTATCATCTGCCACCTCAATCACACCGAATTTTGCTGTTTCAATCTGCATTGTTTCCTCCAGGCTTATGTGTTGGTACAGCTTCCCGCCCTCACCCCGGCACACAGGCTACTATAATCCACAGGATAAAACGGACCCGCTTTATATGTGCCGGACCCTTTCCCGGAGGGAGAGGGCGTACATCAGTGAGAAATCCCGTCCCAGTTATACCTGCTTCCGCTCTCTCCAGAGCTGCAGCGCCGCATCCATGGATCGTGATCTGGCATCTTCCATAGCCGCCAGATTGGTCTCCCTCACCCTTTCGAAAACCTCTTCCCTGTGAACCACAATATTCTTTGGGGCTTCTATGCCCAGCTTGACAACGCCTTTACCCATATCCAGAACCTGAATCCGGATATCGTTGCCTATTCGGATCTGCTCACCGCATTTTCGTGTGAGAATCAGCATGGCAGCCCTTTCTTACATGTAATCCATGATGCTCATTTTCATGATTTTGGATGTGGAACTCATGGCCGCCTGATAGCCCAGCTCACGGGCCTGCAGATTCATGATGGCCTCTATCATATCCGCATCTTCCAGGTGAGACCGGTGGTCTTTGATGCTGAGCCGCATATCCTTATGAATACTCTGCTGAATCTCCAGACGGTTAAAGCGGATACCCGTATCCGCATGCAGGGAGTTCACATGCTGAAAGGATGTTTCCAACCGTTGCATACCCTGCTCCATCCCCTCCACATCATTGGACTCAAGGTCAGCCATCAGGTCGGTCATGGCACGAAAAAGGCTCCATTCCACATCCCGGTTGCTCTGCATGGGCGTAAAGGAAATATCTTTTTCGGAAAAACCGATAATCCCGGCCATGCTCGTACCCGTACCGCCACTGTCTGCGGAACGATTCCGGCCGCTTTCAAAAAGAAGATCCAGTGAATGCAGACGATCCGCCTCCTCACGGATGACGAATTTTCCCGTTTGTTCATCGTAAGTGACATCATAACGGATACCGTATCCCTTGTCACGGGATTCCTTTTCCATTGCCTTTTCAATAGCTTTTGCCAGATCCTGCATGTCCGTGTATTCACCTTCCGGCACCACAGCCGTCAGCTCGCAGAACTCCTGATGCTCCCCTTTTCCCACGACCTCTCTGAAGTCCAGACGATTATTATTCTGATCCAGCACAACCCGGACCACCTTGTCATCACTCATGGGAAATCCGGCCACCGTATCCGCAGCAGGATCAAAGCCCAGGGTCTGCCCCACACTTCTGTGGGCGTTGGGTCCGCTGTTCCACAGAAAACGGACCTCACTCACCTCCTGAGTACCGCCCCGGATGGAAAAAGTATTACTGATTTCGTCATAGCCCACGGCATACGGCAACCCGGAAGGGGAAGCCTCCCGCAGCCCTGCCTCCATATCCGCCGCCAGCTCATGGGGGTCCGTATATTCTTTTGTCGGTAGTATAATGGAAAGCACCTTGCCCGGGTTGCCACTTTCATCCACTTCCTGGAAATCCAAATGCCGGTTTTCCTTGGTGATACGAAAAAGAACCGCATCCTCATCCGCCGTGTACGTGATGGGAGTTGTATCCGGAAAAGGTATTTCAACATCGTGAGAGTCATAACCCAGCATGGCACCCATGCTTCGGTGGCTGTCCCCGCCACTTTCCCAAAGAAAACCAATGGCAAAGGGATCAGCGGGTGGCGGCACCATGGAAGAAGCATCCACTTCCATGGAAAAACGCCTGTCTCCCATTCCCGTAATGGGATCATAACCATAGCTGAGATCATAGATCACGCCGTTACCCAGCATCTCGGAGGTATCGGTCATGGCTTGGCTGACAGCATCCTCAAAATCGGCCACGCTGGTGTAGGCTCCCGCAGGAATAACGGCCGTGAGGGTTCTGGTTTCCATTTCCCCATCGGCATTGACAAAGGATTCCGTAAAATTAATGCGGTTATTTTCCGGTGTCACATCAAACAGCACGGCAGCATCCCCCACGGGAGACTCTATAACCATATCATTGACATGAAAACCAAGGCTTTCTCCCGCACTGCTCACCCGCGAGGAACTTCCCGTTTCCCAAAGAAGTTCCAGGCTATGCAGGGTACTGCCCTCCTCACGGATCATGAAACGGCTGGTGGCCGGATCATAGCTGACAGCATATTCAATGCCAGGACGGGGAGGAACTTCTAGCTGACCCGCATCATGGGAAGCCTCTTCCATGGCCCTTTTGATCTCTGCGGTCAGCTCTTCCATGCTTTCATAGTTTTTAGGGCTTATACTGGCTGTAAGGTCAACGGAGCTGCCATCCGGATGGATTTCCCTGAAATCAATATTCTGATTGGTTCCGCCAATTTCGATGGCTGTGATATAGGGTGGCGTTGTACTGCTCACCGGAGGCAGAAGACTGGTATTGCTGCCGTAAAAGCCCATATCCCTGCCAATGGAGGTCATACCGGTAAAAGGCACCAGATTCAGCTCAATGCTGTCTCCGGCCTGAATGCCTTCCATATCCACCGTTATTTCCAGATCCGTGCGGCCATTGTCGCTGAGGTCCAAAAGAATTTTCCCGTTCACCGGGCTCACCTTACCGGGAAGAACATAGCCCGGATTGTTTTCAATGGTAAAACTGTCCTTCCCGTCCCACACAAGCCGCATGGGCTCATTCTCCTGGGTGGCAAGGGTGAGATGTTCCGGATTTCTCAGGTTCACAGTAAGGCTTTCCGGCGGAATGGAACCGGTTACAGCGGCATTCTCCACACGGGGATTACCGCCCGTATTCCAGAGGATTTCCGTACGCACAGAACTGTCCGTACCCGCCCCCTTTTCCCGGATGACATAACGGCTGGTTTCCTTATCATAGTGCACGGTATAACTCAGCCCGTACCCATCTTCTGCGGAGGCCGCATTCATCTGCTTCTCCACTTCCATGGCCAGTTCCTCTTTCGTATAGGAACCATGGGGAATTTCAACGGTCATGGTTTTCCGATAGGCGGGTCCCAGACCCCTGTCTTCCTGAAAAACAAGACTGTGGTTGGTTTCATTCACCTTCAGATAATCCATATAAAAAATGGTTGACCCATCCCTGCCCACTTCCATGGATTTCTGATCTCCCGTACGGATACGAAAGGCCTCATCATCGCCCTCATAGCTGACACGAGGGGGATTCTCCCGGTCATGGTAGATAAAAGGAGGCTTATCCGTACGAGATCCCCCGAAAATATAGCTTCCGTTCACCTGGGTATTACCCAGATCCACAATCTGCCGCAGCATTCCGTCTATGCGGGCAATGGCATCATTTCTCTCCTGAGGTCCGGCAGCGGAACTGACCAGCTGACTGATCTCCAGATTGACATCAATGACCAGCTCCTTCATGCTGTCCATGGCCGAATCCGAAGCATCCAGCCACGTTTTGCCCATATCCATATTCTTATCCAGCTGGTCAAGACCGGCAATGGAAGAATTCAGGCGCATGACCTGAGCCAGCCCCATGGGATCATCATGAATATGATTAATCCGCTTGCCCGTTGTCACCACCTCATTGGCCTTGTAATAGGCACTGCTCTGGCTACCGAGACGGTGGGTGGAGGTATCAAAAAGAATTTTATTGGGTACACGCATGGAATCACCTCATATTGACGAGGGTGCTGAGCATTTCATCGGAAACGGTGATCAATTTGGCCGCTGCTGTATAAGCCTGCTGATACTTGATAAGGTTCACCATTTCCTCATCCAGTGACACGGCGGAAAGGGAATCCCTCTGCTGGCCGAGATTGTAGAGCATGGTACCGTAAAACTCCATGGAGCGAAGCTCTGTCTGATAGCGGGTTCCCATATTGCCTACTATTTTCTGATAATAGCCTTCCAGACTGGCATCGGTCTGGGTGGCAAAGGCTTTGCCGCTGCGGGAAAAACTCCACTCTTCAAACTGAATACTCTTTCCCTGAAGATCGGCCATGGCAATGGCTGTGCTGCCGTCGCCGGGGCGAATCTTCCCCGTTGCCGGATCTATGGTGCCTGCACTGATCAGCCCCGTTTCCTTCACCACATCATTCACCTTCATACTGGCAGCATCCGTACCCGTATAAAAGGTGTTCACACCCAGAGCCGCAGCCAGGCCGCTGTCATGGGCTGTTTCACCGGAAAAGGCAAAGCCGTAATGATCGGGTTTTCTTTTCAGGATATCCAGCTCCACATAACCGGAACCCGTAACGGGCTGATCAAAATTGAGCTGAATATCCGCAAGACCGTTACCGTTGAGGTCTATGCCGAAGCCGGAATCATCACCATCTTCGGGCACAAGCCTTGCCACGCCACGGGTATAATCATTGCGGATGGACCACTTGCCGTCTTCATCCCTTTCCAGTCCGAAATCAAGGGCTTCTTCCTGAAGGGCCGTTGCATCCAGTATGGTTATACGGGTGTTCACATCACAAAAACCATTCACACCGGAGCAGCCTAGATCTGAGATGGCAAAGGTGGGCGTTTTCGTGGTAAATTCAAGACTGCCGTCATGCAGTACCCTGGCCGTCACGCCCTCACCCTGTCGATTGAACTGGGCAGCAAAGCTGTCTGTGGTCCAGTGCCAGTCCGATCCTTTGAGCAGGGTGCCATTACCATTGGCATCCGTTTCGATGACAAAAATATCATCTTTAAAAAGAATTCCGGAATCAAAACCTAAACGCATGCCATCCACTTCTACGTAGATCGGTGGTTTTGTGCGTTCATCCACCTCCACCACCACCTCGCCATGGCCGTAACGACTTTCCCACTGAAGGGTAACCGTTTCTTCTCCGAGGGCACCACCGGGGGGTTTTACGGTAAAAATATAGCTGTCATTGATGCTCCCGGCCCGACCCTTCAGCGACATATTCAGAGGAGCTGCCCTTCCTGCATCATCCGTGTTGATGGAGAAGGTATTGCCCGCCACAAGTGTTCCGGGGGCAAGATTAAAGGAAAGATCCGTACCACTCAGCCCATAGGGACCGGAATCCTGAATGGGAATCAGCCCCGAACGGCCCGTGAACTCACCATTACTGTCATATTCCCGCCACTCCATGGCGGCACCCGTACCGAAAACAGCAGACTCCGCATGGGGATTGGCATTGTCAAGAACCAACTGAAAAGGCCCTTCCAGTCCGAAACCACTGCCCGTTACCACACTAAGTTTAGCAGCCGGGTTACCGGCAACCTCAAAGTCTGAAATGCGGATATTTTCCCCATCATTGCGCAGAATGGAAACCGAGCTGCCCGATCCTGCAATGCGGTACAAAGAGGCATCCAGCCCGGCACCCAACAGGGCTGTTTCCAGATCTCCGGCAAGCGTGCGGTCATCCGATGCCGTGACAGGGAAGGTCACGGTCACACCATCCACCTGAAAAGAAACCACATCCCCAACATTAAAATCCGTAAAGCCCCCGTCCCCGCCCAAGGTGAGGATGGCATTGGCCGCAGGCACAGAGCTGTCCGCCGTGACATTGAACAGGCTGCCTCTGGCCGGATCCGCGCTGCTGCGGATTTCCATACCCGGTGCGGCAAAAACGGTGAAAGTGGCGGTTTTCATAGCTGAATCAGGTCCGCCACCGCCAAGTGCTTCTGAATCCACACCCAGAGTTACGGTACCCGCAGCCTGCTCATCGGGAGCCACCGTCACTCCGGAAACGGTATTCCCAACCAGGGCAACACTGCCTGCGTCCGTATTATCCACAAGGGTTCCGGAAGCTCCTGTCACCGTAAAGCCACCGGTTCCCGCACTGGCTTCATCATCCAGGCGGGTATTCAGGCCGCTAATATCCATCACCGCGCCGCCGCTTCCCCAGAGGTTTACGGCATTGCCATTCCGCTCCCATGAAATCCCACGGCTCTGCAAAGCCGTCTTTTCCCGCATCAGGGCCGCTTCCAGATTTTTTGCCGTCGCTTCCTGATCACTTTCATCTATATGAAAACGGATTTCTACCCCTCCAAGGGTAAAGGAAGCCAGACCGGATCCACCTCCATCTTCCACAAAAGTATCCAGTGACATGCTGGTATTATCCACTACCCGGAAATCGGCAATACCCAGATTATCACCCTTCGCGCTCTTCAGAACCGCCACAGTAGCACCGGAGGAAGGGTCGAACTCCAGATTCAGATCCTCGGACTGATCCACAACAGCCCTCAGGGCAGCATCAAAATTGGAGCGTGTGGTCGCATCATCCTCCCCAACCCGGAATACCACCTCTTCCCGGATATCGCCCGCTATCAGAGTAAACATGACCTCATCATGTTCCTGCATATGTGCACTGCCCATAATGGAATCAATATCCAGTTCCAGCTGATTGGAAAGACTGTAGGACTGCAGACCGTCCACCCCGTTCAGGGCCGCCGCAATGGCGGCGGATGAAGGTTCGATCATCCCTTCTCCGTGGCCGATCTCAAGGGTCTGCACATTCCCGCTGCCATCGGTGATGGTCAGAGTCTGTCGTCGAATGGCCTGGGCCAGGGCCGTTTCCGGATCACCGGCCGTCTGTACCGTACCCAGATTCTGCCCGTCAGCCAGCCAGAGGGATTCTCCCGTGGTACCGCTGCGCACCACCTCAAAATCATAACGACTGTCCGCAGCTCCCGTACCGGACCAGTTCTGTGTGGCAGCCGTGGAAACACCCATATCCACAACGGTCTGGGTATAGGAAGAGGGAATGGTACCCTTGTTTTCCACCCACATACCAAAATCCTTTGAATAATCGATACGCTCTCCGTAAGGAAGGGTGGCCAGCCAGTTGCTTTCCCTGGGCTGATAAGTCCCTTTCAGAGGTTCGGTCATGTAGTAGGAACCGGCCCCCATGCTATGGCTTTTGTTCACATTCCAGATGGTTTCTCTGGCCAGGGCGTCCATTTCTCTCCGGTAACGGGGAATCTCCACATCCCGCATTTCCAGCCAGCCCCCGAGTTTTCCTCCCTGTATGCGCTCCGTGATGTCCACCCTTCCACCGTCCGAGGCAACCCACTTCACCTGACCGGATTCGTACTTCAGATCATAGGATGAATTACCGGAAACCAGAGGGAAACCTCCTGCGGTGGTAATGGTTACCGCACCCTTTTCATCCTCAAAGCTTTTGATATCAATAATTTCCGAAAGCTCTTTGATTTTTTCATTGCGGAGATCTCTGTTGTCATTGGAAGTTCTCTGACTTTCCTGCCCCATGATGGACTGGTTCAGACGGGCAATCTCAACGGTCAGCTGATTGACCCTGTGTACACCGCTCTGAATATCCGTATGCAGATCCTGCTCCATCTGCCAGAGATCCCTTTCCATAATATTGAAGCGCTCACTGAGTTTCACCCCGTTTTCATACACATTCATGCGCTCCGCAGCGCCATCGGGATTATTGGCAAGGGTGTTCCAGGAGTCCCAAAAATCCGGAAGAAGCTTACTGATGCTGGTCCCGGAACTTTCGCTGAACATCCCGGCCAGAACTTTCATATAGCTCATGAAGGCTTCCGATGCGGAATAAGCCGACTTCTGGGTTGTGATGCGGTCCTCCAGCAACTGATCCGCAGACTGCCGGACCTGCTGACTTTCAACGCCAGTACCCAAAAGAAAACCGGACTGGTTAATGGGCGAACTGGCTGCCTGAGGTACGGACTGACGGGAAAAGGAGGGATTGTTCACATTGGCAATATTGTGACCCGTCACATTCAGCCCCAGCTGCTGGGCGGCAAGGCCCTGCCTTGCAATATTCATGGTGCTGTTAATTCCGGCCATGGTCAGACCCTCCGGTTGACATACCCGTTGGCGGCACCTGCCATGCGGCGGTTACGGTCATAACCCGCCTGCTGCCGGGGCTGCATAAAAGCAGACATCATTTCACCCACCACATCCAGACAGAGACGAACATAACCCAGATTGGCGTCTGCCGTATTTTTCACCTGTTCCCGCAAGGTATGCACAGCAAGAAAAAAGGGCTCCAGTACCTTTTTTTCATCAAAAGAAAGGCGGCCCGCAAGGAGATCGGTTTGAAAATGCATACCATCCACATCCATGGTACGGCCTGCCAGAGACATGGTCTGGATAATCCGTTCCCGCACAGCAAGAATGGCTGCGGCTGCGGCCTGTTTTTCTTCGGCCAGAATCCAGAGAGGGGTAACATCACCCGATTTCAACACCTCTGCTTCCCTGTCCAGCACATCGAGCAGACCTTCAAAGCAGGTAATTTTTTCCTGGTAAAGGGCCATCAGCTCTTCCTTGAGTCCCATACCGTGCCTCCTTACAGATTCTTGATCTTTCTAAAAAACTATGCAAAAGATCGGCACATCCGACCCTTTGCATAAATTTTTTTGCATAATATGTGCCACCATCTTCTGGTGCCAAATACCATTCCACAATCAAAAGACCATCACCCTTCCGAGTCCGGCCTTGCCAGCTGACGATAAAGAAAATCACGCAATCCTGGGCTGTTATGACCTCTGGAAATACGATCAGCCAATTCCTCATCCATGCGGGACTCCCATATCTCTTCTGCCTGACTGCGGTTGAAAATGCCTCCTTCCGGCAAAGTTTGCCGCATGGCCTTCATCATGGTCTGAAGCATGATGGCCTCAAAACCGGCACAGGCCTCCTTCAGCCTTTCCTTTTCGGCAATCTTTGCCGCCGCCTTCACGTCCCCGGCTATTCTGGATTCCGAAACCATTGCCATCTGTACACCGCTATCCAGACGCATAGAACATCTCCCTGCTGCTTGAACATCCATTACGATTCTTACGTCTCTACAGTTTTAAGGTCTTTACGGTCTTTAAGGGTCCTACATAATCTCCAGATCCGCCTGCAGGGCACCGGCTGCCTTGATGGTCTGAAAAATACTGATCATATCCCTTGGGGTCACACCAATGGCATTGAGCGCGCGTACCAGCTCGCCTATAGTGGCACCGCCCCCCATGAGCATGACATTGGCCATTTCCTCATCCACCTCAATTTCCGTTTCCGGAACCACAACGGTTTCGCCTCCGCCAAAGGCTTCCGGCTGACTCACCCTTGCCATTTCCCTCACGGAAATACTCAGATTACCGTGGGCCACAGCCACCGTGGAAATTCTCACATTCTCACCAATAACCACCGTTCCTGTCTTTTCATTCACCACAATGCGGGCCGGCATATCCGGATCCACCTCAAGGGATTCAATCCCCGCAATGAACATGGGGATGGAATTCTGCAGATGCTCCGGTACGCGGATACCGATGGCCCCGGAATCCAGAGCCCTTGCCAGCGGCTCCCCCAATGCCCGGTTGATCACTTCCGTTACCCGTATGGCCGTTGTAAAATCCGGCTGATACAAAGAAAGGGTCAGACTGGAACGACCATCCAGCCGGAAAGGGATTTCCCTCTCCACGGTTCCCCCCCCTGCAATACGGCCCGCCAGCAGATGGTTTTTGGTCTGCCCGCCCCCTGCCCCTCCTGCACCATGCCCCCCAAGGGCCAAAGCTCCCTGAGCAAGGGCATAGACATGACCGTCTACCCCCTTCAGCGGAGTCAGCAGCAGGGTACCACCTCCGAGGCTTTTGGCATCCCCCATGGAAGAAATACTTACATCCAGCCTGTTGCCCACACGGGCAAAAGGAGGCAGATTAGCCGTAACCATAACAGCCGCAACGTTTTTCACATTGATCTGATTCCGGTCTATACTGATCCCCATGCGGTCCATCATGCTGGCCAGTGCCTGGGTGGTAAGCGGGCTGTTTTTATCCCCCGTCCCATCCAGTCCCACCACAATGCCATAGCCAACCAGCTGATTGGACCGCACGCCCTGAAAGGCACCCATGTCCTTCAGGCGTGCACCATGGGCCGGTACCCACAGTACCGCTGCCAAAAAGAAAGCCAGATACAAGCCCTTTTTATTTCCGTTCCATCCTGCCATGGCATCCTCCGGCATGGACCAGCCTAGAAAGGCCAGTACCTGTCAATAACCCTTGTCATCCACCCGGGCTTCTGCTTCTCTGCAATCACGCCACGACCTGAATATTCTATGCGGGCATCCGCAAGAACCGTAGACTGCACCCGGTTGTCTGAACCGATATCCTTAGGACGGATCACTCCTGAAACCGTTATATACTGGGTTTCATGATTCACCCTGAGTTCCCTGCTTCCGTAAACCATCACATTGCCATTGGGCAAAACCTGCACCACACGGGCTCCAATGGAGGCGGTAATCCGTCCGGAGCGGTCACTTTTTCCTGAGCCGTCAAAATCTGTAACGGTATTGGCCTGAAACAGCCGCGCCGGATCAATATTTCCACCCAGATTATTGGTCAGCCCAAAAGCATTGGGGATTCCAGCCCTTGTGGTACTGTCCCGTTCCAGCTTGGTATTGGCCGCCACCTGAGAGGAAGCATTTTCCACGATATCCACAATCACCGTGTCCCCAACCCGTCTGGCCCGCTGATCCGTAAACAGCATATCACCGGATTCGCTCCAGAGAGATCCCTCTGCTGGAGGAACGGCACCAAAAAAAGCAGCCGGTGCCTCCACACCCCTTGCATGGGGAGCCAGAGAAGCCTGCTGGGAAGGGGGACTTCCACCACATCCGGCCAGCATAGCCAGACCCACTCCCGTCAGCAGCCATCGTTTTCTGTCCATCCTGCACCTCCAGCATTCTTAAAAGGCCAAACGCACCCGCCCTGCGGCCATCACTTCTCCCTGCACCACCTTACCCGTGCGAAGGTTTTCCACGGGAATGCGGTCCCCGAGTCCACCGTCCCGCAGTGCCTGACCGGAGGTATGCACCCTCAGGTTATCACTTTCCACAACCATGCGAACCGGATCTCCCCGCCGCACAAGAGGGGGGCGGATCAGCCGATCAGAACGCAGCACATCCCCTTCACCCACCCTGAGACGAAGGGCCATTCCCAGAGCCTGATCCGGATGGCTGAGCACATCCCCCCTCAAACCCGTAATGTCCCTTCGTTCCTGCCGCAAATCTTCCGGACGAATCATGCCATCTTTCTCCAGATTTCTGGTAGCCACCAGAACGGTACCCATGCGATCAATCTGCGCAACAAACCGTAGATTACCCGCACTGTTTCCATCCACATAAACAGGAAACTGTCCCCGGACCCGGCTTCCCGTTCCCGTTGTTTCCAGTCTTCCCAGAGTCAATCGGCCCAGAGCGAAAACATTCTGACCCACCAGGCGCAAATCCCGGATCCGCACGGAAACATCCCTGTTTTCTTTCTGCAGGGCCTCATGCACCAGTACACGGACCCGCTCTTCTGAAATATGCTGGCCCTGACGTTCCACCCTTACAATCCCGGGGATCTCACATTCTGCATCGGGAAATTGCTGAAGAATGCGGATACGGATACGGCTACCCGGCAGGTTCAGGCTGCTTCCCGGTCCGGGACTGCGACCAAGGGAAAAATCATCCAAATCAGAAGTCCCATCAATCCGGGCAACCTGTCCCAGAAAAATTTCATCTCCCCTGACCGATACAGACTCCGGCAGCACCACCCTCACCGGGGCACCAGCCCCTTCCGTTCCCAGCACCAGAATAAGCCCTATGATATATAGCCACCTGAATCGTTCCATGGTTTCGCTTCCCAGTCTGATGCATGTGTCAGGCCAGCCTTTCACTTCTCTCTTCAAAAGCCTGCGGCTACCGCTTCAGACCGTTAGCCAGCCCCAGCATGGTATCCGCCGTCTGCACACTTTTGGAGTTGGCCTCATAGGCGCGCTGCCCCACAATCATGGCCACCATTTCTTCCACAACACTCACATTGGACATTTCCAGATAATTGTTGGCAAGGGTTCCCAGCCCATCTTCCCCAGGTATGCCTTCAATGGCTTCTCCCGATCCTTCCGTCGGCCGCAGCAGATTCTGTCCCATGGCAAAAAGTCCGGAAGGGTTAATGAAATTGAAAAGAGTTATCTGTTCCTGCAAAAGAATTTCCTCTCCCGGCCCATGGGCGGTGAGCATACCGTTGGACTGCATGGTGATCAGAATTGTTTCCGGAGGAATGGCAATTTCCGGCTGCAGACGGTCTCCCGCAGGCGTTGTGATAAAACCATCCGAATCCCTGGTGAAATTCCCTGCCCTTGTATAAAGGGGTTCCCCATTATGCATCACCTGAAAAAAACCCCGGCCCTCTATGGCAAAATCCAGATCATTACCCGTCTGGGTATAATCCCCTTCCGTAAAAATCTTCTGCACACTGGAAGGACGAACCCCAAGCCCTACCTGAATACCCGAAGGAATCTGTCCTCCACCGGGAGTAATAGCGCCAGCCACCAGCATGGTCTGGTACATCACATCCTGAAAATTGGCCCTGCTTTTTTTGAAACCCGTGGTATTGGTGTTGGCCAGATTATTAGCCACCACATCCGTCTGCATCTGCTGGGCCACCATTCCTGAAGCAGCCGTCCAGAGACCTCGTATCATGGAGTCCTCCCCTCACTGTACCTGTCCTGAATCATCATTGGCACCGCATCACGCCGGTGAACGGCCCAGCTCCGTAATGGCTTTGGTATCCATCTCATCAATGGTCATCATCATTTTCTGCTGAATTTCATACATTCGGTGTATGGAAATCATGTGACTCATTTCTTCCACAACATCCACATTGGCCATTTCCAGCGCCCCCTGTTTCATGCGTATATTCGCCGGCAGCAGGGCATCCTCCGCATCACCTTTGTAACGGAACTGAGTGCGGCCCTCTTTTTCCAGATCTTCCAGATTGGCAAAGGTCACCACGTCCAGAGCGGCCACCAGCTCCTCATCCACGAAAATGTTGCCCTGGCTGTCGGCATACAGCCTGCCGTCTCCGACGCCAAGGGGAACGCCTCCTGCCAGCACAGGCTCTCCCTGCTGGGTGACAAGAAAACCTTCCGCGTTCACCGTAAAGTTACCGTTACGGGTATACCGAAGGCCTCTGGGAGTTTCGATGACAAAAAAGCCCTCATCTTCCAGAGCAAAATCCAGATCATTTCCCGTTACCCGAACCGACCCCTGGCTCAGGTCCGTGTTCAGCTGTGCTTTGAAAGCACTGTCAAAGGATACGATATCTTTCTTGAAACCGGGGGTATCCACATTCGCGAGGTGGTTGGATGTGTTCTCAAAATGCCGCTCCTGGCGCAACCCGCCCTGTACCGGTCTTGTCATTTGAAGAATCATGCTTGCCTCCTTTATTCCTCCCCACCAACCAAGCAAAAAAAATGCCATAACCCCAAGAAGCCCACGGGGAGGGCGTTCCGGAACCATGGCTCAAGCCATCTGCATCTATGCGCCACATCATTGACGCAAAAGCCTCAGAAAATTTGACGGGTACAGGGAAAAAAATGCCGGGTGCACCAACAAGGCTCTTTTACGGAAAAACAGGCCAGCAATCTTTCAGTCTCCTGCCAATCCAACACAAAAAACCAGAATTTCCGGCCCGATTATTTACGGTGATTGTTTCCCGTACGGTAAACAAAGGCAAGGAGCTCTGCCACAACCTGATACAGATCCGGCGGAATCTCTCTGCCCACATCCAGCTTTTCCAAGAGAGTCACCAGATCCCTGTCCTCCTTTACGGGGATGCCGTACTCTTCCGCCAGTGCCAGAATTCTCTCCGCAAGGCTGCCTCTGCCCTTGGCCAGAACCTTGGGGGCTGCGTCCTCCAGAGCTTTATACCGCAAAGCCACAGCCTTGCGACGGGACTCCTTTCCGGATTGTGATTTTTTATCCATATCAATTCACTTTTCTTGTTTTACACCCAGCCCCTCCACAAACCTCTTTGACCTAAACAGCTCATATAACTCAGCCATCTTTCTCCATCATCACAACAACGCCGTTGCTTGATGGCTATATGGATGCTATATTTATTTATCTGAATAAAATTGATTTTTTTAAAAGCTTGTTCTGCATGGTTCCACCCATTCATGCAGGCTGAATACAAGACGAAACCATATTTTTAATCCCGGAGAGGAGGTTGTATGCAAAAAACAATTGCCCTTACCCTTTTCTATGCTTTTTTATTTTTATCTGTCCTTGTACTCAACGCTCTGGCCAACCCGGCTTCGTACCAGTGCCTGCAACAGGAAGCAAAGCGGACCCTTGAAAGAGCCCAACGATATGACCCCGATTTTACCATAAGCTGCGGACCCACAGGACCAATTTACACAGTGAGATCCTGGACCCACCGAACATACCAGGGCAATCAGGTTGTAAAAGAACAAAGAATTACCCCCAGCGGCCAAAGGTATGGCACCACTTTCAACCAAAATCAGTTACAAATGTGCGGCAACCCATGTCGTTAACACCCGTATGCTGAATCCCATCGATGGCTTCATGGCGCTGGAAGCTCTTAGATATTCTTCTTTCAGAACCTTGAAGCCTTCCATCGGTTTATTCTATTTTTATTGAACTTTTCAGTTTGGTATCCGCTTACTTTTTCAAACAATGATACCGCATCCTCCCTGCGCCCTGCTTTCTTCTTCCTCTTCTTTCCCCCTCTCATCCAGCACATGATAGCGAACGGGAAGAACATGAAAACCAAGGGACTGCAACCTCTGCATCAGATCGGGCATACCATTTTCAAAAAGAGCCAGAATATCCTGAGCTTCCGCACCAAAGCCCAGCTGAAGATCCTTGCCAAGCAATAACGCATCCGCCCGTATGCGCCCAAGACTTTCCAGATCGAGGGACAAACCAGCCCGAAGTATGCGGGAACCTGTCTCACCCCTTCCCCCATCTCCCAGATCCATATAAAAACGGCCCAGAAGAAACAGACTATCCAGCCCAAGGGGAAGGGGAATATAGATTCTGTTCTGTTCCACAAGATTCTTTGCCAGGCTCTCCCGAAACTCCTCTACCAGCTGACGGCCTTCCACCCCCCCTTCCTTTTCTGCCAGGGTCTCAAGGGAAAAGAAAAAAGGCATCTCCCTGACAACCGTGCCACTGCGCAGTCCCTGAGATGGGACCGGGTCATGGAACAGCAGTCTGACCAGATCACGCAAAAGATTCCGGATTTCCAATGGATCTGCGTTCATAGGAATGCGAGGCAGAAGAAAGGACATCCTTTCTCCTCCGGAGGTCACGGAGCCAGAGCGCTGGCCAAGAAAAGCCAGAAGCTGCAGCATACGCCCAAACGATCCCGTACTCTGAGACGAAAAGGAAGGGGCTGGCTGAGACGGGGATGCAATTCTTTCAGATGGGGAGGCATCCGTAACAATTTCCAGAACAGGACCTTTGGGAGTGGCGTGCACCCTCAGTTCCAGCAGGGTTCCTTCCGCAAGGGGTTTTTCCGGCCGCAGCAAAAGACTCTGCCCGCCAAACGCCAGACGGATTCTCCCATCACCCAAAGCAGCGGTGACCCTTGCACGGATGCGGGCTCCCGGCTGCAGCAGTTTTTCCAGACGGCTCTGTTCACGGAAGCCCGTAAGGGATGATAGGGAAACAGAAAAAGACACAAGCATTCCTGCATCTAGCCGGAAAGGGCATCCAGCTTACGTTTCAGGTCAAGAATCAGGCTTACCTCACCAGGACTCACATCCAGCTCACGGGCAATATGCTCCACACTTCTTCCCTGGGAGGCCAGCTCCAGAACCGTCTCCTGAACATCTGCCGATTCCGGTATATGACGATGATTCTCTTGAGATTGCAACCTTACTTCCGTACGGTTCACAAGAAGGTTCAGGGCCGTAATCCGACGATCAAGGTTTTCATTCAGGCTATGAATCAACCTCTGTTTTTCCCGCAGCTGACCATCAAAGGCCACGGAAAGCTCCTGCGCTTCCTTGACCATAGGACGGAGGGTTGCCAGAACACGATTGACAGCCGAATGTACCGCATTCTCCTCCAGCCGTTTCGCCAACCGCCTGAGACTCAGGACCACAAAAAAAATCAGCAGAATATTCGCTGCCATGGGTATGGCAATCCAGTACAGAAGCGTATCCACAAAGAGCCCTCACCAGAAAAGATCACGCGCGGGTAGTAAACAGACTTCCCACACCATCGGAATGCTGCACGTCCTGTTTTTTTTTCTGTTCTTCCGGGTTCTTTTTACCGGAAGACTCCTGCTCATCCCGCCTGCTGTCCTTCCCGTCTTTGCCGGCTCGCAGCGAAGCTTCTTCACTAAGCTGCACCTCTTCCCGACGGCGGGCTTCCCGCTCCGGCTGAACAGCCAGAGCCGCCTGTGCACTGTCATAGGGCTGAGCTTTGAGATTATGGGCCTCACGCACAGCCCCGCCCTGCTGAATCACCATATTAAGATTGGGAATGGTTGTCATGCTGCCTCCTTGTAATTCCGGATTCTGGGAGCTGCCGCTTCCTTCTACCGGAACCATGCGGGGTTGTCCGCCGGATCAGCCTATGGAAAAATGGGTAAATACCACCCTCAGAACCACCCTCTCCCGAAAAGATTGATTGAGGGCATCCATCAGTTCATTCTGCAAATTTTCTTCCGTAATTTCTGTTTTAGCGGATGCATCCACAATCCTCTTCAATGATTGATACACCACATCCCGGAAACGGGCAGGCTCTGCTTCAAAACGCCGGGCTGCTTCCGGAGCAAGATCAACGGACAGATCCGCCACCAGATAAGCGGCATGGGCAACTCCCGGAGAGGATGGCACCAGAAAACCAGGCACGGCGAGGGAGATAAAGGAAGGAAGGGGAGACAAGACATCCCGCACCTCGCCCTGCTCCGCAGCAACGGGAACCGGTGCTTCTGCCATGGGTCCAACGGGGGTAGGGAGCTCCGGGGATCTCAACAGCCACACACCCCCTCCACCGGCTATTATAAGGGCCGCAAGCCCGGCAGCCAACGCCATGATCCATTTCTTCCCCGCTTTTCCCTTGTTTCTGTTGTTCTCATCCGGAGGCATGAGAACAACACGATCTTCCTCCGGCGGCAGGGATCCGGCAGGAGCAGGCTTGACCGGCTCTGAAGAGGGAGCACTTTCTTCTATGGATTTCCCCGGAAACGAAAAATCCATAGAAATATCGGCATCGGAAGACCCCTCCACATCCTGCAAAAGAGCATCCAGATCCTCCTGACTGAGAACTTCCTTACCTTCCTCAAATACCGGCTCTACAACATTTTCACGCTCTGGGGCCTTTTCCTCCACCCCCACATCCTGCATGAGTTTTTCCAGATCCTGCTGGGAAATGAGGTCGAGAACATCTTCACCTCCTCCCCCATCACCATCACCGCCAGTTTCCACATCTTCCAGCAGATTTTCAATGTCTTCACGGGAAATCAGGGGGTCGCTTTCCAGACTGTCGCCTCCCGTTGCCTCCTTGTCCACGCCCGCCAGCAGCTTGTCGATATCATCCTGAAGAATAAAATCATCTTCCGACGGCTCAAGGCCCTGCGGTTTTTCCTTTTTCGACACTGGTTCCGTGGCAGGAGGAGGCTCAGGCCCTTTTTCCTGCTCCCTTTTTTCTGCTTCCAGCAAGGCGTCCAGATAGGCCTGACTGATGAGATTAGAGCCTGTCTCCGTTTCATAGGGAGGCAGGCTCTCACTTTTTTCTGACAGCGAATCCGAACGGCCTTTCGGTGCTATCTCTGGTGTGATTCCCAGCAGACGATCAATTTCATCCTGCGAAACACCGAGACCGCCTTCTCCGCCATCAAAATCCTCCGAAGGCGAAACGGAGGAAGGGGCTCCTTCCCCCCTGTCCGATAGAAGGGCATCTATTTCATTCTGACCCACAAAATCCGGGTTGTCCCCGTCTGCGGAAAGAGAGTTGTCACCCTGAGAAACAGGAGAAGATGCCTCTCCACCACCGGCAAGCAGAGCCTCAATGTCATCCTGACTCAGGGTGTTACTACCCGCCTCAAAGGCATCTTCCGGAGGGGCGGGGGTATCCTTTACGGAAGGTTTGTCGCCGCCGCCGGCAAGCAGAGCCTCAATGTCATCCTGACTCAGGGTGTTACTACCCGCCTCAAAGGCATCTTCCGGAGGGGCAGGGGTATCCTTTACGGAAGGCTTGCCGCCACCGCCGGAAAGAAGAGCTTCTATGTCATCCTGACTCAGGGTGTCACTGCCCGTATCAAAGGCATCTTCCGGAGGGGCGGGGGTATCCTTTACGGAAGGC